>CAZQBJ010000001.1:0-1552 GCA_964591465.1 uncultured Brevundimonas sp.
CGTTCATCGCGTACAGGATGCGCCGGTGCACCGGCTTGAAGCCGTCGCGGACGTCCGGCAGGGCCCGGTGGGTGATGGTCGACAGGGCGTAGGCGAGATAGCGGCGCGACAGGGCCTCGCCCATCGGCTCGTCGACGATGCGTCCGCCCTCGGGCGGCGGGGTATGAACGGTCATGGGCCTTCGAATCGGGGAAGCGAAGGGCGAAGTCTAGCCCCCGAAGGTCACAGGCGCCCCGCTTCCCCCAGCTTGTCCACCATCCAGACGCGCGCCGGCGGCAGGGGCCGGTCCAGGGGATGGAAAACGAACTGCTCCAGGAAGTGGCCGGTCAGGGCCAGGCCGGCGCCGACATCGCCCTGCCCCACCCCCGCCTGGGCCCCCAGCAGAAACGGCGGCAAGGGCAGCAGCTTGTCGGCATAGGGCGACCCGGCCGCCCGGCTGACCGCCCGGCCGGTGCGGGGGCTGACCCAGACCAGGTCGTCCACCGCGCCGGTGGCGGCGCATTTGCTGAGGTCGAGGCCGAAACCGAGATCCTCAAGCAACCCGGCCTCGAAGCGCACGAAGATGGCCGGCCAGATCTCCGGCACGGCGAAGGCGCCCATCAGGGCCTCGAAGGCGAGGAAGGCGCCCGGGTGCGGCTCGCGCTCGGGCAGGGCGCCCTGGGCCACGGCGGCGGCGGCGGCCAGGCCGGTCAGCGCCAGCGGGTCGTCGAACAGGGCCGAGGGCCCCTCCCCGACCGGCTCCAGCCGCGCCGTCCCCAGATGCTCGGTGGTGCGCGCCCGATAGTCGACCACGACCCGCGCCCCGGCCTGGAGAAACGGCTTCATCCGCCGCGAGGCGCCCCCGGCGACATAGGCGGCGCGCCGACCGTGCCCCTCGGTCAGCAGCTCGACCACCGCCCCGGTGTCGCCGTGGCCGCGGGCCGACAGGACGAAGGCCTCCTCGTGAAACTCCATCAAGGCGCGCCGGTCTCGTCGCGGATGGCGGCGACCACCGCGCGGGCGGCCTCGTTGGGGACGGCGAAGCTGAGCACGTACTGCTCGATCCTCCAGCCCGCCTCGGTCCGGCGCAGAACGCCCGAACCGCGCGTCTGGCCATAGCTAGCGTTGTCCAGGGTCTCGTCGAACCAGGCGATGCAGCGGCAGTCGATCGGCGCGATGGTGATCGTCCGCGCCACGGGCGCATAGGTCCAGCCCTGGCCGCGCGCGAAGTACGGCTCGGCATAGACCCGGAACTCGGCCAGGGACCAGCGCTCGGTCGCGTCGGTGCCGATGAACCGGGCGTCCGGCGTAAACAGGTCGAAATAGGTCGGACCGTCCGCCGCCGCGGCCGCGGCGTGCAAGGCGTCCAGGGTCGCGGCGACGGCGGCCGTCTCGTCCTCGGCGGCGGCCGGCGCGGCGGCGAGGACCAGCAGGGCGCAGGCGGTCAGGGCGGCTTTCATGGCGGGCTCCGGCGTTCAGTCCCCGTCTTAGCGCCCCGCGGCCGACAGCGGAACCAGACTTGCCGGAGGGCCGATCCAGGCGTCTGGTTGGCGCCCGACAAGCGAGGGGAGCC
>CAZQBJ010000001.1:1652-3379 GCA_964591465.1 uncultured Brevundimonas sp.
TGTCGGAGGGCGCGGCCTTCGTTCGTCGTTCCGCTGAAGCACGATGGAGGACGCGATGCTCAAGGCGTGGAAGACAGCTCCCGGCGAGCGCCGGACCCTGGCCTGGCTCGCCCGGCCTGAGCCCGATGCCGCCGCCTCCCAGAGAACACCTGAGAGGAGAGACCCCATGATCCGACCGCCTTTCAACCGGTTCGCCCTTGTCGCCGCCGCCGCGGCTCTGGCCCTGGCCTCCGGCTCGCCCGTCCTCGCCCAGTCGCCGGCGCCCGCCGAGGCGGCCGCCGCGGCCCAGGCCGCCCCGCGTGCGGACTCCGCCACCGTGGAGGGCGGCGAGGTGCGCTACTTCGTCCACGGCGACCTTGCGAGCGGCGGGACGCCGCTGCTGGTCCTGCACGGCGCTTTCATGTCGTCCGACGCCATGGCGCCGTTCACCGACCTGATCACCGACCGGCCCCTGATCGTGGTCGACCAGCGCGGCCACGGCCGGACGGGCGACCTGCCCGGGCCGCTCACCTACGAGGCGCTGGCCGACGACGCGGCGGCGGTGCTGGCCGACGCCGGCGTCGAGACGGCCGACGTGTTCGGCTACTCGATGGGGGCCGGCGCGGCCCTGCAGCTGGCCCTGCGCCATCCCCAGCGGGTCGGTCACCTGGTCCTCGCCTCGGTCAGCTTCAACGAGGCGGGCAACCTGCCGGGCTTCGCAGAGCAGATGGCCCAGATCACCCCCGAGGTGTTCGCCGGCTCGGCCATGGAGCGCGAGTTCATGCGCCTGTCGCCCACCCCGACCGCGGAGTCGTTCGCCTCGATCGTCAACAAGATCAAGAGCATGGACGCCGGTCAGGACTGGTCGGCCGAGCGCATCCGCGCCCTGCCGCACCCGACCTTCATCATCATCGGCGACCATGACATCGTCCGGCCCGAGCACGCGGTGGAGCTGTACCGGCTCCGCGGCGGCGGCGAGACCGAGCGCGCCTCCCAGCCGTTCCTGACCGAGGCCCCGCCGGCCCGGCTGGCGATCCTGCCCGGGGCCTCGCACATCGACGTGTTCGGCGACCCGGCGGTGCTGGCGGCGATGATCCTGCCGTTCCTCGACGACCGGACCCGTCCGGTTCCCCCCGGCTTTTTCTAGGAGGCTCCGCCATGCGCACGATCCGCACCGCCACCTTCGTCTCCATCGACGGCGTCATGCAGGCGCCCGGCGGGCCCGAGGAGGACCCCTCCGGCGGCTTCCGTTTCGGCGGCTGGAACTTCCCCTGGTGGGACGAGCCGCTGGAGCAGCTGATGGGCGAGGCCATGGCCGGCCCGTTCGACCTGCTGCTGGGCCGCCGCACCTGGGAGATCTTCGCCGCCCACTGGCCGTACCAGGACGACGAGATCGGCCGGCTGTTCAACGCCGCCGCCAAATACGTCGCCGCCGGGCCGGACACCGCCCTGGACTGGGTCAACAGCCACCGGCTGGAGGGGGATGTGGCCGAGGCGGTGCGGGCGCTGAAGGCGACCGACGGGCCCGACCTGCTGATCCACGGCTCCAGCCGCCTGACCCAGACGCTGCTGGCCCACGACCTCATCGACCAGATGACCCTGCTGACCTTCCCGGTCGTGCTGGGGCGCGGCAAGCGGCTGTTCGACGACGGCGCGGCGCCGCACGCCTGGGAGGTGATCCGTAGCGGGGTGTCGCCCAAGGGAGTGATCGTCGCGACCTACCGTCGCGGCGGCGAAGTGCCGACCGG
>CAZQBJ010000001.1:3479-4599 GCA_964591465.1 uncultured Brevundimonas sp.
GCCGACGGCATCGAGTTCCGCCTGCCCTACAACTCCGACCCCTACGCCCGCGAGCGGATCAACAAGGGGGAGATGGAGTACCTCGACATGCACCTGAGCCAGGTCGCGCCGGTGGCGTGGCAGGGCTTCCTGGGCCCGCTGGACACGGCGGTGATCGAGGTGACGGCCATCACCGAGGACGGGGCGCTGGTCCCCTCCTCCTCGGTCGGCAACAACAAGACCTGGCTGGACCGGGCCGAGCGGGTGATCCTCGAGGTCAACCGCTGGCAAAACCCGGCGCTGGAGGGGATGCACGACATCTACTACGGCACGGCCCTGCCGCCGGACCGGGTGCCGATCCCGCTGGTGCAGCCGGCGGATCGGATCGGCCAGACCACCTTCCGCTGCGACCCCGACAAGATCGTCGCCATCGTCGAGACGGACGCGCCGGACCGCAATGCGCCCTTCTCCGCCCCGGACGCCAATGCGAAGGCCATCGCCGGCCACCTGATCGAGTTCCTCGCCCACGAGGTGAAGCTGGGGCGGTTGCCGGAGAACCTGCTGCCCCTGCAGTCAGGCGTGGGCAATGTCGCCAATGCGGTAATGGCCGGGCTGCTGGACAGCCCGTTCGAGAACCTGACCGCCTATACCGAGGTGTTGCAGGACGGGATGCTGGAGCTGCTGGAGTCCGGCAAGCTGACCGTCGCCTCGGCCACGGCCCTGTCGCTGAGCCCGGAGGCGGCGGCCGACCTGAACCAGCGGATGGACCAGTTCCGCGGCAAGCTGATCCTGCGGCCGCAGGAAATCTCCAACCATCCCGAGCTGATCCGCCGCCTGGGCTGCATCGCCATGAACGGGCTGATCGAGGCCGACATCTTCGGCACGGTGAACTCGACCCACGTGATGGGCTCGCGCATCCAGAACGGCATCGGCGGCTCGGGCGACTTCGCGCGCAACGCCTTCATCTCGGTGTTCATGACCCCGTCGACGGCCAAGGACGGCGACATCTCGTGCATCGTGCCGCACGCCAGCCACGTCGATCACATCGTCCAGGACGTGCAGGTGCTGGTCACCGAACAGGGCCTGGCCGACCTGCGCGGCCTGTCACCCAAACAGCGAGCCCAGACGATCATCGCCAACT
>CAZQBJ010000001.1:4609-31280 GCA_964591465.1 uncultured Brevundimonas sp.
AACTGCGCCCACCCTGACTATCGGCCGCTGCTGGCGGACTACTATGCGCGGGCGCTCAAAGGCTCCTACGGGCTGCAGTCGCCCACCCTGCTGGACGAGGCCCTGTCGTGGCACCAGCGGTTCGTCGAGACCGGCTCGATGCGGGCCTAGGGCGCGGCCCCTAACCGTCGCGCGCCAGGCTTTCGGGAAGCGGGCGGCCCAGGGCCTCGGCCATGGCCAGCTGGGAGATCATCAGCACCGCCTCGCGCTGGTGGAAATTGTTGGCCAGCACGATCACCGTCACATCCGCCCCGGGCTGGTAGGTCACCAGGTTGCGGAACCCCGACCAGCTGCCGGTGTGATAGATCTGCGGATCGTAGAAACCCGGTCGCACCCGGCCGCCCAGCGGCGCGGTGAACAGGCCATAGCCGAAGTCGCGCGGCGGCCGCCCCCGCTGGCCCGGCTCGTCCGGCGGATTGTGGGCGGCGATCATCTGGCCGTAGCTGCGCGCCGACAGCAGGCCCCCGCGGTGCAGGGCCCGGTTCCAGCGCAGCAGGTCGTCCAGCGTCGAATACATGGCGCCCGAGGCGAAGATGATCGACGGATTGTAGTTCGGCTGGGCCGTCACCCCCGCGGGGAAATTGGCGTAGCCCATGGCCAGCTTGCCGCTTTCTGGATCGTCGCCCAGACCCGTGTCGGCCATGCCCAGCGGCTCGAAGAAGGTCTCCCGCAGGTACTGGTCCAGGGGGCGGCCCGAGGCGGCCTCCACGACCACGCCCAGCAGGTTGTAGCCGGCGTTGCTGTAGCGAATGCGGCTGCCCGGCTCGAACGACGGGCGGTACTCCGCCGTGGTCGCGGTCAGCTGGGCCGGCGTCTTGGGCGTCACCCGCACCAGGCCCCAGTTGGCCTGCTGCATCAGATCCGGAATGCCCGAGGTGTGCGACAGCAGGTGATGGAGGGTGACCTCCGACCAGGCCGGATTGCACGGCCGGACCCAGCGGCACACGGGGTCGTCGACGCTGAGCACGCCCTGGTCCTGCAGCTTGAGGATGGCGGCGGCGGTGAACTGCTTGCTGACCGAGGCCAGGCGGAAGCGGCTGTCCAGGGTCAGCGGCGCATCGGCCTCGCGATCGGCCAGACCGTAGACCTGGCGAAACAGGACCTGGTCCCCGCGGGCCACCAGCACCCCGCCCGAGAAGGCGCCGCTGGCGGCGTCGCGCTCCAGCCGCTCGTTCAGGCCCGGCAGATCCTGCACGGCGACCAGCGGAGCCGGGGCCGCGATCAGGGCCGCCGGCTCGGCGGCCGCCTCGGACTCCCGGCCGCAACCGGCCAGCCACAGACACAGGACGAAAAGCAGACTCAGACGCGAAACCATGCGCGGCACTCAGACGGGTGAGTCGGGGCGAAATTCAGGCGTCGTAGTCGAGACCGAATTGCGCGTAGAGCGCGCGGCTGTCCTGCCAGCGCGCATCGACCTTGACCGTCAGGAACAGATGCACCGGCCGGCCCATCAGCTCGGTCAACTCCTCGCGCGCCTTCTGGCCGATCCATTTCAGGGTCTGGCCGCCCCGCCCCAGGATGATCGGCCGCTGGCTCTCGCGCTCGACATAGATGGTCTGCTCGATGCGGGCCGAGCCGTCCGGCCGCTCCTCGAACGCCGTGGTCTCGACCGCCGCCGCATAGGGCAGCTCCTCGTGCACGCGCAGGTACAGCTTCTCGCGGGTGATCTCGGCCGCCAGCACCCGCAGGGGCACGTCGGCGCTCTGCTCTTCGGGATACAGCCAGGGGCCGTCGGGCATGGCCAGCGCCAGCCGGCCTTTCAGGTCCTCGACCCCCTCGCCGGTGGCGGCGGAGATCATGAACACGTCCGAATAGACCCCGGTCTCGAACAGCCGCTGGGCCAGGGCCAGCAGGTTGTCGCGACGCATGCCGTCGATCTTGTTCAACGCCAGGATGACCTGCACCCCGGCCGACTTGAGATTCTCGATGATGGCCGCCGTGTCCTCGGCGCTGCGGTGCTCGGCCGGCGTGGCCTTGCCGGCCGCGGCGGCGACCTCGGCCGGGGCGTCTACCAGATGCACCACCGCGTCGGCGTCCTCGGCGCCGCCCCAGGCCGAGGCGACCATCGCCCGGTCCAGCCGCCGGCGCGGCTTGAAGATGCCGGGCGTGTCGACCAGCACGATCTGGGCGCTTTCGTGCAGGGCGATGCCGCGCACGGGAAAGCGGGTCGTCTGCACCTTCTGGGTGACGATCGAGACCTTGGAGCCGGTCAGGCGGTTGACCAGGGTCGACTTGCCCGCGTTGGGCGCGCCGATGATGGCGGCGAAACCGGCGCGGGTCTGGGGGGTGTCGGTCAAGTCAGGCCTTCGCGTTCGAGCATGGCGGTCGCGGCCGCCTTCTCCGCCTCCTGACGCGAGCGGCCCTGCGCGGTCAAGGGCGCCACGCCCTGGACGGCGACCTCGACGGTGAACACCGGGGCGTGATCGGGCCCGCTGCGGTCGGTCACGCGATAAGCCGGCAGGGGTCGGCCCTGCCCCAGGGCCCATTCCTGCAACACCGACTTGGGATTGGACAGGGCCCGTCGCGGCGGCGCGTTCAGCTCGGCGGCCCACGCAGATGTGAACACCGACCGGGCCGCCTCCAGGCCGCCGTCCAGATAGACCGCGGCCAGCACGGCCTCCATCGCGTCGCCCAGCACGCTCTCTCGCCGGCGACCGCCCTGGCGGGTCTCCCCGGCCGACAGGCGCATGGCCGGGCCGACGCCCAGCGCCTCGGCCACCCGGGCGCAGGCCGCCTTGTCGACCAGGGCGTGCAGCCGGGCGGACATCTCGCCCTCGTCCGCCTCGGGAAAGTCGGCGACCAGCCGCTCGGCGACCAGCAGGCCCAGCACCCGGTCGCCAAGGAACTCCAGCCGCTGGTTGTCGCGCGGCGCCTTGCGGCCGCCGTCGCTGACGCTGGCGTGGGTCAGGGCCCTTTCGAGCAGGGCGGGATCGGCGAACGCGTGGCCGAGACGCCGCTGGAGCGCGGCCACCGCCTCGGCTCTGAGATTGGCCGCCATCTACTCCAGGACGGTGAAGAAGCGGCTCGGGCGCACGTTGGCGAACCAGGTCCACGGCTTGTGCAGCGCCGCCCCCGGCTCCCACGAGAACAGGATGATCTGCGCCTTGCCGACCAGGTTCTCCTCCGGCACCAGGCCGACGCCGCGGGTCTCGACCGGCACGCGGCTGTCGATCGAGTTGTCGCGGTTGTCGCCCATCATGAAGTAGTGGCCGGCCGGCACCTCGAAGACGGCGGTGTTATCCAGGTCCGAGGCGTTGTAGCCGAAGTCCTGGATCATGAAGGTCTCGCCGCCCGGCAGGGTCTCGCGGGCCCGGATCACCGACTGGGCGCCGAACATGCCCTCGAGCTCGCCGCGCTCGACCTCGACGTCAACTGCCGCCACCCCGTTGATGTGCAGCACGCCCTGGATCATCTGGATGCGGTCGCCCGGCAGGCCGATGACCCGCTTGATGTAGTCGGTCCGATTGTCGCGCGGCCACTTGAACACCACGATGTCGCCGCGCTCGGGCGCGCCGCCGAACAGGCGGCCCTCGAAGATCGGCGGGCTGAACGGGATCGAGTGGCGGCTGTAGCCGTAGCTCCACTTGGACACCACGATGTAGTCGCCCTCGTACAGGTTGGGCTCCATCGAGGCCGAGGGAATGGTGAAGGGCTGGAACAGCAGGATGCGAAGAACCAGCGCAATGCCAAGCGCATAGACGATGGTCTTCACGATCTCGAGGAACTCGTTCTCGCCCTTGCCGTCGTCGGACCCGCCGGCCCAGTCCGGCTCGTCCGCGTCCGGTTCGCCGGCCTCGTCGTCCACCGCCGCGGCCTCGACCGGTTGCGGCGCTTCATCGGCATCGGCCTCGGCGTGCACCTCCGGAATCTCGGGATCCTCGAGGGGAACGGGCTCGGGCGGTGAGGACTCGAGGGTCCCCGCGTCGTGCTCTTCCGGCTTTTCGGCGTCGCTCATGTCGATCTGGCCCATCCCCGCCGCTGCGCGCGGTCTTCGGGGTCTGGGTAATGGTTCAATGGGGCGCGGGCAAGGCTTCGATGACCACCACCGCCAAGGCGTAGGGGTGTTCGTCGCTCAGCGTCAGGTGAATGTGCGGGACCATGCCCGCCGGCGTCAGGCGGGCCAGATGCTCGGCCGCATGGCCGGTCAGGGCCAGGGTCGGCTGGCCCGACGGCAGGTTCACCACCCCCATGTCGCGCCAGTAGACGTCGCGCCGCATGCCGGTGCCCAGGGCCTTGGCGCAGGCCTCCTTGGCCGCGAACCGCTTGGCGTAGCTCCACGCCGGGGCCGCCTTTCGCTCCGAGCGGGCGCGCTCCAGCTCGGTGAAGCAGCGGCTGGTGAACCGCTCGCCGAACCGGTCGATCGAGGCCTGGATGCGGCGGATGTCGCACAGGTCCGAGCCGATGCCGATGATCATGCCGCAGCGTCCATCGCCGCGCGCATCCGGCGGATGGCGGCGTCCAGCCCGATGAACACGGCTTCCCCGATCAGGAAATGGCCGATGTTCAGCTCGCGCACCTGTGCAATGGCCAGCATCTCGGCCGCGCTGACATAGTCCAGCCCGTGGCCGGCGTGGACCTCCAGGCCCAGGCCCTCGGCCCGCGCGGCGGCCTCGGTCAGGCGAATGAACTCGACCTGCCGATCGTCGCCATCGAGATTGCAGTAGCGGCCGGTGTGGAACTCCACGACCTGTGCGCCGACGGCGGCCGCGGCGTCGACCTGCTCGGCCGCCGGCTCGATGAACAGCGAGACCCGCACCCCCGCCTCGGCCAGGGCCCGCGCGACCGGGGCGATGCGGGCCTGCTGGCCAGCCACGTCCAGCCCGCCCTCGGTGGTCACCTCCTCGCGCCGCTCGGGCACCAGGCAGGCGGCGTGGGGCCGGTGACGCAGGGCGATGGCCAGCATCTCGTCGGTCACGGCCATCTCGAGGTTCAGCGGACGGCCGGCCTCGGCGCAAAGGGCGCTGAGGGCGGCGATGTCGGCGTCGGTGATGTGCCGCCGGTCCTCGCGCAGGTGGGCGGTGATGCCGTCGGCCCCGGCCTCAAGCGCCACCCGGGCGGCGCGCACCGGATCCGGATGCACGCCGCCGCGGGCGTTCCGCACGGTCGCCACATGGTCGATGTTGACGCCGAGGCGGACGGGACTGGTCATGGCTTCAGTTGCGCTGAGGGCGGGTGAAAAGGGCTGGTGAGCGAAGGTGTGAGCCGACGCGTCGTGACGCACGCCCGCTCACCCCCTGCTCACTAGCACTTT
Organism: uncultured Brevundimonas sp.; assembly: GCA_964591465.1. Classification (GTDB taxonomy): domain Bacteria; phylum Pseudomonadota; class Alphaproteobacteria; order Caulobacterales; family Caulobacteraceae; genus Brevundimonas. The sequence goes on from CAZQBJ010000001.1 coordinate 9,900, forward strand.
TCACCCGGCCCGCCTCACTTGGCCAGACGCCGGCTGCCGGGATCCTCGACCGGCAGGGCGGCCAGTTCAGGCGGCAGGGCGTCGGCCGGATAGGCCGGGACGTCCAGGGTGGCCAGGGCGATCAGCGGTGTGCCGACGTCGGCCCGTCCGCCCGAGCGATCCACGATGCAAGCGGCCGCGACCACGTCGCCGCCGGCGTCGCGGATGGCCTGGATGCATTCGCGCGAGCTCAGGCCGGTGGTCACGATGTCCTCGACCATCACCACCTTCTGGCCCGGCTCCAGCCGGAAACCGCGGCGCAGCTTGAACACCCCGCCCTCGCGCTCGACGTACATCGACGGCACGCCCAGCCAGCGGGCCGTCTCGTAGCCCGGGATGATGCCGCCCACGGCCGGCGAGATGGCGACATCGACGGCCCCGACCTCGGCCGTGATCTTCTGGGCCAGCGCCTTGCACAGCCGGGCGCAGCGGTCGGCGTGCATGAACACCAGGTTCTTCTGCAGGAACACGGGGCTGTGCAGGCCCGAGGAGAGCACGAAATGCCCCTCGCGCAGGGCGCCCGCCTGGCGGAATTCGTCGAGAACGTCGTCGGAGGTCATGTCAGCGGTCATACCGCGACACGGGCGCGGCGCAAGGCCTCAGCCCCTCGCCCGCTCGACCGTGTCCACCGAGGGGTTGGCGCGCAGGGCCGCGATGATACCGGTGGCGTGCTTGGCGTCATTGACCTCGACGTCGATCTCGACGTCGAAGAAGTCCTGCTGGCGGTGGGTCATCGATAGGTTGAGGATGTTGCCGCCGGCCTCGCCGATCAGGGTCGCCACCTGGCCCAGCACGCCGGGCGCGTGGATGATCGTCGCCCGCAGCCGGGCGGCGGCCACGGCCTGGGTCTCGGCCTGGGGCGACCACTGCAGGTCGCGCCAGACTTCGTCGCGGTCGGCGTAGTCGGCCAGCCGGGCGCAGTCGATGGTGTGCACCATCAGCCCCTCGCCCGCCTCCAGGATGCCGACGATGCGGTCGCCCGGCACCGGCGAGCAGCAGGTGGCGAAATGCACGCTGATCCCCGGGGTCAGGCCGCCGCCGCGCACGAACAGGTGGGCCTGCTTGCCGTCCTCGATCCGGGTGCGTTCGGCCGCCGCCTCGCGGGCCGAGGGCTTGAGCGACGGGAACACCGCCTCGACCGCCCGCGCCGCCGGGATGCGGCCGCGCCCAAGGGCGTCGTACAGCTCTTCCTCGTTGGCCAGGGCCAGGGTTTCGACCGCCGCCTTCAGCGACAGGTCCTTGAGGGTCTTGCCGGCCCGGGCCAGCGCCTGCTCCAGCGCCGCCCGGCCCAGACGCTGGAACTCCTCGCGCTCGGCGGCCCGGATGTGCCGCTTGATCGCCGAGCGGGCGCGGCCGGTGACGGTCAGCGAGCGCCAGTCCGGCGGCACGTCGGCCTTGGGCCCGCGGATCACCTCGACCACGTCGCCGTTCTGCAGCAGCGTCCGCATCGGCTTGAGCTCACCGTTGATCTTCACCCCGACGGCGCTGTCGCCGACCTCGGTGTGCACGGCGTAGGCGAAGTCCAGCGGCATGGCCCCGCGCGGCAGGCTGATCAGCTCGCCCTTTGGCGTGAAGACGAACACCTGATCGAGGAACATCTCCAGCTTGGCGTGTTCGACCCAGTCGTCCGCCTCGCCCGAATGCTCCATCACCTGGACCAGATGGCGCAGGTTCTGCAGGGGGTCGCGGCCGCCCTCGGCGTGCATCGCCTGGGCGTCGAAGCCGTAGGACTGGTCCTTGTACCGCCAGTGGGCGGCCACGCCGTCCTCGGCCACCCGATCCATCGCCTCGGTGCGGATCTGCATCTCGATGCGCAGGCCGCCGGGGCCGACCACCGTGGTGTGCAGGGACCGGTAGTTGTTGCTCTTGGGCGTGGAGATGAAGTCCTTGAACCGCTCGGGCACCATCGACCAGGTCCGGTGGATGACGCCCAGGGCGCGGTAGCACTCGTCCTCGCTCTCGACGATCACCCGGAAGGCGTAGATGTCCGACAGGGCCGAGAAGCCGACCGCCTTGCGCTGCAGCTTGCGCCAGATCGAATAGGGGGTCTTTTCGCGGCCGAACACGCGCGCCTCGATGCCCGCGGCCTCCAGCGTCTGGGCGATCTCGCGCGACACCCCGGCGACCGCCTTGCCGTGCTCCAGCTTGAGCGCCTCCAGCCGCCGCTCGATAGCGTCGCGGGCGGTCGGGTTGAGGTGCTCGAAGGCGAGCTCCTCCAGCTCGGTGGCGATCCGATGGATGCCGATCGAGCGGCCCAGCGGCGCGTAGACCTCCAGCGTCTCGCGCGAGATGCGCTCCCGCTTCTCGGGCTTCACATGATGCAGCGTCCGCATGTTGTGCAGACGGTCTGCCAGCTTGACCAGCAGCACCCGCACGTCGCGCGAGATGGCCAGGATGAATTTGCGCAGGTTCTCGGCCTGGCGGACGTGTTCGGCCTGCAGCTCCAGCCGCGACAGCTTGGTTACGCCCTCGACCAGCTCGGCGATCTCGTCGCCGAACAGGTCGGCGATGTCCTGCTTGGTCGCCGGGGTGTCCTCGACCACGTCGTGCAGCAGGGCGGTGACGATGGCCGCGGTGTCCAGCCGGTACTCGGTCAGGATGCCGGCGACCTGGATCGGATGGGCGAAGTACGGATCGCCCGAGGCCCGCAGCTGCGAGCCGTGCATCTTCATCGCATACACGTAGGCCCGGTTGAGCAGATCCTCGTCGGCGGAGGGATCGTAGGCCTTGACCCGTTCGATCAGCTCGAACTGGCGCAGCACCGGCGCGCGGCGCGCGCCATCGGCCGGCGCGGCGGCGGCGCCGGGGTCGTTTCGGTTCGCAGCTTCGGGAACCGGCGGAGCCGAACGCGCCCGCGCCGTGGAACGAGGTCTACCGTCGGCGGGATCGGCCGTCAGTAGCGCTCCTCCTGACCGCCGTCGCGATCGCTCTGCAGGGCGCGGATCAGCTCCTGCTCGGCCATGTTCATGTGCTGGGGTTCGGCCAGCAGGGCGACGGTTTCGGCCTCGTCTTCAGCCTCGGTGCGCTCGTCGACGCGCTGCAGCGTGACGATCAGGTTCTCCTTGAGCTCCTCGGGGCTGACCTTGTCCTCGGCCAGCTCGCGCAGGGCGACGACCGGATTCTTGTCGTTGTCCCGATCCACCGTCAGGGCCGCGCCATTGGAGATGTTGCGGGCGCGGTGAGCGGCCAGCAGAACCAGGCCGAACCGGTTCGGGACTTTTTCGACGCAATCTTCGACGGTGACGCGAGCCATGGATTCCTCGGGCAGCGGGGAGAACCCGACAACCTAAAGGTTCCCCTTCGCGGTTGCAATATCGGCGTGGCGATAAGTCAGACGGGCGCGGCGTCTCGCCCCACCTGGGCGGCGGCCGCCAGCTCGGCGGCCGTGCGCCCGTCGGTCGGGTGGCGCCAGCCCGGGGCGATCTCGGCCAGCGGCCCCATGACGAAGCGCCGCTCGGCGGCCCGCGGGTGCGGCAGGATCAGGCCGTCGATGTCTCCGGACCGCCGGCCGTAGGCGATCAGATCCAGATCCAGCGTTCGCGGGGCGTTGCGCGCGGCCCCGCGTTCGCGGCCGAAGGCCTCCTCGATCCGGCCCAGGGCGGCCATCAGGGCGTGCGGGTCCAGGCTGGTCTGGACCAGCGCCACCCCGTTGAGAAACTCCGGCTCGTCCGGGTCCGGCCAGGCGCTGGATCGCCACCAGGACGAGCGGGCGGTCACGTCCAGCCGGTCGGCGCGAAAGCGGGCCACCGCCGCCTCCAGCAGCTCGCGGCTGGACGCCCAGGGCCCTTTCCTGTTCGAGCCCAGCGCGATAACCACCGCCTGGTCGAGCCCGGCCTCATTCAGGCCCCCGTCCGGCTCCCCCATTTTATCCGGGTGATTTTCCATGACCTTCTATCCGACCGATCGCCTGGCCCTGTTCATCGACGGGGCCAACCTCTACGCCGCCGCCCGGGCGCTGAACCACGATCTGGACTTCCGCAAGCTGATCGAGGAGTTCCGCCGCAAGGGCGTGCTGGTGCGGGCGTATTACTACACGGCGATTGTGGAGGGCGAAGACTATTCGCCGGTGCGGCCGCTGGTCGACTGGCTGGACTACAACGGCTTCACCGTGGTGACCAAGCCGGTCCGCCGGTTCACCGACGCCGCCGGCCACAGCCGGATCAAGGGCAACATGGACATCGAGATCGCGGTCGACATGCTGGAGCTGAGTCCGCACATCGACCATGCAGTGCTGTTCTCGGGCGACGGGGATTTCCGCCGGCTGGTCCAGGCGGTCCAGGCCCGGGGGGTGCGCGTCACGGTGGTCTCGACGCTCAAGACCCAGCCGCCGCAGATCGCCGACGAGCTGCGTCGCGCGGCCGACGCCTTCATCGACCTGCATGACCTCATGCCCGAGTTCGGCCGCCCGCGGAGCGAGGCATGACGCCCGAGGCCCCGCGCGACTGCCCGCTGTGCCCGCGACTGGTCGCCTACCGCCAGGACAACGCCGCGGCCCATCCGGAGTGGTTCAACGGGGCGGTGCCGTCGTTCGGCGACCCGGCGGCGCGACTGCTGGTCGTCGGGCTGGCCCCCGGGCGCACCGGCGCCAACCGCACGGGCCGGCCGTTCACCGGCGACGGAGCCGGCTGGCTGCTCTACGAGACCCTGATCAAGACCGGTTTCGCCCGGGGGACCTATCAGGCCCGCCCCGACGACGGGCTGGAGCTGGTCGACTGCATGATCACCAACGCGGTGCGCTGCGCTCCGCCAGGCAACAGGCCGCTGCCGGCCGAGGAGACCACCTGCCGGCCGTTCCTGCGCGACCGGATCGCCGCCCTGCCGAACCTGAAGGTGATCGTCACCCTGGGCGACGTGTCGCGGCGCAACGTGCTGCGCGCGCTGGGCCTGCCGGGCTCGGCCGCGCCCTCGGGCCACGGGGTGCAGGCGGACGTCGCCGGCTACCGGCTGATGAACAGCTATCACTGCTCGCGGCTGAACACGAACACCGGCCGGCTAACCCCCGAAATGTTCGAGGGTGTGTTTCGCGCGGCACACGAATTTCTCGCGACTCGCGCTTAGCTCGGAACGACGGAACGGGCCGTCAAGGTACGCGTTGGACTGCCGGCTGGAGGTGGGTTCATGCGACAGGCGAACCGGGCGTTCACGCCCAGGGAAATCAACTTCGGACTTTGGGTCATCGTCGGCGCCCTGCTGCTCAGCGCGGCGGGGGTCATCGCCAACGGCTGGCTGCTGTCGCCCTCGCTGGGGCAGTACAGCCAGGCGACGGTGCGCCAGACCTCGTCAGACGCGCTCGAGGCGCGGCCGCTGGCCGACGCCCGGGCGGTGATGGCGTCCGCGAGCGCCGGCTGAACGGCTCAGCCGCGCTCCTTGAGCAGCCGCGCCTTGTCGCGCTGCCAGTCGCGCTCGGCCGTCGCCTCGCGCTTGTCGTGCGTCTTCTTGCCCTTGGCCAGCGCCAGCTCCAGCTTGGCCCGGCCCTTGTCGTCGAAATACAGCCGGACGGGCACCAGGGTGCGCCCCTCGCGCTGGACCGCGCCGATCAGCTTGTCGATCTGCCGGCGGTGCAGCAGCAACTTCCTCGGCCGCCGCGGCTCGTGATTGAACCGGTTGGCCTGCCGGTACGGCGGGATGTCGGCGTTGACCAGCACGATCTCGCGCCCCTCGACCGCCGCATAGCTCTCGGCGATGTTGGCCCGCCCGTCGCGCAGAGACTTGATCTCGGTCCCGGTCAGCACCAGGCCCGCCTCGAGGGTGTCCTCCAGGAAATAGTCGTACCGGGCCCGCCGGTTCTCGGCGATCGTCCTGCGCGCGGATTCAGCCATTGATCAGGCCGGCGGCGACCATGGCCGCCTCGATCTCGGGCTTCACCGCGTCCGACACGGGGCCCAGCGGCAGGCGCACCTCCTCGCTGCACAGGCCCAGCCGAGCCAGGGCGAACTTGGCCGGGGCCGGCGAGTTGTCGAGGAACATCGCCCGGTGCAGGCCGATGAGCCGGTCCTGCCACGAGCGGGCGGTCTCGAAGTCCCCGGCGGCCATGGCCTCGTGCTGGGCGACCATGGCCTCGGGCGCCACGTTGGAGCTCACCGAGATGACCCCCTGGCCGCCGTGCGCGACATAGCCCAGCCAGGTCGGATCATCGCCCGAGATCAGGGCGAAATCGGCCGGCACGTCGCGCCGCATGTGGCTGAGCCGGCCCAGGTCCGCCGTGGCGTCCTTGATCCCGACGATGTTCGGATGCGGCGCCAGACGGGCCACCGTGGCGTTGGCCAGGTCCACGCCGGTGCGCGACGGCACATTGTACAGCACCACCGGCATCTCGACGGCGTCGGCGATGGCCGCGAAATGCCGGTACAGCCCCTCCTGACCGGGCCGGTTGTAGTAGGGCGTCACCACCAGGGCGCCGTCGGCCCCGACGGTCTTGGCGTGGCGCACCAGATCGATCGCCTTGTCGGTGGCCGAGGCGCCGGCGCCGGCGATCACCCGGATGCGGCCGGCGACGACCTGGACGCACAGCTCGACCACCCGCTTGTGCTCCTCGGCGCTGAGCGTGGCGCTCTCGCCGGTGGTGCCCATGGGGACGACGCCGTGCACGCCGGCCGCGATCTGGCGCTCGACCAGCGCCGTAAACGCCGCCTCGTCGACGGTTCCGTCACGAAATGGTGTGATCAGGGCGGTGATCACACCCTTGAACAAGGGCGCGTTCATGGGGAGAGAATCCTGCGTGGAGTCGGCGCGTCGAAGACGGCCATCTATGTTCAAGCGTAAGTTCCGGCGACGTGCGCCGCAACCACCTGGAGGTCAAGGTTTGATCGCGTTTGCCAAGCTCATGACCGCGGCGGTCGCGGCCGTCGCCCTGCTCCCGCAGACGCCCTACCAGCCGGCGAACCCGCCGGCGCAGTCCTCCGGCCTCCAGGCCTGGCAGCCCCGGGCCATTTCCTCCGCCGACGCCAGCCTGCTGGCCCAGGCCCTGACCGCCGCGCGGGCCCGCGACGTCAGCCGAACCGAACAGCTGCGCGCCCAGATCAGCGATCCGACAGCGCGCAAAATTGTCCGCTGGGCCCTGGTCGACACCTCCGGCTCGCAGCTGAGCTGGGCCGAGCTCAGCCAGGACCACGCCGCGTTCGCCGCCTGGCCGCGCGGCGACAGCCGCACCGCCGACACCGAACGGGCGCTGGAGCGGGCCAATCCGCCCGCCGCCCAGGTGCTGGCCTTCTTCGGCGAGCGGCGACCGGTCACCATCGAGGGCGCCATGGCCCTGGCCGGGGCGCTGGAGCAGTCCGGCCGGGCGGACGAGGCCCAGGCGCTGATCCGCGACTGGTGGCGCACCCGGTCGTTCGACGAGGCGCCGCAGTCGCGCGTGCTGGCCCGCTACGGCCGCTGGCTGACCCAGGACGACCACGACCGAAGGCTGTCGATGCTGCTGCTGGGGCCGCAGGGCCCGGCCACGCGGGCCATGGCGCCCCTCGCCTCGCCCGACCGGCGGACCCTGGCCAATGTCCAGATGACCCTGCGCACGGCCTACGACCCCAGCGCCGCCCTGGCCGGCCTGCAGCCGTCGCAGCTGCAGGATCCGGGCATCGCGTTCGAGCGGGTTCGCGCCCTGCGCCAGGCCAACCGCGAGGTCGAGGGCTTCGCCCTGCTGGCCCAGCTGCCCCCGGCCCCGACCCATCAGGAGGGGCAGGACTCCCTGTGGGCCGAGCGGCGCAACTACTTCATCCACGCCCTGCGCGCCCGCAACTGGCAGGCCGCCTACCACGCCATGGCCGGTCACGGCTTCACCAGCGGCGACCGGATGGTCGACGCGGAATTCTTCGCCGGCTGGGTGGCCCTGACCAAGCTGAACGATCCGGCCCGCGCGGCGCAGCATTTCGAGGCCCTGCGGGTCGCCTCCAGCACCCCGATCACCCAGGGCCGGGCGTTCTACTGGCTGGGCCGGGCGGCCGAGGCCTCGGGCGACGCCGAGGGAGCGCAGGCCTACTACCGGGCCGGCGCGGCCCACATCCAGAGCTTCTATGGCCAGCTTGCGGCCGAGAAGGCGGGGATCGTCACCATCACCCTGCCGCCCGAACCGCAGCCGACCGAGGCCGACCGCGCGGCCTTCGAGGCCAACGAGGTGGTGCGCGCCGCCCGCATCCTGGCCGACATCGGCGAGACCAACCTGTTCCGGGTGTTCGCCTATCACCTGGACGACACCCTGCCGAACGCCGAGCAGCTGGCCCTGCTGATGGACGCCGCCCGCGGCTACAACGAGGGCTTCACCGCCATGATGGTCGGCCGGGCCGCCAGCCAGCGGGGCTTCCTGCTGCCCGAGCGGGCCTATCCGATCCGCATTCCGCAAAGCGCCCCGGGCGCGCCGCCGCTGGAGTTCACCCTGGCCATCACGCGCCAGGAAAGCAGCTTCGACCCCCGGGTGGTGTCGTCGGCCGGGGCGCGCGGCATGATGCAGTTCCTGCCTTCGACCGCCCAGGGCGTCGCCCGCCGGCTGGGCGTGGGCTACAGCGCCGAGATGCTGTTCGACCCGGACTACAACATGCGTCTGGGCAGCTATCACCTGGGCGAGCTGATCGAGCAGAACGGCGGCTCGTACATCCTGGCGGCGGTCGGCTACAACGCCGGCCCGGCCCGGCCCCCGCAATGGATCGCCGACTGCGGCGACCCGCGCGGCGGTCGCGTCGATCCGGTCGACTTCATCGAATGCGTGCCGTTCACCGAAACTCGCAACTACATGATGCGAGTGATGGAAAACATGCAGATTTATCGCGCTCGCCTGAACAACGGCACGGGCGCGCTGACGCCCTCGGCGGATCTGGCGCGGGGCTACAGCGGCCCCCGCCCCTACTTGGCCAACTAGCGGCGGCGGGCCGACAGCAGCGGCCCGTCCGGCCCCTCCAGCCAGCGGCCCTCGAGCCCGAAGGCGTCGGCCAGCACCGGCGGGGCCAGGGCCTCGGCCGGGCGGCCCGCCGCGACCACGGCCCCGCCTTTCAGCACCACCACCCGGTCCGCCTGACGGGCCGCCAGGCTCAGGTCGTGCAGGCTGACCAGCACCGCCGCGCCCGCGGCCGCACGCGCCCGGAGCAGCTCCATGACCAGCAGCTGCGCGTCCGGGTCCAGCCCGGCGGCCGGTTCGTCCGCCAGCAGGGCCGGGGCGCCGGTGGCCAGGAAGCGGGCGAACAGCACCCGCGCCCGTTCGCCGCCGGACATCTCGGCGACGCCGCGGTCGGCCAGATGGGCGGCGCCGACCGCCTCCAGCGCGGCCATCGCCTTGGCCCGCGCGACCGGGGCCGGATCGTGCGGCGCGCCCAGGGCCGCGACCTCGACCGCCGGCAGGTTCCAGGCGATCCGGCGGGCCTGCGGCAGCCACCCCGCCCGCTCGGCGCGCACCCGCTCCGGCAGGCGGCCGACCGGGTCGCCCCCCAGCCGGGCCTCGCCCGCCGCCAGCGGCAACAGGCCGAGGGCGGCGCGCAGCACGCTGGTCTTGCCCGCCCCGTTGGGCCCGCACAGGGCCACCAGCTCCCCTGGCGCCGCGGTCAGGCTGACGTCCCGCAGCACCGGCGTCGCGCCGATCCGGGCCGAGGCGGACTCCAGCGCGATCATGACCGCCAGCTCCGCGCCGCCCGCCAGGCGATCAGGGCGAACAGCGGCGCCCCGACCAGGGCGGTGAACACCCCAAGCTTGAGCTCCTGGTCGGTCGGGGTGATCCGCGCCGCCAGGTCGGCCAGCACCAGGATCAGGCCGCCGGCCAGGGCCGAGGGGGCCAGCAACCGGGCCGGATCGGCCCGCACCAGCGCCCGGACCAGGTGGGGCGCGGCCAGGCCGACAAAGCCGATCACCCCGGCCACCGCCACGGCCGCCCCGGCCGCGACCGAGGCGGCCAGCAGGGCCGCCAGCTTCAGCCGCCGCATCGGCAGGCCCGACACCGCCGCCGCCTCCTCGCCGAGGGTCAGCATGCGCAGCGCCCGTCCGGAGGCGCCGGCCAGCGCCGCGGCGATCGCCAGGGGCACGCTGACCCAGGCCGCGTCGATCCAGCTGCGATTCTGCACCGAACCCAGCAGCCAGGACATCACCTCGGCGCTGGCGATCGGCGACGGCGACAGGTTGAAGATCAGGGCGGTCAGGGCCCCGGCGAAACTGGACAGGGCGACGCCGAACAGGATCAGCGCCTCGGGCTCGCGCACGCGGGCGGCGAAGGCCAGCAGGGCCAGGCCGGCGACCCCGGCCCCGGCCATGGCCGACATCTCGACCAGTCCGGGCGTCGCGGCGCCGCCCAGCACGATGGCCGTGGCCGCCCCCAGCGCCGCCGCCGCCGACACCCCCAGCACCCCCGGCTCGGCCAGCGGATTGCGCAGCAGGCCCTGCAGCACCGCCCCGGCCAGGCCGAGAGCCGCGCCGACCAGCAGGGCGCAGACGATGCGCGGCGCCCGCACGGCCCACAGCACCTCGGCCGGAGCCGAGGTCGGATCCGTGAACGCCGCCGCGTACTGGGCGCCGCTGAGGGCCGCCTCGCCCAGCATCACCGCCGCCGCCGCCGCCGCGACGATCGCCGCGGCCAGCAACAGGTTCAGCCGCCCGGCGCCGCTCATGGCCGGGCCTGCGACAGCCGGGTGACCGCCTCGCCGGCGAACCAGGCCGGACAGGCCAGCAGCTCGCCGCGCAGCCAGGTGGCCGGAACCCGGTTCGCGGCGCGCTGCACCACCGGATGGCGCCCGGGCCCGCGCCAGTCGGACCGGACCAGCTCGAAGAAGCCCAGGACAAATCGGGCCGGCGGCGTCAGGGCGATGCGCTCGACGCTGACCGGAGCGAAGCCGGGTCCGGCCGCATTGTCGTAGCCCGCGGCGTTCAGGATGGCGTCGATCAGGGTGCCCGCCCCGGCGGTGAAGCCGCCGGCGGTCAGATACAGGGCGGGACCCCGGCCAGGGGCCTGTCGGGCGGCGGCCAGCCGGGCGTCCAGATCGGCCACCAGCGCCTCGCCGGCGGCCGTGCGGTCCAGCGCGGCGGCCACCCGCCGGACATTGGCCCGCACCCCGTCGAAATCGGCCGCGTCCTCGATCTGCACCACCTGCACGCCCTGCCTGGCCAGACGGGCCATCAGACGCGGATCGCCGCCCCAGTAACGCACCACCACCTGCGGCTCGGCCATCAGCACCGCCTCGAGCGTCGGCCGCAGCCGCGGCGCACCCCGGGCGGCCGCGCGCAGCCGGGAATCCGGATCATCGGCCCTCGGCGAGACTCCGGCGATGGTCTCCGGCGGGGCCAGGGCCAGGACATACTGATCGGCGCACTGGTCCAGCGACGCCACGCGCGGTCCGGCCAGCGCCGCGGCCGGCGTCAGGGCCAGGGCCACGGCGGCCGCCAGGGCTTTCACGGGCGCAGCAGGCCCTTCAGCAGGGCGTCCAGGGTCGCGGCGGCCAGCACCTGCTGATCCTCCCACTCGAAGTGCGGCTTGGTGATGATCAGCGAGACCAGCCCGTGGACCCCCGCCCACAGCACCTGGGCGGCGACGCCGGCCTCGACCGCCAGCCGCCCGGCCGCCTCCACTTCCCCGATCGCGCCGAGGAACCGCTGGTACAGCTCGCGGCCAAGCTGCTGGGTCACGCCCTCGGGATCGTGCGGCTTGGTCGGGGTGGTGCAATAGACCAGGCGGTAGGCGTTCGGGTTCTCGAAGCCGAAGGCCAGATAGGCCTCCAGCAGCCGCCGCACCCGCGTCTCCGGCTCGCCCGGCGCCGCCAGGATGCGCTGGTTGTCCTCCATCAGCTGCTCGAAAGCGGTCTGACAGATCTCCTCCAGGATCGCGTCCTTGTCGCGGAAATACATGTACAGGGCGGTCGACGAGACGCCGACCTCGTCGGCGATCTTGCGGATCGTGGCGCCCTGGTAGCCGTCCTCGACGAAAATCCGTTCGGCGGCTTCGAGAATCTCGGCGCGGCGGGCGTGTCCCTCGCCCTTCGGCTTTCGCGCCGATCGGCCGGACCAGTAGGCGGCGGACGATGCGGACAAGACGGCTCCCCCTGGGCAGGACAGACCCCTCGCATAGCGGCTTTCGACCGCCTCCCGCAACCGAACGCGGCCTTGCCCGACCCGCCGCCGCGCGCTAGGTCGGCGACGGAGGCACGCGTTACGGATGCATGGTGGTCATGACTCGCCTTATGCGACAGTCGGCGCCCACCCCATCGACGGGGCGGAACGGCGGGGGCTGACGCCCGGCCAGTGGCTCGGCGCGGCTGTCCTGTCCGGCGGGCTCGCGGCCGGGCTGTGGGTGGATGCGGCGGCGACCTGGGCGGGGCTGATCGGCGCCGGCTGGGCCCTGTTCGCCCTGGCCGCCGCCTGGCGGTTCGCGGCCGTCCTGATGCCCCGACCGCAGCCGCCGTCGGCCGGGCCGCATCCCCTGCCCCGCTACACCGTGGTCGCCGCACTTTACGACGAGGCGGCGGTCGCGCCCCAGCTGATCGCGCGGCTGGCGGCGCTGGACTATCCGCCGGACCGGCTGGAGGGGTTCGTGGTGCTGGAACACGACGACGCGGCGACCCTGGCCGCCGTGCGCGCCTGCCCGCGCCCGCCGTGGCTGAAGCCCCTGGTCGCGCCGCCGGGCCGGCCGCGGACCAAGCCGCGGGCGCTGAACGTGGCGCTGGCCCACGCCACCGGCCAGCTGATCACCGTCTATGACGCCGAGGACGAGCCGCATCCGGGCCAGCTGCGCGAGGCGGCCGCGCGGTTCGCCGCCGGACCTTCGACCCTGGCCTGCCTGCAGGCGCCCCTGCGCATCCGGCGCGCCGCGCGACCGGGCCGGCCGACGCCGTTTCTCGACCGCCAGTTCGCCGCCGAATACGCCGCCCTGTTCGAGGTGATGCTGCCGGCCCTGGCTCGCTGGGGCCTGCCGTTCCCGCTGGGCGGCACCAGCAATCACCTGAAAGTCGAGGCCCTGCGCGCCGTCGGCGGCTGGGACGCCTGGAACGTGACCGAGGACGCCGATCTGGGCTTTCGCCTGTGGCGACGCGGCTGGCGGCTGGGCGTGCTGACCCGGCCGACGTTCGAATCGCCGCCCGGACCGATGGCCGTCTGGCTGCCCCAGCGCACGCGCTGGCTGAAGGGCTACATGCAGACCTGGGGCGTGCACATGCGCCGGCCGCTGGGGCTGGGCTGGCGCGGCCAGCTGTCCCTGCAGATGACCCTGGGCCTGGCCGTCCTGTCGGCGGCGGTCCACGCGCCGTCGCTGGGCTGGGTGCTGCTGGGCGCCGCGGCCGCGGCCGGGGCCCCGGCGATCGTGCCGGCCGCGGCCTGGGCCGTGCTGGGCTGGGGCGTGCTGGCCGCCTGGACCGCCCTGGTCGTCGGGGCCCGCCGGGCCGGAACGCCCTACGGCCCCTTGGACCTGATCCGCAGCCCGCTCTATTGGTCGCTGTCCACGCTCGGCTTCGTCCACGCCCTGTGGCGGCTGGTGCGCCAGCCGCACGTCTGGGACAAGACCCCGCACCTGCCCGACGCGCCGTTGGAGGCTGGACGCGAGGCCGCCTGACCGCCTAAGCCACGCCCATGGCGCCGAGACTGTCCCCGACCCCCGAGATCCTGCGCACCCGCGGCTGGGGCGACTATGGCCTGCTGGATAGCGGCGCCGGCAAGAAGCTGGAGCGCTACGGCCGCTTCACCGTGGTGCGGCCCGAGCCGCAGTGTCTGTGGTCCCCGGCCGACCCGGACGCCCTGGCCCGCGCCGACGCGGTGTTCGACCCCGACGATGAGGAGGACGCCGGCCGCTGGCGGTTCTCGCGCCGCGTGCCCGAGGCCTTCACCCTGGGCTGGGGCCAGGTCCGGTTTCACAGCCGCTTCACCCCGTTCCGCCACCTGGCCTTCTTTCCCGAGCAGGCGGCCAACTGGGCCTGGCTGACCGAGCGGATCTCGGGGCTCGAGCGGCCGCGGGTGCTGAACCTGTTCGGCTACACCGGGGTGGCCTCCCTGGCCTGCGCCGCCGCCGGCGCCGAGGACACCCATGTCGACGCCTCCAAGAAGGCCGTCGCCTGGGCGCGCGAGAACGCCGCCCTGTCCGGCCTCGAGGACAAGCCGGTGCGCTGGATCGTCGAGGACGCCCGCAAATATGTGGGCCGCGAGGTCAAGCGCGGCTCGCGCTATCACGGGATCATCCTGGACCCGCCCAAATACGGCCGCGGCCCCACCGGCGAGGTCTGGCGCCTGTTCGAGGACCTGCCCGGCCTGATCGCCCAGTGCGCCGAACTGCTGGCCGACGACGCCGCGTTCCTGCTGGTCAACGCCTACGCCGCGCGCATCTCGGGCGTCTCGCTGGCCCATCTGCTGGCCGAGGCCCTGCCGGACCGCGGCGGCGTGATCGACTGGGGCGAGCTGGCCCTGGTCGAGGAGGGGGCGCGCGGCCGCGAGATCGGCCTGTCGTTCTTCGCCCGATGGAGCGCCTGATGGACGCCCGGGTCATCACCTCCCTGACCAATCCGACGGTCAAGGCGGTGCGCGCGCTGCACATGCGCAAGGCGCGCGACGAGACCGGCCTGTTCCTGGCCGAGGGGCTGAAGTTCATCGGTGAGGCGCTCGATCAGGGACGCGCGCCAAAGACCCTGCTGGTCGGCAAGGACGCCCGCCCCCATCCGCTGCTGGAGCGGGCCCGACGCGAAACCCTGGCGGCGCGCGGCCAGGTGATCGAGGTGACCCGCGAAATCCTCGAGAAGATCGCCCGCAAGGAGAACCCGCAGACCGTGCTGGGGGTGTTCGAGCAGGTGTTCACCCCGCTGCCGGCCCTGACGCCCGAATCCGCCCCCTGCTGGGTGGCGCTGGAGCAGGTGCGCGATCCGGGCAATCTGGGGACCATCATCCGCACCGCCGACGCGGCCGGCTGCGGGGGAGTGATCCTCATCGGCGACTGCTGCGACGCCTATTCGGTGGAATCGGTGCGCGCGACCATGGGCTCGGTGTTCGCCGTCAGCATCACGAAGACCGATGCGGACGCCTTTCTCGCCTGGCGGCGCGGCTGGCCCGGCAGCGTGGTCGGCACGCGGCTGGACGCCCCGACCAGCCACCTGGACGCCGCCTACCAGAAGCCGACCCTGATCCTGCTGGGCAACGAACAGGCGGGCCTGACCGACCGGCTGGCCGCGGCCTGCGACGTCAATGTGAAGATCCCCATGCGCGGCCGCGCGGACAGCCTGAACCTGTCGGTCGCCGCCGGCATCATGATCTACGCGGCCACCGAAAGCGCCTAGCGGCGCTCAGGGTCGAACATCAGACCGTCGCCGATCTCCTCCAGACGCAACAGCGGCCCGGCCGGCGCGGCCGACCAGACGGGCGTCAGGACGTCGTCCTCGATCGAGCCCTCGGCCCGGCTCATGCGGCCGGTCAGATAGTTGATGCTGCGTTCGGTGATCTCGCCCGAGCCGCGGTGGACCCAGACGTCGTCGAAGCCGATCAGGCGGAACGCCCCGTCGCGCCAGCGGAAGGTGAAGGTCGCCGTGCCCATCGACCAGGACCCGGCCGAGGCGAAGGCGTGCAGCGAAAGGCGGAAGGCGCGGTTGCGGATCTGCGGCGGCGGGGCCTCGGCCAGCACGTCCTCGAGGCTCGGGTTGTCGGGGCGCGGGATGAGGCTGTGATCCGCCAGCGCCCGGTCGAAGCCGCCTTCGGCCCTGCCGAACCCGACCACCAACATGCGCGGGTTGGTGTCCCACGGGCTGGAGCCCAGAGTCTGGTGTTCGATGACATTGGCCGGGTCCTGCGCCCGCAGGATCAGCAGCACATCCTCGACCGCATCGCCGTTCAGCTCCCCGCGGACCTCGTGCTCGACGGCCCAGCCTGGGGGCGCGAAATCCTCCGGATAGGCGGCGCGGGCCGGGGGCGCCGGATAGCTGACGGGCGGCGGCTCGATCGCCTGCGCCGCCGCGGCCAGCATCAATCCCGAAAACAGCAGCCCGGCCATGCGTCCCTCCGTGATCGCGCCAGCCTAGAGCGGCGCCGGACGCCTGCCTAGGACCGCGGCTTGGCCCGCGTGGTCGGCGCCGCCGAAGCCGGGTCTTCCGGCCATGGATGTTTCGGATAGCGCCCGCGCATCTCGGCCCGCACCGCCGCCCACGAGCCTTTCCAGAATCCCGGCAGGTCGCGGGTCACCTGCACCGGACGCCGGGCCGGCGACAGCAGCGCCAGGGTCAGCGGAACGCGGCCGCCGGCGATGGTCGGATGAACCGACAGGCCGAACAGCTCCTGCACGCGGATCTCCGCCGTCGGCCCCGCCTCGGCCCCGTAATCGATTCGCGCGCGTGTGCCGGTCGGCGCTTCGAAGCGTTCGGGCGCCTCGGCGTCCAGCCGCCGCTGCAGGTCCCACGGCAGCAGGCCGCGCAGCGCGTCGGCCAGGGCCTGATCCGTGATTTCGCCCAGGGCCCGGCGGCCGTTAAGCAATCCCGTCAACCATTGATCCGCGAGCGTCGTCAGGCCCTCCTCCGACCAGTCGGGCCAGTTCGGGTCCAGCGCGCGCAGGAATCGCACCCGGTCGCGCAGGCTTCGGCTGGCCTCGCCCCAGGGCAGAGCCGACAGGCCCTTGCGCTCGACCTCGGCCCGCAGGGCGGCGGCGATCACCTCGGGCGGCGGCCGGTCCAGCAGCTGTTCCTCGACCACGATCGCGCCCAGCCGACGCAGGCGCCGCGCCCGCAGGCGCCCGGCGCTGTCCGGCTCCAATCGGTCCTCGGTCTCCAGCCTGTAGGCGAAGGCGTCCAGCAACGCCGCCTCGTCGACCGGCGCGGCCAGCCGGATGCGATCGCGCGCATCGCCGCCGCCCAGCTCGGCCACCGCCAGCCAGCGTTCGCGGGCCAGGGCGTCGGTCGGCTCGACGAAGGCCCCGCGGCCGGAGGCCAGCAGGAACTCGCCCGGCTTGCCGCGCGCCCGGGCGATGCGGTCCGCAAAGGCCTCGGCCAGGATCAGGCCGGGGTCGACCTCACCGCCGGTTCCGCCGCCGGCGGCGCGGGCCCAGCGGCCGGCCAGGGCGCGGGCCTCCTTGGCCCGGGGCGACCCGTCGCGGGCCAGCCGCCCCAGCCGGTCGCGCAGGTCGGTCCCGTCGCCGCCAAGACCCCGCTCGCTCAGCACGGCGGCGATGGCCGCGCCGGTGCCGGCGGCGCCGGCGTCGGCGGCCGCGGCCACCATGTGCGCCAGCCGCGGCGGCAGCGGCAGGGCGGCGATCCGCCGGCCGTGGGGCGTCAGGGCCCCCGCGGCGTCCAGCGCCCCGATCCGGCCCAGCAAGGCCCGCGCCTCGGCGAAGGCGCCGGCCGGCGGTGGATCCAGCAGCGCCAGCCCCTCGGCCGACTTCGCCCCCCAGCGCGCCAGGTCGAGGGCGAACCCGGACAGGTCCGCCTCCAGAATCTCGGGCCGGGCGTGCGGGACCAGACCGCGGGTCTGGGCCTCGTCCCACAGCCGGTAGCAGACCCCCGGTTCGGTTCGCCCCGCGCGCCCGCGTCGCTGGTCGGCCGACGAGCGGGCCACGGGCACGGTGACCAGCCGCGTCAGACCCGAGGCCGGGTCGAAGCGGGGCGCGCGCGACAGCCCGCTGTCGATCACCACCCGCACGCCCTCGATGGTCAGGCTGGTCTCGGCGATGGAGGTGGCCAGCACCACCTTGCGACGGCCGGCCGGGGCCGGGGCGATGGCCCGGTCCTGCTCGGCCCGGTCCAGCGCGCCGTACAGCGGCGCCAGGATCACGCCCGGATCGCGCACCCGCTCGGCCAGCCGCTCGTGGACCCGGCGAATCTCCCCCTGCCCGGGCAGGAACACGAGGATCGATCCGGCCTGCTCGCCTAGCGCCCGGGTCGTCGCCCGAACCACGGCCTCCTCGATCCGCTCGGCCGGATTGCGACCCAGATAGACGGTGTCGACCGGATGGGTCCGCCCCTGGCTCTCGATCACCGGCGCCCCGTCCAGCAAGGCCGAGACGCGAACCACGTCCAGGGTGGCGGACATCACCAGCAGGCGCAGGTCCTCGCGCAGCAGCCGCTGGGCGTCCCGCGCCAGGGCCAGCCCCAGATCGGCCTCCAGGCTGCGCTCGTGGAATTCGTCGAACAGCACCGCCCCGACGCCCTCCAGCGCCGGGTCGTCGAGGATCATGCGGCTGAAGACCCCCTCGGTGACCACCTCGATCCGCGTCCGGGGCCCGACCCGGCTCTGCATCCGCACGCGAAAGCCGACCGTCTCGCCGGGCTCCTCGCCGAGCGTCGCGGCCATCCGCGCCGCCGCCGCCCGCGCCGCCAGCCGCCGCGGCTCCAGCACGATGATCCGCCGTCCGGCCAGCCACGGCGCATCCAGCAGGGCCAGCGGAACGACCGTGGTCTTGCCCGCGCCAGGCGGCGCGACCAGCACCGCGGCCGGCTCGCGGGCCAGCGCCGCCTTCAGCGGTTCGAGAACATCGTGGATCGGCAACATCGCCATCTGCCTAGCTGTTGCCGCGCCTTCGCGCGACCTCCGTCGGACAGGGAGATGCGCCGTTGCGTCGGCGCAAAACCGTCCCTAACGTCCGCCGGTCGTTTTACCGGCCGAGTACAGGCCGACTCATCAAGGGGGGTCCCGAACCGATGTCCGCTAAAGGCGCCCGACCGCCGGGCAACCGGCTGTTTCTCAGAAAGTCCGTCGCCCAGATTCAGAAAGAGGCGGCGACCAGCCGTCTGAAGCGAACCCTGGGTCCCATCAATCTCGTCAGCCTCGGCATCGGCTGCATCATCGGGGCAGGGATCTTCGTCCTGACCGGCCAGGTCGCCTCGGCCCACGCCGGTCCAGCCATCGTCTTCTCGTTCGTGCTGGCGGGCATCGCCTGCGCCCTGGCCGGGCTGTGCTACGCCGAGTTGGCCTCGACCATGCCGGTGTCGGGCTCGGCCTACACCTACGCCTACGGCACCCTGGGCGAGATCTTCGCCTGGATCATGGGCTGGCTGTTGGTGCTCGAGTACGGCGTCGCCGCCTCGACCGTGGCGGTCGGCTGGTCCGGCTATGTCGTCTCGCTGATCGGCGACCTTGGGATCGTCTTGCCAAGCATAACCTTCGCCGGGGCCGAGGCGCCGCAGTTCGCCACGCCGTTCATCCAGGCGGTGACCCAGGAAGCCGGACCGATCGTCTTCCAGCAGACCGGCACCTTCAACCTGGTGGCGGCCGTCGGCATCGCCCTGGTCACCACCCTGCTGGTCCTGGGCGTCAGCGAGTCGGCCAACGTCAACAACGCCATCGTGGTGATCAAGGTGCTGGTGCTGTTCACCTTCATCGCGGTCGGCATCGCCTACATCAATCCGGCCAACTGGACGCCGTTCGTCCCGGCGACGCCCGAGGGCGGCACCTGGGACCAGTTCGGCGTCGGCGGCATCTTCCGCGGCGCGGCCATCATCTTCTTCGCCTACGTCGGCTTCGAGGCGGTTTCGACCGCCGCGGCCGAGGCCAAGAACCCGTCCAAGGACGTGCCGATCGGCATCCTGGGCGCCCTGATCGCCTGCACCCTGATCTACATGGCCGTGGCCATGGTGATGACCGGCGTGGTCCCGTACCTCGAACTGGCCAGCCCGGCCCCGATCGCCGTGGCCATCGACGCCATGCGGCTGGACTGGGCCAATGTGCCGCTGGCCATCGCCCCCGGCGGCGAGCTGAACCTGATGAGCTTCCTCATCAAGATCGGCGCCGTGACCGGCCTGTCTTCGGTGATGCTGGTGCTGTGCTTCGGCCAGACGCGGGTGTTCTACACCATGGCTCGCGACGGCCTGCTGCCGCGCGCCTTCGCGGTCGTGCACGACAAGTTCCGCACGCCGTGGATCGGCACCATCCTGCTCGGCATCTCCATCGCCATCGCCGCGGCCTTCCTGCCGATCGGCGTGCTGGGCGACCTGGTGTCGCTGGGCACCGCCCTGGCGTTCTCCATCGTCTGCCTGTCGGTGATCGTGCTGCGCGTCCGTCACCCGGAGCTGGAGCGTCCGTTCCGAGTGCCCGGCGGCGTGTTCACGGCGGTGCTCGGCATCCTGGCCTGCCTGGGCCTGGCGGCGCTGAACTTCACGCCGATGATCCAGCACGCGATGAACGACAACCCGCTACCGCTGACCATCCTGGGCTGCTACGCGGCGGTCGGCGCGGTGATCTACATTCTGTACGGCTTCTGGAACTCGAAGCTGGCCAAGGGGATCGACATCACCGACGATCCGAAGCTGTCGACCGAGGTCGAGGGGCTCGCGGGCCACGTCGACAACGTCAAGGAAGACTGAGGCGCCGGCCCCTCCGGGGCGCCGTCTCGAAGCCCGGGCTCCGGCCCGGGCTTTTTCTTTGCCCGAGGGTCGACGCCGGGGGCGCGGGCGCCGCGCACGGACGGACGGCTGGCGGCGAATCCGGGCCGTCCGCCTCGCCCGCCTTCACATCCCGCGTCCGGTCGGGCACGTGCCATGCTCCGACCGGACCGCCCGCCGCACTTGGCTCCCGCGCGCCGCCGGGCGGCAAAGAAAGACGCCGGCGCGGAAGTCCCGCGCCGGCGTCACAAGTTCACTCGATCAGGATGGGCTCAGTCGTGGTCCTTGCCGGCGGTGCGGTCGCCCTTGGCCAGGGCGAACACCACCCCCGACAGCAGCGCCAGGGCGATCAGGTTCGGCAGGGCCATGGCCGCGTTGGCGATGTCGCCGAGGCGCCAGACGAAGTCGATCTCCTGGAACGAGCCGATGAAGATCATGATCACCCAGAAAAGGCGGAACGGGATCGCCAGCTTCAGGCCGAACAGATAGGTTGCCGCCCGTTCGCCGTAGTAGCCCCAGGTGATCAGGGTGGTGAACACGAACAGGATCAGGGCCACCGAGGCGACCAGCCCCCCCAGGGTGACGTTGCCGAACAGCTGCATCGGGAAGGCCGCCGCGTAGGCCGCCTCGGTCATGGCGAAGCCGCGCAGGTCCGAGGTCCAGACGGTGCTCTGCATCACCGTCTGGCCGTCCACCGTGTGCGGAAACGCGCCCTGCACGGCCAGCATCACCAGACCGGTGGCAGTGCAGATGATGATCGTGTCGATGAAGGTGCCCATCATGGCGAAGCGGCCCTGCTTGGCCGGATCGTCGGTCTGGGCCACCGCGTGGGCGATCGGGGTCGAGCCCTGGCCGGCCTCGTTGGAAAACAGGCCGCGCGCCACGCCGGCCCGCACCGCCAGGATCATGCCGGCCCCCAGGAAGCCCCCGGCGGCGGCATGGCCGTTGAAGGCGCTGTCGAAGATGGTCGCCAGCGCGCCCGGGATCGCCCCGGCGTTCAAGGCCAGCGCCGCGATCGCCATCGCCACATAGGCGATGGCCATGAACGGGACGATCTTCTCTGCGATGGCGCCGATCGACTTGATGCCGCCGATGATCACCGCGAACACCGCGA
>CAZQBJ010000001.1:31380-41405 GCA_964591465.1 uncultured Brevundimonas sp.
GTCGACAGGGCGGCGAACGGCGAGATCTCGCCCTTGTTCTCGTCCTTCTCGCGCTTGAACAGGCCGGCGAACGCCTCGCCGAGTTTCAGGATCGGATAGAAGCGCAGGCCGATCATCAGCCACAGGCCGACGCCCAGCAGGATCACGACCATGGGCGGGAACAGCAGCACCTGCTCCCCGTTCCAGGTCCCGCCCCAGATGAAGTCGCTGACGTTGGTTACACGATCCAGCAGCGTTGGTGTCGCGGCCATAGAAATCCCCCCGGTTTGCAAGCCGGCGACGACCCTATTGGCAAGCGTCCCGCGATGACCAGCCAAAAAATGCACCGGGTTTGCCTCGCTCCAGGCTCAGGCTAAGGCTCGCCGGACCATGAGCACCGCCACGACCCCCGCCCCGCGTCCGCCGATCGGCGTGTTCGTCACGCCCGTCACGCCGCTGCAGCAGAACTGCACCACCGTCTGGTGCGTGAAGACCAATCGGGCCGCCATCATCGACCCGGGCGGCGGCCTTGATCAGGTGTTGGGCGAGATCGAGCGGCGCGGCCTGACGCTGGACCGCATCTGGATCACCCACGGCCACCTGGATCACGCCGGCGCCGCGGCCGAGCTGAAGGCCCGCACCGGCGTCCCGATCGAGGGGCCTCATCCCGACGACCAGTTCTGGATCGACGGCATCGAGGCCCAGGGCCAGGCCTACGGCCTGCCCGAGGCGCGCGGCTTCGTCACCGAC
The DNA here is from genome assembly GCA_964591465.1 of uncultured Brevundimonas sp. Lineage (GTDB taxonomy): Bacteria > Pseudomonadota > Alphaproteobacteria > Caulobacterales > Caulobacteraceae > Brevundimonas. The sequence goes on from CAZQBJ010000001.1 coordinate 32,110, forward strand.
CGCTGGCTGGGCGACGGCGACACGGCGACCCTCGGCGAGACGACCTGGGAGGTTATCCACTGTCCGGGCCACACCCCGGGCCATGTAGTGTTCTTCAACCGCGAGGCGCGCTTCGCCCAGGTCGGCGACGTGCTGTTCCGCGGCTCGATCGGCCGGACGGATTTCCCGCGCGGCAACCACGCCGACCTGATCGCCGCCATCACCGGCAAGCTGTGGCCGCTGGGCGATGACGTCACCTTCGTGCCGGGCCACGGGCCGATCTCGACCTTCGGCGCCGAACGGCGCGACAACCCGTTCGTCTCGGACCGGGTGCTCGCGCGCGGGTGATTCGCCTGTCGCGCGATCCTGGGTTAACTTGTCCCCAGCCCGGGATAACCCGCGCCCCACTGCGGAGGCCGTTGTGCGTGCGTTGCTGGTCGAGGACGAGGCACTGGTCGCCATGGTCGCCGAGGAGGCGCTCAGCGCGCTCGGCTTCAAGCCCACTTCGGCCCGGACCACCCGCGAGGCCATGGCCGAATTCGAGGCCCAGGAACCCGAACTTGCGCTGATCGATGTCGGCCTGCCCGACGGCAAGGGCGACGACCTGGCCGTCCGGCTGCGGTCGGCGGCGCCGCGCCTGCGGGTGGTCATGGCCAGCGGCTACGACCCGGCCGAACTGCGGCGCAAATTCCGCCACGACCCCCAGGTCGCGGTGATGGCCAAGCCGTATACCCAGACCGACCTGGCCGCCGCGGCCCGTTCCCTGGGCTTCGAACTCAGCGGCGGCTGAGCCCCTTCATCATCAGGCCGGTCAGCAGCCCGGCCCCCATCGCCAGCGCCGCGGTCCGCATCGGATGGGCCTGGATATGCCGGCGCGCCTCGAGCGTGCGGCCGCGGGTCCAGTCGCGGCCGGCGGCGAGGCGGCGGCTGGCGCGATCGACCAGCGGCGCGCGGGTGGTCAGGGCGGGCGCCGCCTGTTCGAGGGTCGGCGGGGCGTCCGCGGCCGCAGCGGCCGGCTCGGAGGTGGAGGTCGTCTGCAGGGTCTCGGTCATGGGCGGATCTCCAATGTCGGAATTCGTCCGCCCAACCGGACCGGCCGCTCGGCGGTTCCGGCGCCCAGAACAAACCCTCGGTCCGGGAGTTAGGCAGCCAGAGGAGATCGTTCATGACCTACATCGAACCCACCCCGCCCGGCGGCCCCGAGGTGCAGCCGGACCCGACGCCGCAACCGGAGCTGGACCCCTCCGACACGCCCGACGAGATGCCCCAGCCCGATCCGGCCGGCGGCGATCCGGGCGACTCGCGGCCGCACGACGCCGCCGGGCCCGACGTCGCCGGGCGGTGAAAACGCCCCCGCCGCCGGAACCTTGACCGCGCGGCGGGGTTGTCAGCCCACCGAGTAGTTTTGTTTGAAGAGAGGACGCCGCGATGGCCCAGGGAAGCCGTACTTCCGGAGTGTCAAAGCGAGGCTTCGCATCCATGGATCCCGAACGTCAGCGCGAGATCGCGCGCAAGGGCGGGGCCAGCGTGCCGAGCGAAAAGCGCAGCTTCTCGCAGGACCGCAGCCTGGCCGCCGAGGCCGGCCGGAAAGGCGGCGAAGCCTCCCACGGCGGTCGCAAGAGCGGTGAAGCGCGCGAAGGCCGGCAGAACCCCGGCATGCGCCGCGCCGAGATCTAGGCGGCCTCCAGAAGCGCGACACCGACCGCCGGCGCGTCCGAGGTCCATACGCGACGGACCGACCAGGCGCCCGCGCGGGCCAGCCGGTCCAGCCGCTGCGGCGTGAACTTGTGCGAGTTCTCGGTGTGGATGGTCTCGCCGGCCGCGAAGGCGAATGTCTGATCGCCGACCCGCACGGTCTGGTCCCGGGTGCTGACCAGATGCATCTCGATCCGCTCGTCGCGCGGATTCCACATCGCGCGATGCTCGAACCCGCCCAGATCGAAATCGGCGCCGAGCTCGGCGTTGGCCCGCGCCAGCACGTTCAGATTGAACCGGGCGGTCAGCCCCTGCGCGTCATTGTAGGCCGCGGTCAGCACCGGCGGGTCCTTGACCAGGTCGACGCCGAGGATCAGCACCGCCCCGTCCCCCAGCCAACGGCGGGCCGAGGCGAGAAAGGCCGCCGCCTCGTCCGGTGAAAAATTGCCGATGGTGGAGCCGGGAAAGAACCCTGCCCGCGGCGACCCGGCCAGCTTCGCCGGCAGCGTGATCCGTCCCATGAAGTCGCCGGCCACCGGGGCGACCTCCAGATCCGGATAGTCGGACGCGATCCGTTCGGCGGCCGCCGCCAGGGCCTCGGCGCTGATGTCCACCGGGACGTAGGCGCGCAGGCCCGGCGCCGCGTCCAGCAGGATGCGGGTCTTTTCGCTGGCGCCGCTGCCGAACTCCACCAGCACCGCCCCGTCCGGCAGGGCCGCCGCCAGCTCCGGAGCGATCCGCGTCAGCAGCGCCGTCTCCTGCCGCGTCGGATAGTATTCGGGCGTGCCGGTGATGGCCTCGAACAGGCGCGAGCCTTCGGCGTCGTAGAACCATTTGGGCGGGATCGTCTTCTGCGCCCGCGACAGGCCCTCGATCAGATCTCGTTCGAACGCCGGGTTCACGAGGCGACGTCCCGGGCCAGCCGCAGACCGGTGAACTGCCACCGGTGATGGGGGTGGAAGAAGTTGCGATAGCTGGGCCGCGAATGCCCCGGCGGCGTGACCGCCGAGCCGCCGCGCAGCACGATCTGATTGGCCATGAACTTGCCGTTGTACTCGCCGGCCGTCCCGGACGTCGGACGGAAGCCCGGATAGGGCGTGAACGGGCTGGCCGTCCACTGCCAGACCTCGCCGAACATCTGGGCCGGGCCGGACCCCGCCGCCGGGCGCGGGACCAGCCAGTCGTCGTCGCGAACGGCCGTCGGCGCCGCCGCGGCGGCCTGCTCCCACTCCGCCTCGGTCGGCAGGCGCGCCCCGGCCCAGCGGGCGTAGGCGTCCGCCTCGTACCAGCTGACGTGGCACACCGGCGCCCCGGGCTCGACCCTCCGCGTCCCGTGCAGGGTGAACGTGCTCCAGCCGTCCTCTGTCTCGCGCCAGTACAGCGGGGCGCGCCAGTCGCCGGCCTGGACCGCGGCCCAGCCGTCGGACAGCCACAGCTCCGGCCGCCGGTAGCCGTCGTCGGCCATGAACGCCAGCCACTGGCCGTTGGTCACGAGACGCCCGGCCAGCTCGAACGGCCGCAGCATCACCTGGTGCGCCGGCCGCTCGCAGTCGAAGGCGAAGCCCTCGGGCCCGGCGCCGATGGTCGCCAGCCCGCCCTCGAACCGCGTCCAGCTTTCCGCCTCGCAAGACGCGCCGGCCGCCCCCTCCGGCGCCGGGCGATAGACCGGCTCCAGGGGCGAGCGCGAGAACAGGTGCAGCAGGTCGGTCAGCAGCAGCTCCTGATGCTGCTCCTCGTGCTGCAGCCCCAGTTCGAACAGATAGGCTTTCGGGCCTTCCAGCCCGTCCTCGAGCAGCCGGGCCATCCGCGCGTCGACCGCCCGCCGGTACTCCAGCACCTCGGCCAGGGTCGGCCGGGTCATCAGCCCCCGCTCATGCCGCCCCACCCGCTCGCCCAGCGCTTCGTAGTACGAGTTGAAAACTCGGCCGTAGCGCGGATCCACGGGCCGATAATCGGGCCGACGGGCCAGCAGCAGGGTCTCGAAGAACCAGGTGGTGTGCGCCAGATGCCATTTGGCCGGGCTGGCCTCGGGCATCGACTGGGCCTGGGCGTCCTCGGGGCCCAGCCCCTCGACCAGCGCCTCGGTGCGGGCGCGAACCGCGCCGTAGCGCGCCTTGCGCACCGCGCCCTCGCCGCCCGGGCCGCCGCCGGGGACGGTCATTGATGGGGACTTCCAAGCCACGGATTCATCTGTGCTTCCGTCCGATGCGACATATCTGCGGTTGGCCAGCTGGGTCCGGTTCCGGACAGGAACGCAAGCCTGTGCGCCGCGTTTGCAATGCGGGCGTTAACCGTCCCGGCTCCCCAAGAGTCCTGCTGCTTTTTCGAGGCTTTCACTCCATGTCCGTCGATGCAAGCGCCGCCCGGCTTGAAGACAAGGAACGGACGACGCGCCCGTCGATGGATCGGCGCCAGTGGCGCGACGACGTGGTCGAGCTCATCCCCTCGCTGCGCGCCTTCGCCTGGTCTCTGTCGCGCAATCCGGCCGACGCTGACGACCTGGTGCAGGAAACCCTGACCAAGGCCTGGACCCACCGCGACAAGTTCGAGCCGGGGACCAACCTGCGGGCCTGGCTTTTCACCATCCTGCGCAACACCTGGTATACGGCGGTGTCCAAGCGAAGGCGCGAGGTCCAGGACGAGGACGGCCACCACGCCGCCGCCCTGTCGTCCCAGCCGGTGCAGGAGTGGGCGGTGGAGCTGACCAGCCTGCAGGCGGCGCTCAACCAGCTGCCGCCCGAACACCGCGAGGCGCTGGTGATGGTCGGCGCCGCCGGCCTGTCCTACGAGGAGGCGGCCGAGATTTCCGGCTGCGCCCTGGGCACCATCAAGAGCCGGGTCAATCGGGCGCGCACCCGCCTCGCCCGTCTGATCGACGTCGAGGTCGAGCCGAAGAACGACCGCTAGTTCCTAGGATCGGCCGTGCGCCGCAGCCCGCGCAGCAGCCGGTCGAACGCATCGACCAGCCGGCGCGGCGGCTTCTGGGTTTCGATGCGGCTGAACGCTTCGCGCAGCCGGGCGTCGCTGATCGCCGTCATGGCCTCCACCTCTCCGCCGTCGCTGGCGGGCTTTTTCGCCACAGCGTCGCTCCCCCGATTCCCCGGCTCGCAGATTAAGGCGCCGGGGCCGCGCGCCCAAGCCGGCGTCGACAGCTTCGCCGACGCGACGGGGGAACAATGGCCTTGGGCCGCCGGTTCCCCGACCCCATCCATTCAGGCGGAGGCCCCGACCATGGCTCCTCGACATTACGACGATCCCCGCTACCCCACCGGCCGCCAGGACGACGACCTGTCGGGCGACTACGGCGCGCGCCACGAGCCGCGCAGCTGGCGCGAGGCGGACAGCGCCTACGGCCGGGGCTACGGGCGCAACCAGGGCTACCAGCAAGGCGCCAGCACGACCCAGGGCGGCTTCCGGCCCGGCGAATGGGGCCAGGACGACCCGGGTCGCCACGGCGGCGGAACCTATGGCCAGGGGTCGTACGGCCAGGGTTCTCACGACCGGTCCTGGGACGAGCCGCACCGCCACGGGCATGACGCCACCGGCCGCTACGGCCATCAGCGGATGGGCCAGGGCGGCATGATGAATCAGGGCCGCTACGACGAGCCGCAGCAGTATTACGGGGTCCAGGGTCGCCACAGCCAGTTCGCCGACGACCGGTACGGCGCCGGCGACACGCACGCCTACGGCCGCGGGGCGCCCGAGATTTCGCGCGGCTACGCGCCGGGCTCGCAGATCTGGGAAAGCCAGGGCCAGGGGCCCGAATTCGAGCCGGACTATCTGCACTGGCGCGAGAGCCAGATGCGCAATCTGGACCGCGACTACCAGTCGTGGCGCGAGGAGCGCCGGCAGAAGTTCAGCCAGGACTTCGACGAGTGGCGCAACCGCCGCGCCCAGGCCTCGGGCGAGCCGCAGAACCCGACAGACAATCCGGCGGTCGGGGACGTGGCCGACGGCGGCACGGGCCGCGACGACCGCAAGAAGTGATCCGCCGGCGCGGATGACGGAAGGCCCGGGTTCGCCCGGGCCTTCTGCGTTTCAGCTCAGGCGCGCCCGCCGTGCCGGCCGTACTCCAGCCGGGCGATCGACCGGTTGTGCACCTCGTCCGGCCCGTCGGCGATGCGCAGGGTGCGGACCATGGCGTACATCTGGGCCAGCTCGAAGTCGCCCGAGACCCCCGCCCCGCCGTGGGCCTGGATGGCGTCGTCGATCACCTTCAGGGCCATGCGCGGCGCCGCCACCTTGATCTGGGCGATCTCCGAGCGGGCCCCCTTGGCGCCGACCCGGTCCATCATCCAGGCCGCCTTCAGCACCAGCAGGCGGCACATCTCGATGTTGGTCCGCGCCTCGGCCACCCGCTGCTCCCAGACCGAGTGCTCGGCGATGGCCTTGCCGAACGCCCGCCGGTCCAGCAGCCGCTTGCACATCAGCTCCAGCGCCGCCTCGGCGCAGCCGATGGTCCGCATGCAGTGGTGGATGCGTCCCGGCCCCAGCCGGCCCTGGGCGATCTCGAACCCGCGGCCCTCGCCGGCGATCAGATTCTCGGCCGGCACGCGCACGTTTTCCAGCACCACCTCGGCGTGGCCGATCGGGGCCTCGTCATAGCCGAACACGCTGAGCATCCGCTCGACCCGGAAGCCGGGCGTGTCGACCGGCACGATGATCATCGACTGCTGCGCGTGACGCGGGCCGTCCGGGTCGGTCTTGCCCATCACGATGGTCACCGCGACGTTCGGATGGGCCATGTTGGTCGACCACCACTTGCGCCCGTTGATCACATAGTGATCCCCGTCGCGCACGATCGAGGTCTCGATGTTGGTCGCGTCCGACGAGGCGACGGCCGGCTCGGTCATGAGGAAGGCCGAGCGGATTTCTCCGTCCATCAGCGGCCTCAGCCAGCGCCGCTGCTGTTCGGGCGAGCCGTACATGTGCAGCACTTCCATGTTGCCGGTGTCCGGCGCGGCGCAGTTGAACACCTCGGCCGCCCACAGGGCGCGGCCCATCTGCTCGGCCAGCGGCGCGTATTCCAGATTGCTCAGGCCCGCCCCGTCCTCGCCCGGCAGGAACAGGTTCCACAGGCCGGCCGCGCGGGCCTCGGCCTTCAGCGCCTCCATCACCGGCGGCTGCCGGGTCGGGTCCTGGCGCACCTGGGCCCAGTATTCGGGGGCCGCCGGCAGCACCCGGTCCTGCATGAACCGGCCGACCTTCTCGATCCATTCGGCCGCGCGGGGGCTGTGCTCGAAGTCCATCTGTCCTGGCTCCTGAAACGAAAGGCGGCGCGGGACCCGTCCGGACCCCGCGCCGCGAAAAACACCGGCCGTCGCCGAACCGCCTACTTCTTCAGCAGGGGCGCGAGGCGCTGGGCCAGCATCATGTCGCCCTGGATCTTCATCTTGCCCTGCATGAAGGCCATCATCGGATCCAGCTTGCCCTCGGACAGCGCCAGGAAGTCGTCCCACGCCATCTGGATGGTGGCGTCGGCCGGCTTGTCCTCGTTGGTCACGGTGTTCGGCGAGGACGCGCCGTCGATGAAGATCTTGCCGTCGCCGCCGAAGTCGAGCTTGACGGTCTTGCCGAGGCCGGAGTTGTCGCCCACGGCGTTGCGGATGTGTTCGGTAACCTGAGCCAGATCGGCCATTGGGCAGTCTCCCTGTCGCGTTGCGCCGGTTTCCGTAGCCCGCCGCCGCGACGGCGCCAAGGTCACGCCGCGTAAGCTTGCGGCGCCGCGCCGCAGGGCCCGCCTTGTAAAGGGCGTGTTGTTGGGGCACAGCCCGCCGCCCGCCCCGCCCCCGCGCGGCGACGACCTCCCCCGAACTGGACCGCCATGCCTTTCGCCCGACTGAATCCCGCCCTGTCCCGCGCCCTGGCGCAGCAGGGCTACGCCGAACCGACCCCGGTGCAGGCCGCGGTGCTGGAGGCCGGCGCCGGGGAGGCCGACCTGCTGGTCTCGGCCCAGACCGGCTCGGGCAAGACGGTCGCCTACGGCCTGGCCCTGGCCCCAACCCTGCTGGGCGAGGCCGAGGCGTTTGGGCCGGCCGCCGCGCCGATGGCCCTGATCATCTCGCCCACCCGCGAGCTGGCCCTGCAGGTGGCCCGCGAACTGGGCTGGCTGTACGCCGAGGCCGGCGCCCGGATCGTCACCTGCGTCGGCGGCATGGACGCCCGCCGCGAGCAGCGCCAGCTGGCCGCCGGCGCGCACATCGTGGTCGGCACCCCCGGCCGCCTGCGCGATCACCTGGACCGCGGCGCCCTGGACCTGTCGCAGCTGCGCGCGGCGGTGCTGGACGAGGCCGACGAGATGCTCGACCTCGGCTTCCGCGAGGATCTGGAGGCCATGCTCGAGGCGGCCCCGGCCGAGCGTCGCACCCTGCTGTTCTCGGCCACCTTCGCTCGCGAGATCGTCACCCTGGCCCGGCGCTACCAACGGGACGCGGTGCGCATCGACGCCGGCCGCCGCGATGAGCAACACGCCGACATCGAATACCGCGCCCTGGCCGTCGCGCCCAACGAGATCGAGCGCGGCGTGGTCAACGTCCTGCGCTACCACGAGGCCGGCGGCGCGCTGGTGTTCTGCGGCACCCGCGAGGGGGTCAAGCGGATGTACGGCTCCCTGCGCGAGCGCGGCTTCGCCGTGGTCGCCCTGTCCGGCGAGCTGTCGCAGAAGGAGCGTTCGGACGCCCTGCAGGCCCTGCGCGACGGCTTCGCCCGCGTCTGCGTGGCCACCGACGTGGCCGCTCGCGGCCTGGACCTGCCGGACCTGGGCCTGGTGATCCACGCCGACATCCCGGTGAACAAGGCCGGCCTGCTGCACCGCAGCGGCCGCACCGGCCGGGCCGGCAAGAAGGGCGTGGCGGTGCTGATGGTCCCGTTCAATCGCCGCCGCCGCGCCGAACAGCTGCTGGCCTCCGCCGGGATCGAGGCCGCCTGGGGCCCGCCGCCCTCGGCCGACGAGATTCGCGCGCGCGATCAGGCCCGCCTGCTGGAAGATCCGCTGCTGACCGAGCCGCCGACCGAGGACGAACTGGCCCAGGCCCGCATGCTGCTGGACGGGCGCAGCGCCGAACAGATCGCCGCCGCCCTGATCCGGCTGCGCCGTCAACGCCTGCCGGCCCCCGAAGAGCTGTTCGATGTCGGCCGCGACTTCACCTGGCGCGAACCGCGCCCGCCACGGGAGCAGTCGCGCACCGGCCGGCCGTTCCCGACCGACACGCGCTGGTTCCGGCTGAACATCGGTCGGGCGGCCAACGCCGATCCCAAATGGCTGATCCCGCTGATCTGTCGCGCGGGCCACATCACCAAGGCCGAGATCGGCCAGATCCGCATTCTCGAACGGGAAACCAGGTTCGAGATCTCCGCCGAGGCCGCCGAGCGGTTCGCCGCGGCGGTCGCCGCCTCGCCGGTCGACAAGGCGCGGATCAGCCCGGCCGCCGATCCGGGGCCGCGCGAACGGCGCCCTCGCGCCGAGGACGGGGACTCCGCCGCGCCCCGCAAGCCGTGGTCGCCCAAGGGGCCGCGCCGGGACGGACCGCCGCCGCGCAAGACCGGGGGCAAGAAGCCCTGGTCGCCCAGACGCGAAAAGGGCGCGCGACCCTGACGGCCGCGCGCCCCGCTTCGGTTCGGGC
>CAZQBJ010000001.1:41505-58811 GCA_964591465.1 uncultured Brevundimonas sp.
GTCGCCCCTGCTGCTCGCCGCCTGCTCCGATCCGGCTCCTGCCCCGCCCGCCCCGCCGGCCGCCGAGGCCCCGACGCCGGCTATCACCGCCGAGGCGATCAACGCCGCCGTCTTCGCCCTGCCCCCGGCCGCCCCTGAATCGGGCGCGGCCGCCCCGAGCGCCGCCGTCGCCCGGCTGCAGATCATGCTGGACCGGGCCGGCTTCTCGCCGGGGGTCATCGACGGTCACTACGGCGAGAACGTCGGCCTGGCCCTGGCCGCCTTCGCCCGGGCCCGCGACCTGCCGTTCGACGGCCGGCCGACGCCCGAACTGTGGGACGCCCTGGTCGCCGAGGCCGGCGCCGCCCCGGCGATGGTCGCCTACACCCTGACCGAGGCGGACGTGGCCGGCCCGTTCAGCCCGTCCATCCCCGAGGACATGGCGGCCAAGGCCGAGCTGCCCCGCCTGGCCTACACCGGCCCGGCCGAGGCCATGGCCGAGCGGTTCCACATGGACGAGGACCTGCTGGCCGCGCTCAACCCCGGGGTCGAGTTCCGCGCCGGGGCCGTGGTCCAGGTGGCCCGCCCCGGCCGCGCGCCGCTGGCTGGGCCGGTCGCCCGCATCGTCGTCGACAAGGCGGCCAAGGCCGTGCGCGTCTACGACGCCGCCGACCGGCTGCTGGCCTTCTACCCGGCCACGGTCGGCTCGCAGGCCATGCCGACGCCCGCCGGCGTGCTGGAGGTGGTCGCCGTGGCCCCGGCCCCGACGTACCACTACGACCCGGCCCGCCTCAGCCACGCCGAGGGCGACCGGGCCCTGACCATCGCGGCGGGGCCGAACAACCCGGTCGGCTCGCGCTGGATCGACCTCAGCCGCGAGACCTACGGCATCCACGGCACGCCCGACCCTTCCCTGGTCGGCAAGACCGCCTCGCACGGGTGCGTCCGGCTGACCAACTGGGACGTCGAGCACCTGGCCGAGGCGGTCGAACCGGGCGTCCGGGTCGAGTTCGTCTGACGCATCGGCCATCTCGCCATTGCGCCGCGAAGCGCTTGCCGCTATCGACGGCGCCTGCCGGAGACGTGGCCGAGTGGCTGAAGGCAACGGTTTGCTAAATCGTCATACCCTGTAAGGGGTATCGAGGGTTCGAATCCCTCCGTCTCCGCCAGACCTCTTTCCTTCCAGAGCCCCGTTAACGCCACATGCACGGGCGCTGTGCACGATGGCGGACCGAACCGCCAAGCTCTGGAACCGATGCCGCCCGCCGCCCAGCCCAAGCTCGTCCCGATCGCCGAGGCGACCCCGCGCGACGCCGCGGCGCTGCAGGCGTTCGCCGCGCGCGCCCTGGCCGAGACGCCGCCGCCCGCCGCCGGCCAGCGCGGCCCCTTCCGGCCCAAGGTCTGGCTGAACGCGCGCGCCCGCGGGGCGGTGCGCCTGTCGGCCCATTATTTCCGGGCGTTCGACGTGCTGGCGGCCATCGCCCTGACCCTGCTGTGCGCCGCCGCCGTGGCCCCCCAGGGCCTGATCCACGCCAGCGTCGCCCAGGTGCTGCCGTTCGCCCTCGGCTGCGGCCTGATGCTGGGCCTGATCCGTTCGGCCGGCCTGTACCGGTTCGGCCGGGGCGAGCGCCTGGCGCTGCATCTGGCCCGGTTGAGCGGCGCGGTGCTGGCCGGCGGCGCCGTCGCCCTGCTGGCGGCGCTGGTCCTGAGCGGGGCCGCCGCGCCGGTGACCGCCCTGCTGATCTGGACCGCCCTGTGCCTGCTGGGCCTGTACGGCCTGCACTGCGGCTGGTGGGATCTGGTGGCCCGCTGGCGGGCTGACGGGCGGCTGACCCCGAACATCGTCATCGTCGGCGCCACGCGGAACGCCGAACGCCTGATCCGCGAGGCGCTCAAGCGGCGCGAGGTCAATGTGCTGGGCGTGTTCGACGACCGGCTGGCGCGCGCGCCGCACAGCGTTGAGGGCGTGCCGGTGCTGGGCGACACCCGGGCCCTGATCGGGCACAAGATCGCCCCCTATGTCGACAAGGTGGTGCTGGCCGTCGATCCGTCGGCCCGCGCCCGGGTGCAGCAGCTGCACGAGCGACTGGCCGCCCTGCCCAACGAGGTCACCCTGCTGGTCGATCCGCAGGGGCGGCTGGAGCGCGACGCCGCCCTGGCCAAGCTGGCCGACGCGCCGCTGGCCCCGCTGGACGGGATCGCCGACGCCGACCGGCGCGCCTTCCACAAGCGGCTGCAGGACCTGCTGATCGGCGGCGCGGCCCTGATCGCCCTGGCGCCGCTGTTCGCCCTGATCGCCCTGGCCGTCCGGCTGGACAGCCCGGGCCCGGCCTTCTTCCGCCAGCGCCGCCACGGCTTCAACAACGAGGAAATCGTCGTCTGGAAGTTCCGCACCATGCGGACCGAGGCGTCCGACGCCACCGCCAGCCGCCAGGTCACCGCCGACGACGACCGGGTCACGCGGGTCGGCCGCTTCCTGCGCAAGACCAGCCTCGACGAGCTGCCGCAGCTGATCAATGTGGTGGCCGGCGAGATGTCGCTGGTCGGCCCGCGGCCGCACGCCATCGGCATGAAGACCGGCGAAACCGAGTCCGCGCGGCTGGTCGCCGATTACGCCCACCGCCACCGGATCAAGCCGGGCATGACCGGCTGGGCCGCGATCAAGGGCTCGCGCGGCCCGCTGCATTCGGCCGCCGAGGTGCGCCGGCGGGTGCAGCTGGACGTCGACTACATCGAGCGCCAGTCCCTGTGGCTGGACCTGTGGATCATGCTGGTCACCGTGCCGGTGCTGCTCGGCGACCGTTCGGCGGTGCGCTGAGATGTTCTGGCGCGGGGTCTGGGGCTATCTGCCGGCCAATATCGTCCAGGGGGTGGTCGGCTTCCTGACCATCGTGGTCTTCACCCGCCTGCTCAGCGCAGAGGACTTCGGCCGCTACGCCCTGGCCTTCTCGGTCCTGGCCCTGGCCCATGTGGCGGTGTTCACCTGGATCGAGGCGGCCATGGCCCGCTTCTGGGCCGCCGAACAGACGCCCGGCGGCCTGGCCGACCTGTTCGCCAGCCTCTACCGGGCGGCCTTCGCCCTGACCCTCGTGTTCCTGCCGCTGGCCGCCGCCGCCCTGTGGCTGTGGCCCGGCGACGCGCCGCTGAAGATCGCGGTGGCCGCCGGCCTGGCCGGGGTGCCGGTGCGCTGCCTGGCCCAGCTGGCCCAGGAGCGCTACCGGGCCGCCGGCGAGGTCGCCCGGGCGGCGACCTTCGACATGGTCCGCACCATCGGCGCCTTCGTCATCGGGGTTGGCTTCGCCCTGGCCGGAGCCGGCGCCGCCTCGCCGCTGCTGGGCCTGCTGCTGGCGCCGCTGGCCTGCCTGCCGTTCGTCCTGCCGCGCGAGCTGGCCTTCGCCCGCGACGGCCGCGCCGATCCGGCCCGGCTGCGCGGCTATCTCGGCTACGGCTATCCGATCGCCGCCTCCCTGGCCCTGGCCCTGGTGCTGTCCTCGACCGACCGCTTCCTGCTGGCCGCGTTCCTCGACGCCGGGGCCGTGGGCGCCTACCACGCCGGCTACAGCCTGGCGAACCGCACCCTGGACGTGATGTTCATCTGGCTGGGCGCCGCCGGCGGCCCGGCCCTGGTCATGGCGCTTGAGCGCGGCGGCCGCCAGGCGCTGCGCGAGGCCGCCCGCGAACAGGCCGCGACCTTCGTGCTGATCGCCCTGCCGGCGGCCGCCGGCCTGGCCCTGGTCGCCCGCCCGCTGGCCGAGGTGATGATCGGCCAGGACCTGCGCGAAACCGCGGCGACGATCACCCCGTGGATCGCCCTGGGCGCCCTGCTGGCGGGCGTCACAACGTACTATTTCCACCAGGCTTTTACCCTTGGACGGCGGACGGGATGGCTGCTGGCGGCGATGGCCGTGCCGGCCGGGGCCAATGTGGCGCTGAACCTGCTGCTGATCCCGGCCTTCGGGGTGCTGGGCGCGGCCTGGGCGACCGCGGCCAGCTTCGCCCTGGGCCTGCTGGCCTCGGTCGGCATGGGCCGGCGGATCATGCCGATGCCGGCGCCGTGGGACGCCCTGTGGCGGTGCGGCGCGGCCACCCTGGTCATGGCCCTGGCGGTGCACCACCTCCCGGCCCTGGGCGGCTTCGCCGAACTGGCGCTCAAGGCCGGGGTCGGCGCGATCCTGTACGCCGCCGTCGCCCTGGCTCTCAACGCCGCCGGCGTGCGCGACGTCGCCGCCCGTCTGTTCCACACCGCCCGCGCGAGGACCGCGACATGAGCCGCCCCCCCGCCGCCCGCACTGTCGACAATCCGCGCTGGCGCCGCGCGCGCCCCGCCCTGTCGGTGCTGATCCCCTTCTTCCGCCACGACCCGTGCGATCTGCTGGGCCTGCTGGACGAGGAGGCGGCCGCGGTCGACGGCTCGGTCGAGGTCGTGCTGCTGGACGACGGGTCGGGCGACGAGGCCCTGAGCGCCCGCGTCGAGGCCGCCGTTGTCGCCGCCGCCCTGCCCTGCCGCCTGATCACCCTGCGCGACAACCAGGGCCGTTCGAAGGGCCGCAACCGGTTGGCCAGGGCCGCCCGCGCCGGCAGCTTCCTGTTCCTCGACAGCGACATGCGCCCCGACCACCGCCGGTTCCTGCAGACCTGGGCCGATCTGGTGGCGCGCGAGGATCCGCCGGTGGCCTTCGGCGGCTTCTCTCTGCTGCAGGCGCCGGACGAGCCGCGCTTCGGCGTGCACCGCGCCCTGGCCGCCCGCTCCGAATGCGTGCCCTACACCGACCGGGCGAGACAGCCGGAGAAATACGTCTACACCTCGAACCTGCTGGTCCGCCGCGACGTATTCGAGGCCGAGGCCTTCGACGCGGCCTTCACCGGCTGGGGCTGGGAGGACGTCGAATGGGCCATGCGCGTGGCCCGCCGGTTCCGCGTGATCCATCTGGACAATCCGGCCACCCACATGGGGCTGGACACGGTCGAGGCCCTGGCCGCCAAGTACGAGCAGTCGGCGCCCAATTTCGCCCGCGTCGTGGCGCGCCACCCGGACATCGTCAGCGGCTACCCCAGCTATCGCGCCGCGCGCCTGCTCAAGCGGCTGCCGGGCCTGAGCCGCATCCGGCCGCTGTTCAAGCGCGCCGCCCTGGTCCCGCTGCTGCCGGCCGGCGCGCGCGCCTTCTCCCTGCGCCTGTACCGCGCGGCCCTTTACGCCGGAGCGGTCTGATGGACGTCGCCGCCGCCTACAGCGCCGACCGTTCGCTCAAGGGCAAGCTGCGCCGGCGGGTCGCCCGCCTGCGCCGCCGCCGCCCGGCCCGACTGGGCCTCCAACGCCCCGTGATCTCCTTCACCTTCGACGACGCGCCCGACAGCGCGGTGCTGGACGGCGCGGCCATCCTCGAGGAGGCCGGCGTCCGGGGCACCTATTACATCTGCGCCGGCCTGTACGGTCAGCAGGGGCCGATGGGCCGCTACGCCGACCGCGACCAGATCGCCGCCCTGGCCGCCCGCGGCCACGAGATCGGCTGTCACACCTACGGCCATCTGGACTGCGGCCGGGCCGACGCCGCGACCATCGCCGCGGAGGCGGACCGCAACGCCGCGGTGCTGACCGCCGCCGGCTTCGGGCCGCGCCATTTCGCCTGGCCCTACGGGGACGTCTCGACCGCCGGCAAACAGGCCCTGCAAGACCGCTACGGCTCGATGCGGGCCCTGCATCCGGGTCTGGTGCGCGACGGCGCCGACCTGAACCAGCTGCCGGCCGTGGGCGTCGAAGGCCCCGGGGGCGAGGCGCGGGCCCGGGCCTGGATCGACCGCGCGGTGGCGGACCGGGCGTGGCTGATCCTGTACACCCACGACGTGCGCGAGGGAGCCTCGCCCTGGGGCTGCACCCCCGGGGCCCTGCGCCGGCTGGTCGCCGCCGCCCAGGCCCGCGGGGCCGACATCCGCCCGGTCGGCGCCGTTCTTGAAGGGAGCCCGGCATGAGCGACGTCGCCGTCATCATTCCGACCCTGCGTCGGCCCGAAAGCCTGGAGCGGGCCGTCCGCTCGGTGTTCGCCCAGACCCTCGTCGCCGACCGCCTGCGCGAGATCGTGGTGGTCGACAACGATCCGGCCGGCTCGGCCCGCGCGGTGGTGGCCGCCCTGACCGACGAGGCCCCATGGCCGCTCGTCTATCGCCATGCGCCGCGCCCCGGCGTGGCCACCGCCCGCAACGCCGGCCTGGCCGCCACCGCCGCCCCCCTGATCGCCTTCCTCGACGACGACGAGGCCGCCGCCCCCAACTGGCTGCGCGCCCTGTTAGACGCCCAGGCGGCGCTCGAGGTCGACGTGGTGTTCGGCCCGATCCGCGGCCGGGTGCCGGCCGACGCGGGCTGGGCCGCGCCCTATCTGGAGCGCTTCTTCGGCCGCGCGGGGCCCGAGCGCACCGGCCCGCTGGATCAGCCGTTCGGCTGCGGCAACTCCCTGATGGTGCGCGCCACCGCCCTGCGCGGCGCGGCGCCGTTCGACGTCGGGGCCGACAGCCTGGGCGGCGAGGACGACGCCCTGTTCGCCGACCTGTCGGCGCGCGGCGGCCGCTTCGGCTGGGCCGCCGAGGCCTGGGTCGACGAGTTCGCCCCGCCCCACCGGGCCCGCCTGCGCTACGCCCTGGCCCGCGCCTTCGCCTACGGCCAGGGGCCGTCCCAGACCGCGGCGCGCCGTCGCGACTGGCCGGCGGTGGCCCGCTGGATGCTGGTCGGCGCGGCCCAGGCCGGGGTCTTCGCGGCCCAGGCCCTGGCCCTGTCCCTGATCGCCAGCCCGCGCCGGGCCGAGGCCCTCGACCGGGCCGCGCGGGGCCTTGGAAAACTGATCTGGATGAATGGCTTCGAGCCGCAATTTTACGGCAAGCACGAGGTCGCCCGACTGGATCGCCTGGCCGCCGAGGCGGGCCGCTAGCCGAGCACCCGCTTGAGGAACCCCGGCGGCCGCCAGGTCATGCGGTTCAGCACCACCCCGGCGATGCGGCCGCCCGCCGCCTCGATCTCGTCGCGCAGCCCGACCGGCTCGGCCGCCTCGGTCGTCTCGGCCGCCACCACCAGCACCGTGGCGTCGGCGAACGGGGCCAGGGTCAGGGCGATGTCCGACCGGTCGGCCGAGGGCGAATCGACGATCACCGTATCGGCGTGCTTGCGCAGGGCGTCCCAGTAACGCGCGTCCGGCAGGGCCGCGACCCGCTGGCCGGCGCGCAGCACCTCGGCCCGGAACCGCGTCACCCACAGCCGCCGCCCCAGGCACGGCCGGGCGGTCATCAGCCGGGCCGGCGCCAGACGGCGCCCGTCGCGGCCGGTCAGCGGCGGGGTCACGGTGTAGAAGGCCGACCCGTCCGGCGAGGCCGCGGCCGGCGCCCCCAGCGCCCCGAACCGGTCGGGCGCCGCGGCGATGGCCTCCATCTGGCTCTGGCTCCACAGATCCGCGTCGATCAGCCAGACCGGCTTGCGCGCGCGCACGGCGGCCAGCCGCGCGAACTCGCGCGCCACCGTCGAGGCGCCCTCGCCAGAGCCGGCGGCGACGAACTGCAGCACGCGGCCGCGATGGGCCGGCGCCGGACCCAGCGCCGCCCACAGGGCCGCCATTTCGGATGTCAGATCGACCATCGAATCCCTACGCCGGGGTCGCCGCTCCCGCCGAGGCTAGCACACCGCGCCGGCCCACCTATCGCGCCTTCATCGGGGCCACCGCCAGCACCGGCAGCTCCAGCGTCCGGCCCAGCGAGCCGGGGGTGGTGAAGCCGCGCCGGGTGAACACCCGCACCAGCCCGACGCACAGGGCGGTGAAGCCGGCGAACAGGAAGGCCAGCGCCAGGGCCGGGACCTTCAGGCTGGACCCGCGCGCGGGCGGCGCGGCCCGTTCGATCACCGTGATGTTGTCCGCCCCGTTCTGGGCCAGGGAGTTGGCCGCGCGGCTCTGGGTCTCGCGGGTGGTGAACTCGCGGATCGAGGTGGTCAGCACCTCGCGCCGGGCGGCCAGGGTGGCGTTACGCGATTCGAGGTCGGTCAGGCGGGCCTGCCGCGCGCGCAGCTCGTCCAGCTGGCGTTCCAGCGTCGCCCGGCGGCTGACCAGCGAATCACGTTCGGCCTCGGTCTGGATTCGCTGGGACTCCAGCTCCATCCACATCGGATTGGGGCCGACCCGCATTTCGCGCGGCCCGATGGCCGTGCCAGAGGCCACATACTGCTGCAGCTGGGCGATGCGCGCCTCGATGTCGCGCACCGGCTGGGAGTCGGGCTGGTAGCGCGACAGCAGCTGCTCGCGCTCGGTGCGCAGCTGCAGGATCTGGTCCTGGGCCGAGATGTTCAGGTCCTGCTGCAGGGCGATCTCCGGCGGAATCTCGGCCAGCTGCCGGCGCAGGGCGGCCAGCCGGCCGTTGGTCTGGGTCAGCTGGGCCTCGACTGCCATCCGCTCGGCGAAGACCGTCTGGTAGGTCGTCGACAGGCTCTGGCGGGCGGTCTCGAAATCGCCGATCGCGTTGGTCCGCAGGAAGGCCTCATAGGCCGCGTCGGCCTCGGCCAGCTCGGTCTCGATCGCCTCGCGCTGGCCCTGCAGCAGCGGCGTGGTGACGTCGCGGAACACCTCGCGGCGGTAGTCCAGATATTCGTCGATGACCGCGTTGAGCACCCGCGCGGCCACGTCCGGACGGCGATGCTTGAAGCTCAGCTCGACAATGCCGCTCGCCGGAGCGATGCCCACGCCCAGGCCGCCGGCCAGGGCCTGCATGGCCGCTTGCTCGGCCGCGGCCCGCTCCGGGGCGCCGGCGTTGCGCGGCAGGTCGTCGACGAAGGTCTGCACGCCCACGGCCTCGACCACCCGGCGCTTCAGCTCGGTGCTGTTCAGGATCGCCGCTTCTGACTGGACCACCTCGTCCGACTGCGGCGTCGCGCCCATGCCGGCCTCGCCGACGGTCGGCTGGTAGACGTACTCGCGGCCCAGCCGGACGAACAGGCTGGCGTTGGCGGTGTAGGTCTTGGGCAGGGTCAGGGCCAGGGCCGCCCCGGCGGCGAAAACCAGGGCGAACACCAGAATCATCACCCACAGCTCGCGCCACAGCAGGGCGATCAGGTCGCCCAGGCCGTAGCGCGGCCTCGCTGTGTACGCGACTGTTCGCATGACGTGTCGGACCCGCCCCGCCGGGATGATTAATCCCCGGTACTCTTGGGACCTCCGCGTTAACCGTGGATTACCTTTGCCGCCCCAGTGTGACGCCTGTCACAGCCGCTGGACGCCCATGACCGCCGACCGCCGCGCCTTTCTGACCCTTCTGGCCGCCGCCGGCCTCGCCGGATGCGGCGGCGGCTCGCGCCTGCCCCGCCCGTCCCCGGCCGCCAATGGACGCGTCCGCGCCCCGGGCTTTCCCGATATTCCGTTCGCCACCTGGACCGACGCCGAGCCGGAGTACCTGCTGTATCCCGGAGACGAGCTGGAAATCCGCACGCCGACGGCGCCGGAGCTGAACCAGGCCCAACTGCGGGTCGGGCCCGACGGGCGAATCAGCATGCCGCTGATCGGCCAGGTGATGGCCGCGGACCGGTCGCTGCGCGAACTGGAGGCCGAACTGTCGGCCGCCTACGCCAGCCAGCTGGTCAGGCCGGTCGTCGAGGTGACCCTGCGCCAGGCCGGGCCGCTGAAGGTCTGGGTCGATGGCGAGGTCAACCAGCCGGGCGTCTATGACATGCCCGGCGACATCGACGCGCTGCAGGCGGTGATCATGGCCGGCGGCTTCCGCCCCGGCGCCCGTCGCGACGAGGTGGCCCTGATCCGGCGCGGACCCGGCGGCGTCCGCATGATGCGGGTGGTCGATCTGCGCCAGCGCAACGGCGAGCACGTCGCCCTGCGCCGCTCGGACATCCTGTTCGTGCCGCGCACCACCCTGGCCGAGCTGGCGGTGTTCTTCAGCCAGGTGCGCGACGCCCTGCCCATCGGGTTCACCTACTCGATCAACGGGCAGTACCAGCAGTTCTGATCGACCGGCTCAGGCGGCCAGATCGACCGAGCCCGCGTCGATCCACCGGCGCGCGGCCCGCTGGGCCTCGGCGATGTCCTCGCGATCCATCTCCTGCGACAGCTCGCGGCGATAGACCTTCGCCTCGACCGAGCCCTTCATGGCCGCCAGGTTGAAGATCATGTGGGCCGAGACCAGGTCCACGGGCGCCCCGCCCTGACCGGTCGAATACATCATGCCCAGACGGAACAGCTCGTCGCCGTCCATCTCGGGGGTCGGAAGCGGCAGCACTTCCAGGTCGCAGGCCGGCGCTTGTTCTTGCGCGTTCATCTCCGTCATCCTCCTCACGGCCCCGTTCTGGAGCCGTCCTCTTGACGTGATGAAAGGGCGCCCCCGCTGAAGTTAAAGTTAACAGCGAGGGGTTCGGAAAACTGTTTTCAGTAAAGGGGTTATGAATACTGTCCGAGGCGTTTCACGAAGCCGAAACGACCCGGAAAGGTCCTGTTCACGGACGGGCGCGCTGGCCGAACAGCACCTTTCGCGCGGCCTCGGCCTGGGCGCCGGGGCGGCCCAGATCGGCGCGCAGCTCGGCTCCGACGGCCCGGCCCTTCGCCACCGCCTCGCGCGCGCCCACCCGCTCGACCCAGGCCTTCAGGCTGGGGAAGTCGTCCAGGCTCTGGCCCTGCGGCCCGGGCAGGATCCACGGCCAGATGGCCATGTCGGCGATCGAGTAGTCCCCCGCGACATAGTCCCGGTCGGCCAGCCGGCGGTCGAGCACGCCGTACAGCCGGTTGGTCTCGTCGGTGTAGCGGCGCACGCCGTAGGCGATCTGGCGCTGGTCGCGGATCATGGCCGGGGCGTACTGGCGGAAGTGGTGCGTCTGCCCGGCCATCGGCCCCAGGCCGCCGACCTGCCAGAACAGCCACTGGTCGACCTCGACCCGCGCCCGCGTCTCGGTCGGATAGAAGCGGCCGGACTTGAGGCCCAGATACTGCAGGATCGCGCCGGACTCGAAGATCGACAGCGGCGACCCGCCCGGTCCGTCCGGATCGACGATGGCCGGCATCCGCCCATTGGGGCTGATGGCCTGGAATTCGGTCGAGAACTGCTCGCCGGCGCCGATGTTCACCGGCTTCAGCCGATAGGGCAGCCCCATCTCCTCCAGCGCGATGGTGATCTTCCAGCCGTTCGGCGTCGGCCAGTACCAGAGGTCGATCGGTTCGGTCATGTCAGGCTCCCGTCAGGGCCCTGATCTGGCCCCGCCGCGGCCTCGCCGCAAGCCGTCCGGCCGCCCGTTCAGGCCCAATTCATCCGCGACGGCCGAAGCTGGCCGGGTCCTGTCCCGTCCCGCGTATCAGGAGGCGCCGCCATGACCCGTCTGAGCCGAGCCGCGATCGTCGCCCTCGCCCTCGCCGCCACCGCCGCTCCGCTGGCCGCCGAGGCCCAGTCCCGCCACGACCGCCGCGAATGGCGCCGCGATCATCGCCCGGACCGCCACCACGATCGGTGGGCGCGTCACAACCGCGACTGGTGGCGCGGCCGTCCCGAATTCCGCGACTACGCCGGCCCCCGGCGCGGCTACTGGTACGCCCCGGGCTACGGCTATCACCGGGTCGAGCCGCGGTACCACGGCTACCGCTGGCGGCGCGGGCACGTGCTGCCGCCGGCCTATCGCGGCTACTATGTGCGGGACCCGCGCTACTACGGGCTGCGGCCGGCGCCGCGGGGCTATCGCTGGGTGCACGCCAACAACGACATCCTGCTGGTCGCCCTGGCCACCGGCATCATCGCCGAGGTGGTGTTCGACGTCTTCTAGGCCGAAGCTGTCAGCGCCGTTCAGGCGAGGTTCATGGCCCAACCGCCACGGTGGGCCTGAACCGTCAGGCCGGGGGGCGGACGGTGCGGAGACATAGCGAATGAAACGCTCACTCGTGGTGGCCACCGCCATCGCATCCCTGGTCCTGCCCCTCGCGACCCCGGCCGCCGAGGCCTTCGCCCAGGACCGCGGCGATCGCTCCGAACGGCGCGCCGAGCGCCGCGAGAACCGCCAGGAACGCCGCGAGAACCGCCAGGAGCGCCGCGAGAGCCGTCCGGACCGTCCGGCGCGCCCGCAGGCTGAACGTCCGGCCCGGCCGCAGGCCGAGCGCCCGACGCCGCCGAACCGCGAGGACCACCGTCGCGGCCGCGAGCAGGGCGATCGCCAGGCCCAGGTCGACGCCGCGCGTCAGGAATGGAGCCGGCGCGACACCCAGCGCCAGACCCGGCCCGAGGCCCGCCAGGAGCGCCGCGAGGATCGTCGCGACCACCGCCAGGATCGACGCGACGACCGTCGGGATCATCGGGATGACCGCCGCGACCACCGTCAGGACCGGCGCGACGATCGTCGCGATCATCGCGAGGACCGCCGCGACTACCGGCAGGACCGGCGCGACGATCGCCGGGCCGACCGGCGCGACTATCGCCGGGACCACAACGAATGGCGCCGCCAGTTCAATCGCGACAACTGGCGTCGCGACTGGAACCGTCGCCAGCGGGCCGACTGGTGGCGCAACCACAACTGGTTCCGCAGCTATTCGGGCGTCCGGCTGAACTTCTATTTCGCCCCGGGCTACGGCTACTACCGGGTTCCGGCCCAGTACTACCGCCGCCACTGGCGCGAGGGTCAGTTCCTGCCCAGCATCTTCTGGCGTTACCGGGTGAACGACTACGCCTGGTACGGCCTGCCCTGGCCGCCGGCCGGCACCGGCTGGGTGTACGTCGACAACTACATCTACCTGATTGATCTGCGCGATGGATACATCATCGACGTGATCAACGACGCCTGGCGCTGGTAGGGCGTCGCGCCACCGCCAGACGAGCAAGCCCCGCGGATCCCTCCGCGGGGCTTTTTCGCGGCCGCGACCTGCGGCTCAGGACACGCCCAGCTTGGCCTTCAGGATCTCGTTGACCGCCGCCGGGTTGGCCTTGCCGCCGGTGGCCTTCATCACCTGGCCGACGAACCAGCCGATGGCCTGCGGCTTGTCCTTGACCGCCGCCGCCTTGTCGGGATTGGCGGCGATGATCTGGTCGACCGCCTTCTCGATGGCGCCGGTGTCAGTGACCTGTTTCAGCCCGTGCGTCTCGACCACCTCGGCCGGCGAGCCCTCGCCGTTCCACACGTGCTCGAACACCTCCTTGGCGATCTTGGACGAGATGGTGCCGTCCTCGATCAGCCCGACCAGTTCGGCGATGTGCGCCGCCGGGACCGGGCAGTCGGCGAACTCGGCCCCGTCGGCGGCCAGACGGGCCGACAGGTCGTTGGTCACCCAGTTGGCCACCAGCTTGGCGTCCCGCCCCTTGGCGGCGGCCTCGAAATAGTCGGCCTTGGCCTGGTCCGAGATCAGCACGCCGGCGTCGTACTGCGACAGGCCGTACTGGCTCATGAACCGCCGGCGCTTCTCGTCCGGCAGCTCGGGCAGCGAGGCCCTGATCTCGTCGATCCACGCCTGCTCCAGCTCCAGCGGCAGCAGGTCGGGGTCCGGGAAGTAGCGATAGTCCATCGCCTCTTCCTTCGAGCGCATCGAGCGGGTCTCGCCGGCCGTCGGGTCGTAGAGGCGGGTCTCCTGGTCGACCACGCCGCCGTCCTCGAGGATCTCGATCTGGCGTCGCGCCTCGTAGTTGATCGCCTGGGCGATGAAGCGGAACGAGTTGACGTTCTTGATCTCGCAGCGCGTGCCGAGGTGGCTGAAGTCGCCCGTCTCCTTGAACTTCGCATAGCCGCCCTCGCGGCAGACCGAGACGTTGACGTCGGCGCGCAGGTTGCCCTTCTCCATGTCGCCGTCGCAGGTGCCCAGATAGATCAGGATGGTGCGCAGCTTCTTCAGATAGGCCACCGCCTGCTCGGGGCTGCGCATGTGCGGCCGCGAGACGATCTCCATCAGCGCCGTGCCGGCCCGGTTCAGGTCCAGGTAGCTCTCGTTCGGTGACAGGTCGTGGATCAGCTTGCCGGCGTCCTGCTCCAGGTGCAGCCGCTCGATGCCGACGGTGAAGAAGCCGCCATCCTCGTCCTCGACCTCGACTTCGCCCTCGCCGACGATCGGGTGGTACAGCTGGCTGATCTGATAGCCGGTCGGCAGGTCCGGGTAGAAATAGTTCTTACGGTCGAACTGGCTGAATCGATTGATCTTCGCCTTCAGCCCCAGACCGGTGCGCACCGCCTGCTCGACGCAGAATTTGTTGAGCACCGGCAGCATGCCGGGGAAGCCGGCGTCGACCAGCGACACCTGCTCGTTCGGCCCCGCGCCGAAGCCCACGGCCGCGCCGGAGAACAGCTTGGCCTTGGAGGCCACCTGGGCGTGCACCTCCAGCCCCAGGACGATTTCCCAGCGGCCGGTGCGGCCCTGGATGAGTTTGGAGGTGTCAGTCATGATGTTTTCCTACCGCCGCGCAGCAGAATGAAAGAGATCAGAAGCAGGATCGCCGCCAGACCCAGTTGAAGCGGCAGAACGGTCCGAACTAGGGAACTGTCAGAGAAGTCGAAGCCCCGCATCTGAACGACGAGGAACATCAGGCTGGGGATCGCCAACATGATCCCTAGGGCCGCTGAAAGGTAGCCGAGCGCCCGTCTCACCACCACTTCTCCGGCCGGGCCGTGAAGCCGGCGCTCTGCTCCAGCACGTCCGCCACCTGGAAGACGGTCGCCTCGTCCAGCGCCTTGCCGATGACCTGAAGGCCCAGCGGCAGGCCGGCCTTGTCGAGGCCGGCGGGGACCGAGATGCCCGGGAGGCCGGCGAGGTTGGCGGTGACGGTGAAGATGTCGTTCAGATACATCTGCAGCGGATCGACCTGGCGGTCGCCCAGCGCAAACGCCGCCGACGGGGTCGACGGGGTCAGGATGGCGTCCACCCGGTCCCACACCGCGTCGAAGTCCATGGTGATCCGCCGCCGAACCTTCAGCGCCCTGACGTAGAAGGCGTCGTAGAATCCGGCCGACAGCACATAGGCGCCGATGGTCAGGCGGCGCTGGACCTCCTTGCCGAAGCCCTCGGCGCGGCTGGCCTCGTAGAGGTCGGTCAGGCTGGAGGCGGTTTCGGCGCGGTGGCCGAAGCGCATGCCGTCGTAGCGGGCCAGGTTTGAAGAGGCCTCGGCCGGCGCGATGATGTAATAGGCCGGCAGGGCGTATTTGGTGTGCGGCAGGCTGATCTCGACGATCTCGGCCCCGGCCTCGCGCAGCCAGGCCTTGCCCTGCTCCCACAGGGCCATCTGCTCGGCCGGCATGCCGTCGACGACGTATTCCTTCGGAATGCCGATGCGCAGGCCCTTCACCCCCTTGCCGAGCGATTGGGTCCAGTCCGGCGTCTCGACGTCGAGGCTGGTGGAGTCCTTCGGATCGAACGAGCACATCGAGCGCAGCAGGATGGCCGCGTCCTCGACCGTGCGGGCGATCGGGCCGGCCTGGTCCAGCGAGCTGGCGAAGGCGACCATGCCCCAGCGGCTGGCGCGGCCGTAGGTCGGCTTGACCCCCACCGTGCCGGTGAAGGCGGCCGGCTGGCGGATCGAGCCGCCGGTGTCCGAGGCCGTGGCGCCCAGGCACAGCTGGGCCGCCACCGCGCTGGCCGAGCCGCCCGAGCTGCCGCCCGGCGTCAGGTCGGCGTTCGAGGCGGTGGACTTCCACGGGTTGACCACCGGCCCGAAGGCGCTGGTCTCGTTGGACGAGCCCATGGCGAACTCGTCCATGTTCAGCTTGCCCAGCATCACCGCCCCGTCGCGCCACAGATTGGCGGTGACGGTGGACTCGTACGGCGGGACGAACCCCTTGAGCATGTTGGAGCCGGCCGTGGTCTGCACCCCGTCGGTGCAGAACAGGTCCTTGACGCCCAGCGGCGCGCCTTCCAGCGGCCCGCCCTCGCCCTTCGCCAGCCGCGCGTCGGCGGCGCGGGCCATCTCCAGCGCCTTGTCCGGCGTCTGCACGATGTAGGCGTTCAGCCGCGGATTGGCCGCCTCGATGTTGGCGATGAACGCCCGGGTGATTTCCTCGGACGAGAACGCCCCGGCCTTCAGGCCGTCCAGCGCCGCCTTGAGGGTGAGTTGGGTCAGGTCGCTCATGGCTTACTCGACCACCTTCGGCACGACGAAGAAGCCGTCCGCCGCCTTGGGTGCATTGGACAGCACCCGGGCCGGGTCGCCGCCGTCGGTGACCACGTCCTCGCGCAGGCGCAGCGGCTGGTGCACGTTCGAGGTCATCGGGTCGATGCCCTCGACGTCGACCTCGTTCAGCTGCTCGATCCAGTCCAGAATGCCGTTCAGCTCCGCGGCGAGCGGCTCCAGCCGGTCCTCCGGGGTCTTGATGCGGGCGAGGTGCGCGACCCGTCTGACGGTCGCCGCGTCGATGGCCATGGCGGGCTCCTGTTGAACAGCCGTGGGTTAGCCGTGCGGCGGGAGCCTTTGCAAGGCCCTAGCTCGCCGGCGTCACCGTGATGTTCTGCGGCGAGTCCGGATTGAACCGCACGATGACCCGCTTGCGCCGGGTCATGGCCAGACCGGTGTCCGGGTTCAGGCTGCTCTCGGCCACCTCCAGCACCACCCGGCCCTCAGCCTCGTCGATCACCCGCCAGCTCTCGAAATCGCCGATGCGGAACACCCGCCAGCCCTCCGCCGGCCCCTGGAACAGGCCCAGCCAGGTGATCAGCCCGTTGATCGCCGGGTCGCCGCCGGCGGTGGAGAACAGCCGCGCGTCCTGGGTCTCCAGCGGATGCACCTGGGTGACTTCGGCCGCCCGGCGGGCCCCCTCGTCGTCCGCCGCCTCGACGGTCACCGGCGGTCCCGCCGGCGTGACCCGCGCCTTGACCACCGGCGGGGTCGGCGAGACTGGCTCGCGATCCTGTCGCGGCGCCTCGACCGGCTCGGCGGCCGGCTGCGGCTCGGCCGGCGCGGTCGGCTCGCAGGCCCCCAGCGCCAGGGCCGCGGCGCCGATCGTCAGTGCGGACCAGGTTCTCATGTCGGTCTCCCTCCCCCGTGAGCGACCATTTTCGCGCCGGGCGACCGCCGGCGCCAACCCCCCGCTGGATTCCCCCTGCCGCTGGTCTAGGGTGAAGCCGGTTCGAATTCGGAGATCCCCATGCCCCTGACCGGTCCCCAGGTCCGCGCCGCCCGGGCCCTGATCGAATGGCCGCGCGAGAAGGTCGCCCGCCTGGCCGGGGTCGACCTGACCGCCCTGACCGCGTTCGAGCGCGGCAATGTCGACCCCGGCCCGGACGTCCGCGCCGCCCTGCAGGCGACCCTCGAGGAAGGCGGCGCGGTGTTCATCGACGAGGACGGCGACTTCGGCGCCGGTGTCCGGCTGAAATGGACGCGCAAGGACGCCCGCCAGCTGCACCGGCTCGAGAACGAGG
>CAZQBJ010000002.1:0-37574 GCA_964591465.1 uncultured Brevundimonas sp.
ATCAGCGGTCTTTCTCCGAACTCAAGCCCGGCGACCAAGTGAATGACAAAAAAGTGCAGCAGCCAGTAGAGCCCCAAAAGCCACTTGTCCCAAACTGGCGAGTCAGTCACCACCTTGCCCCTTTGAGCCAGGACATCCGGGTTGATCCGGTACATGTACGCCCAGCCTAGAAGAGCAATCGCCAAGCCGGTGCCAAAGTAGACCCAAGAATGATAATCAGCGGCAAACCCCGAACCCACAAGGAACAGGAACAGCCCCAAAAGGCGCTGCACCAGCAAACGAATTCCGTAAAACACTGCGCTCCTGTTCATCAACCTATCCACCCTTCCCGCCACAGCGATCACGACGCCCTTATTTGTTCCCCATCCTGTGTCTCTTTTCCTATTGGTCCATTGCGTGCCCATTATTGACATATGCCCATAAACAAGTTATGCTAAAGACAAATGAACATATACCCAAAAGGAAGGAGGAAAGAAACAGGATGCCTAGAATGGATGGAACAGGACCATGGGGTATGGGCCCCTGCGGCCGGGGCCTGTGGCACGCAGGCTGGGGGTGGCGAGCTGCTCCGGGCTGGCGACCTTGGTTTTACGCAGCAGGCTTTTCCCGGGAAGAGCTCCTGAGGGAGCAGAAAAGCGCATTGGAGAAGCAATTAGCCTGGATCGAAGAAGAACTGAAAGTAATTCAGACCGAAGTTAAGGAGTGATTCTCTTGCCGAGACCTCGCAAAGGGCGCAGGGTTTGCTGCCTGCCGCCGCACAGCGTATTTGGACCCCTGCACGGCCCTCCCCAGGGCGAAGTGGTCATGACCGTGGATGAGTACGAGTCCATCCGCCTGCTGGATCTGGAAGGGCTTACCCAGGAAGAAGCGGCGGAACGCATGGAAGTGGCCCGCACCACTGTGCAGCGCATCTACGCCACCGCACGCCAGAAAGTGGCCCAGGCTCTGTATGAAGGAGCTGTACTGCGCATCGAGGGCGGGGACTATGAGCTGTATTCGGCTGATCAGGAGGCTTACGGCTGCGGGCGCTGCCGCAGGAAGCGGCGGGGTTTCGGCAGAAGACACGGTATGTAGAGGATCCCAGGGGCTGGCCCCTGGGATCTTTCTTTACCGCCCGCGGCGCTGCTCGTAGTCCGCGGCTATGCTGGTCTTCCACTCATCCTCCACTTTGCCAGTTCTCCTATAGGCAGCCACCGTCTCGCTCATCACTGCGAAGTTAAGGGCGATGCCCTGGGGATCGGCATGGAAGCTTTGAGCCCGGTCTGCTTCGATTCCATAGCGGGCTGCAGTCTCAATGGCGTCCATATTGGCCCCCAAGAAGATAAACTCCCAACCGTGCTTTTCCCTCCGCTCCTCCACCAGCGCCCTCACCCGCCGGGCCGAGAACTCCCGGCTGCTGTTTTCCTGGCCGTCGGTGATGATCACACACATGACTTTGCGGGCATCATCCTCCCCTTGCCCGGCGGCCATCTTCTGGATGGTACGTCCCATGGCATCCAGCAGAGCAGTGGAACCCCCCACCTGGTACTCCCGGCGCGTCAAAGGCTGCACATGGCTGAGTTCAAGGCGTTCATGGAGCACCTCATAGCCGTGGTCGAAGAGCACTGTGGTAACCAGGCACAGGCCCTCAACCTCCCTCTGCTTAGCCAGCAGCGCATTGTACCCCCCGATGGTGTCGTCCTCCAAACCTCCCATGGACCCACTCTTGTCCAGAATAAAGACTAGCTCCGTAAGACCCATTGCTGCATCCCTCCATAGGTATTTTCACCCCCAGGATACCAGGGGCAAATGGAAGGATGGTCGCTTACGAGGCGACAAATGGCCCACTGCGAAAAGAGGATTAGTGGTTCTTTCGTCGAAATTACCATCTACAGAAGATTTAGAATACTGATATCTTAAGTCCATGTTTGACCACCAGAAGGAGAGTCCATTTGTGCTGTTTGAAACCATTTTCAAGAGAAGACAAGTACGCAGGTTTGGCAGACAACCACTGAGCAATCAGGTTCTGGGTGAGATTGCCGCCTGCGTATCTCAATCAGACCAGCTTGCCGGTACCTGTGCACGGTTCAGCATCGCTTCTGCGGAAGAAGTAAGCGGCGGGGTCTCCGCCCCCCATTACCTGCTGAGCTACTGCGATGACAGCAGCGCCGCCTACGCCAACGTGGGTTATGTACTGCAAAAGGCAGATTTGTACATTCAAAGCATGGGGCTGGGCAGCGGCTGGTTCTTCCTGGGACCCAGGCCGAAAAAGAACAGGTCGGGCTTCTGCATTGCCCTGGCTTTTGGCCCCACAGAGGTGCCCATGAGAACCGGCCCCCATGACTTTCGCAGGCTGCCGGTGGAAAGAATCAGCCCCGTGGACAACACGGTGACCCAGGCGGTGCGCCTGGCTCCGTCTTCTGTGAACTCTCAACCCTGGATCCTGGAATTCGCAGAGGGCAAGGTGATCCTCAAGGAACAAGGACGGGGCATAGCCCGCGTAGTGCTGCGCAATAAGCTCAACAAGATCGATCTGGGCATTGCGGCCAGGCATGCTGTGCTGGCACTACTGCACGAGGGGAAAGAGGTAAAGAATGTGGTTGCCACGGAATCGGACCAGGAGTTTCGCGTAGAAATAGCCTATAAATGAAAAGAAGCCCTAACGGGCCAAGGGGGAAACACCTTTGAAAACGGCCATTTTGTACTGTTCCCAGCATCACGGGAACACAAAGAAGCTCCTGGATGCCATAGCCAAGCAGGCTGATGTTACCCTGCTTGAGGCATCGGCTCACGAACCTGCCGACCTTACGGGGTATGATCTCATCGGCTTTGCCTCAGGCATTTACTACTCCAAACTGCACGAAAGCGTGGTGGCCTGCGCCGAAAAGAGCCTTCCAACCGGGAAGAAGATCTTCATCGTCTACACCTACGGCGCTTGGAAACCCGATTTGCAGAACATACAGAAAATCGCCGCGGCCAAGGAAGCGCAGATCCTTGGAGTCTACGGCTGTCGGGGATTTTCCGACTACGGGCCGCTGAAACTCATCGGCGGGATCGGCAAAGGGCGTCCCAACGCTGAAGAAATCGCTGGAGCCGTGAGGTTTTTCAAGGGGCTGACGGCGAGGTAAACTTCGAGCGATCGGTTTCCTTACCACAAAGGGAAGTTTTCCAGCGTAACCGCGCAGTGAAAAACGAGGAAGATCAGGCTGGTAACAGAAATCACAGCAACCCTTTTAGCCAGCCCGGCGCAGAAAAAAGACAAGGGCGGCAGGACAACTAAAGAGTAGACGATGAAGTCGTTCTGAACTCCCGCGTAGTAGCAGGCCCAGCCAGCCCAGTAAAGAGCGATTGCCGCAAGGCTGAGCACCGCTGGAATCCCCTTGGGCAGTGCCGCTTCCACCTGTTCGCGGGAAACCAGAAACAACAGCATGATCACAATGGAGACTCCCAAAATGTGCTCACCGTACTCCAGCACTACTATCTCAGACGAGTTTCTACTGAGCACATTCTGGGCGGGAGGAAAGAGAGCCCAAAGCACGTTGGGCAGCGCCTGCAGCACCACCACGAGAAAACCGAATCTGGAAAAACCAACCCTAACGCGGCGAAACACAAGCGTTCCCCCTCATCTACTCTTCGCCAAGCTTTCCCACGCTCCCCAGCAGGGGCTGATCGTAACTGAAAAGCACTTCGTTCAGTTCAAAGATGTCGTAGCGGCCGTTGATGATGAAATACTGGACAATGACATCAAAGACCTGGCTGGGGGAAAGGGCGTAACCGGCCTTCCTCAAAAGCTCATCCGTTTCCTCCAGGCTGAGCTCCAAAGCCAGGGACAAGGCCAGGACTGTACGTTTGCTGGGTACGTAGTCCCTGTTGCTGCGGATTTTGGAAAAGAGCCGGCGGTCTAAGTTGGCCCTTTTGTACACCTCCACATCTGTTTTGCCCTTGGCGTCAATTAGGTGGAAAAGGGCTTCGCAAAACGGTTCCTCCAGATCATCCAGCAGCCCCTCCACGGATCGCCGAGGCTCGAGGGCCGCGTGGTAGGCAATGAAGCTTTCTTCCCGCAGCTCCCCGTGGAGCTCCTCCCGCTGTTCTGCAAGGTAGCGGGCCACATCCACCAGCAGCTCTTCTTCCACCTCCACAGCTTCCCGGCTCAAGACCGCCAGATAGACCTGCAAATCATGTTCCCTGAGGAAATCGCGGATGGCCGAAGTGGCGATGCGCAGAGCTTCCCCTTTGGGGTAACCGTAAATGCCGCTGGAGATCAAGGGAAAGGCGATGCTCGCGCAGCCGTGCTCTACGGCCAGGCGCAAGCTGTTTAGGTAGCAGGTCCTGAGCTGATCCCCTTCCCCTTTTTCCCCGCCTTGGTAGACTGGGCCCGCGGTATGGATCACATACTTGGCCGGCAGTGCAAAACCGGGAGTAAGCACCGCCTCACCCACAGCAATGGGTGCCAGGGGCAGGCAGGCCCTTGCCATCTCTTCAGTCCCCGCCGCGCGGAAGATGGCCCCGCACACTCCGCCACCCATGGCCAGGTTGGTATTGGCCGCGTTCACAATGGCATCCACCTGCATTTTGGTAATGTCCTCTTGGACAAGGCTAAAAGGCATGGCGCTTCCTCCTTCCCGTCTTCACGAATTTATTCGGCCCCGAGGGGCCCAGTACCTCCCAAGAACTGCCATCACTCCCTGCAGGATTCCCCAAAGGAAAATCGATGGCACAGGAGAAAAGGGAGAACAAATGAAGTGGAAAGGGATGCCTATGAAAAGACTGCTTCTATTCTCCTTGATTTTCCCTGCCCTCCTGGCCGCGGGCTGCCTGGCGGAAATGGGCGCACATCTGGTGGAGCTGGAAATCAAACCCGCTCCCGGCGGACTCATCAATCGGCCCCTGAGGCCCCAAGGCGCGAACGACATTCGCTACATAATGCTCCATGCCATCAGCGATTGCGCGGAGAACCCCACGGATCCCTTCCAGATGGAGCGCATTGAGTACATTTTCCGCACCTACCAGGTGGAAGCCCACTACGTGATTGACCGTGAGGGCCAGATCTACCAATTCGTCCAGGATGCCTGTGAGGCCCGCCACGCTGGCAGCGGTACTTGGGCCGGCGATCCGAAGCTAACCAACAAAATGAACCGTTACTCCATCGGCATCGAACTTTTGGGTATCGGAACCGCAGCGGAGATGGAATCGGTCATCGGCCCCGAGGCCAACGCCCTGATCCGCAGCGAGGATCGGGGCTATACTCAGGCGCAGTACTTAAGCCTGGACCTTCTCCTGGAGCACCTCATGGACCGCTATGCCATTCCCCCAGAAAACATCCTCACCCATCGCCAATACGCTCCAGACCGCAAATGGGATCCGGGGGAGCTCTTTGCCTGGCCCACTTCCATCAGCCAGTAATGCCAGACCCAGCAAACAAAGTAGGACAGATCGCTCCACAGCGATCTGTCCGTTGTTAACATGGGGCTGCCCACTACTGCCCCTGCAATCCTTTTGTCCTTTGTCGTTCTTTAGACACCGCGCAGAACCAGGCAAGTAACGCTGCTGGGCTCGATTTCCAGCTGTAGGCTCGGCCCGCTGATTTGCACTGCTTCCTTGAGCGGTTCAAACTTCACCCGATTTGGTGCAAGGGGTGTGTTCATGAGCGTTTCATCGCCGCTGAGCACCTCTGCCGAAAC
Source organism: uncultured Brevundimonas sp. (assembly GCA_964591465.1). GTDB lineage: Bacteria > Pseudomonadota > Alphaproteobacteria > Caulobacterales > Caulobacteraceae > Brevundimonas. Next base: position 5,661 of record CAZQBJ010000002.1, read on the forward strand.
CACCTGCAGGGATCCGCCAAACGTAGGAGACTCAATAACCACGCTCTGCGGCTCTTCTGGGTCCTTGTTGACCAGGACTATTTCCAGGTCACCATTGGGCTGCTGCACAGCTATGGCATCGACAATGGGCACACCGGAGACTGCTTGGGCAGTGAAGTTCCTGGGTGCATCGTAGCTTGGGGCCTCACACCTTACCCGCCACAATTTACCACCGGCAAATCTGGAATAGCGGTGCAGAACCTCCACCTGGGGATCCCAATACAGGACGGGACCAAACTTCCTGAGGCAGCCCGCATGGAACAGGCCGTTGGGGCTGGCCATCCTCACCCGCTCCTTGAGCCGAATGACCATGTTCAACAGCAGGGCACCGTAGATTGCACCCGCTGCATTGCCCACCTCAGGTAGATGTGCAGCTCCCAGGATTCCCCATTCATCTATTGCCAAACCAATGTCCTCTCCGGGCCTCAGCTCCTCTGCCTGCAAGAACAGTTCAGGGAGATCATGGCGCTCCCACCGCCAAACATGGGCCAAGAGGTCCTTGAAAATGTCGCGATTGGTATGCCCAGCTGGAAAGCCCCTATGGTTTTCCGGTAAGGCGTGCAGGGAGATGCACTCTAGATTGGGCCCTCCATGGCGGAGCAGCGACTCGTTCCACCTCAGGTCACCATTCCAAGAATGCTCTCGATCTAGGAAATCAGAGAAGCTGCCTGTGGCGATGAGCTTGATGGACGGATCTACCCGGCGCATTTCGGCAGACCACTCCTTGTAGCGGCGTGCATTTTCCTCAGCACCGCAGTGGCCCACCTGCCATGGGCCGTAGATCTCATTGCCCACCTCCCAGTACTCTACTCCATAGGGCTCGGGATGGCCGTTTTCCGCCCTCTTCCGGCCCCAATAGGTGTCGGGCGAGCCATTGCAGTATTCCACCCAGGCCGCCGCTTCATGGGCCGTCCCATTGCCCTGGTTAACGCAGATCAGCGGCTTACTTCCGATTAAGCGGCAGAGTTTGATGAACTCGTCCGTACCCAGGAAGTTCGTGTCAATGCCGCCCCATGCTGGATTGGGCACTGTCTGGCGCAGATCCAGGTCCCCGATGCCGTGCCAAAAATGGTATCCACTGGCAAAATTGCCGCCGGGCCATCTGAGGATCGGGGGCGCTAGTTTCCTTAAAAGCCCTATTACATCAGGATCAAAGCCGTCTATGCTGTCTTCGGGTTCCAGGATCACCCGATCAATCCATACCTTGCCCGTACCCGTGATGGTCACGCAAAAATCGATGGGTTCAAAGGGCTTTAGGGAAGAAGCTGGGATAGCCAAACTAAACTTCTGCTTCGTCCACTGTGCGGACGGCCACTGGAGCTGGCATTCTGCCAATAGCGAACCCAAATCATCTTCTCCAACGGCGTCGCGTTTTCGGAACTCTACCTTGATTTTCCCCTCTCCTATGGCTCTCAGCCAGACATACCCCTGGTAGCGCTCTTCTCGATGGATTGGGGGTACAATCCCTTGGCTCAAGACGACTTTGTCCCCATCACACTCCAAAAAGACGGCCGGCCCCACCCTTCCTGGTTCGCCGCCCCGACCTCGGCCCCGCGGGCGAATCCGCCAGGGTAGCGGTACCAGATCATCTGCTTCGTCATCGAAAATAAAGGAGCCGAAACCTGTGGATAGTTTGCGCGGCCTCCAGTTGACCAGCTCGCTTCTTTCCTCATCGTTTAGTTTATGAATCTGTTCCATGGTCCGTCCATAGGCGTTCAGTAAATCGCGCTGGTCCTGGGGCAGATTGTGTTCTGCCATGGTAGGATTAGCCAGCAGTTGGGATAGGACCCCCCCATGGAACGAGGCGCCCAGGTTCTCCAGGAAGTTGGAAAACAGTTCTCCGTGAATGGGCTCACCGGGCGCTTCGCTGGGCGCAAGAGTGATCCGAACAGTCTTTTCAGCTCTGGGAACATACTCGAAACGTTCTAGACTCCGCTCCATTTGCTAACACTCCTTTGGGATTTGATCTTACGCACCGCACTAACCCTTAAGCCCTGTAATGGCCACGCTCTGCATGAAGTAACGCTGGAAGAACAGATACATCAACAACAAGGGCAGCATGGAAAGGAGGGTAGCCGCCAAAGTGGGACCATATTCGATGACACGCTCGCCAATAAACATGGCTATTCCAGCCGGTAGAGTGCGCATGTTGGCCGAACTCGTCAGCATCAGGGGATAGATCAGGTCATTCCAGTTGAACATGAAGTGGAATAACCCAAGACTGAGCAGTGCCGACTTGCACAAGGGCAGCATTATTCTGGCGAAGATACCGAACTCGTGTAAGCCATCAATCCTCGCTGCCTCCTCAAGGTCTTTAGGTAGTGATACGAAAAATGATCTCATCATGTAAATACCGAAGGCGCTAGTAGCCCTAGGCAGGATCAAACCAGCGTAGGTGTCAAGTAAACCGAATTTGTAAATCTCGATGAAGAGAGGAATCATAATCACCTGAAAGGGTACCATCATGGTCACCAAAATCAAGTTAAACAGGCTGCCCTTGCCCTTGAAATTGAGCCGCGCGAAGGCATAGCCCGCCATGGAGTCAAAGCACAGGCAGAGCAGGGTGGTGACAGTGGCGAAAATCAGCGTGTTTAGGAAGAACTGCATCAACGGGATGCGATCCCAAACCCGAATATAGTTCAAGGTTGTATAGCGGGAAGCAAACAGGCGCGGAGGATACTGGAATAGGTCTCTCTCAAACTTAAACGTGGAGACAATGATCCACAGAAAGGGGTACAGCACGGAAACTGCCACGCCAATCATGATGAGAACAACGACTATCTGGCCGAACAAACTCTTCTTCCTCATGATGCCACTCCTTTACTCCCCCACTTAAAACTCAGCTTCGCGCCTTAAGAAGAAGCTGTTAATGGCAAAAGCGGTTACGGCAATGACTAGGAATAGGGCTACTGCCACGGTTGAGGCATATCCCAGTTCATAGGGGGCAATGTGGAATCCCCGATTGTAGATGTACTGCACTACCGTCTCAGTTTTGTAAAGGGGGCCGCCTTGGGTCATGACAAATACTTGGTCAAAGACTTGGAAACTACCGATGGTATTGGTGATGATACAAAAGCCCAAAGTAGGCAGGAGCAGGGGCACGGTGACATGGAAAAATTGCCTAATCTTACCGGCACCGTCGATCTCGGCAGCTTCGTAATACACCCCTGGGATGGCCTGAACTCCTGCCACAAGAATCACCATGGTAAAGCCGAAGTTCTTCCAAACTGTCATCAGTATAATGGAGGGCATGGCTAAGGCAGGATCCTTGAGGAACTCGACCCCATAGATGCCCAGGATACTTAGGAGGTAGGGTATGATGCCGATAACCGGGTCCAACAGCAGGGACCAGACGATGGCCAAGGCGGTCATGGAACAGACGGCTGGAACAAAGAAGACGGAACGCAGAAGCTTACGCCACCAGGTGTTCCGGCTCACATAAGCAGCGAGAACCAGTCCCACCACCACCTGGATGGGCATCTGCACACCCGTAAAGTGCAAAGTGTTCTTCATGGCATTCCAAAATCGCTCATCGGCTAGCAGTCTCCTAAAGTTGCCCAGGCCTACGAACTCAATCTTGGTCAAGAAGATGTTAAGGTTGAAGAGGCTGACTCCCAGAGAAGATACCAGCGGCACTAGAATGAACAGGCTGAAAATCACTAAGGAGGGCAGCAGAAAGAAATAAGCTGCAGCTGAAGGCTTGTTTATTCTCGACATGAGCCTTTGGAGCTTTTTCATCATGATCATCTCCTCTGTTGGCCCCCAACGCGGTCTTTGCCGGGGGCTAGTTACAGAGCTTTATGAGTGCCCACCCACCGCCCTGAGCGATGGGTGGGCAAATTCAGCGAATTATTGGTACGTGTTGAGAATTTCGTTCATGGCTTTCTCAGCTCGTTGAACTCCTTCTTCCGGCGTATACGCACCTGTCAATACTTCTTCCATCAGCGGCCACATTACGTCTGAAGCGATCAGGCCAGAATATGCGTAGCCCTCGCCCCAGACCCGTCCCAGATCTCCCAGCCCAGCAATGGCACTCTGTACTGCGTCATTCTGCACTTCAGGATCGTTGATGACAGAGTACAGGTAGGGCGGGAAACCGTTGCGCATGGTCCATTCTTTTCCTATTTCTGGGGAGTTCCAGTACTCAATGAACTTGTAGACGGCCTGTTTCTCCTCTTCGCTGGTTGATGCGGGAACGTAGAATCCCACAGTATCCATGGACACCTGGTGCCGCACGGGTCCCCGGGGAGCTGCAGCCACGCCGAAGTCGATACCTGCTTCCCTTAAGCCATTGATCACCCAGGGTCCGTTGACTAACATGGCCACACGTTCAGCCCAGAACATGTTGTCCAGCTCTGGTCCGGTGGTGTTGCGCGGCGATACTCTGTGGTTGACCACAGCATCCTGCACGACCTTCAATGCTGCAATGTTCTCTGGGCTGTTGATTCTGGCTTCCAGCGTCTGCGTATCAAATACTTCTCCACCGTAACCCCAGAACAGGGACAGCCAATACAGAGGAGCAGTTTTCGTGGGGAGACCAAAACCGTATTGGTTCTTGCGCGGATCGGTGAGCTTGACCGCGAACTCCATGGCCTCTTCCCATGTTTCTGGCGGTACATCGGGGTCCAATCCAGCTTCCGCGAACAAGGTCTTGTTCCAGAACAGATAAACCAAGTTGTACTGCATGGGAATTCCATACTGCTTACCGTCTACAACAAGCATATCGAGTACGCTTGGCACGAAGTCATCCTTTTTCAAGCCTGTTGTTTCCCAGATATCGTCCAGCGGTTGGATGGCATTTTCCCGTACATATTCTCCCAGGGTGTCATAGCCCATAAGGATGAAGCTGGGCGCAGTATTTGTGGCAATGGCTGGAGGCAGTCTTTGGAACATGACCTCCCAGGGGATGATGTCCATCTGGATTTCAATCTCGCCGACGTGCAGCTGGTTGAAACGGTCCACTATCTCCCGCAGAATGTCTCCGTCGGATGACGTGAAGCCATTCCAAAACGTTAGGGTCACTTTGGCAAACGCCAATGACGCTGCGCTGAGGGTCAATAATAGGACTAAGCACAACACGACTAGGCTTTTGAGATGTCGCCGTTGCATTCTCTTTTCCTCCTTGCGTTGTTAAGTACCTTCTCCACACCATCCGAGCTGCAGAACGTGAGAGTTCACCACCACCCCCTTCTTTTTGTTAAGCGCCCACTCCGGTAACGTTACCGAAAAGCTACATAAAGTGGGACGAGGAAGCAGGAAACATGGGCGAGTCCAAATGCCCCGCCGCCAACCTCCTCATCCTGCTAGGCAGAAACCCTTTTAACCAGCTTGGGCTCAAGCACAATGTGCTCTATATCTTTGTCCTGATTATGCATTGCTCTGAGCAGAATCTCCGCACTGGACGTTCCCATTTGCATTTTTGACGTATCAATGGTGGTCAAGGGAGGATCCAAGAGCTCAGTTACCTTCAAGTTGTCCACACCCATCACTGCCACATCCTGTGGAATCTTTAGGCCGCGCTGTCTCAAAACCCGCATTACATCAATGGCCATATCATCACAGAAGCAGAAAACAGCCGATGGCAGGTGAGTTCCATCGAAAACCTGGTTCACAATGGCAGGCAGCTGCTGGGGATCGAAGACGGGAAGAATCATATCCTCGTCCCAGGCAGCGCCGTGCTCTCGGAACACAGAGCGAAAACCTTCTGCGCGCAGTTCAGCGCTGTAGTTGCGTGCGGAGTTGATAAAGAGAACCCTCTCATGACCGGCGTCTAATAGATAGCGAGCAGCCATGCGACCAATTTTGAGGTCATCGCAGACAACATGATTGGTGTCGGCGTTGCGGGCCTTGCGCCCCACGATAACGTATGGAACCCCATTCTTATTGAGAAAATCAACAGCGGCAGGCTCGCTTTCCACCGGCGCAAGGATGATGCCGTCCACCCTCTGCTCCAACAACAGTTTGATGGCACGCATCTCCCGTTCAGGATCCTCATGGGTGCTGTTCAGTACGATATTGTACCCGTGGGCGTCCATGACGTCTTCCACGCCCGCTACTACGTTGGCGTAAAAGGAGTTGGTGATGTTCGTGACCACAACACCCACCGTTTTGGTTGTGCCGGACCACAGGCCCTTGGCCAGCGAGCTAGGAACATACCCCAAACGCTCCGCGGCGGCGAGAACTCGTGCCTTTGTCTGCGGGCTCACATCATCCCGATCATTGAGCGCCCTGGAAGCGGTGGACACTGAAACCCCTGATAGCCTTGCCACATCCCGTAGTCTCCAATGGGCCATCTCCTCTGCCTCCTATCGCCTGGTGCTCTTTAACCTGATCACGTTCCACGAAGCTGGAGCCAATAAAGCGGTTAGAGCTCCTTCGACAGCCCGCGCACTGCCGTCGCTAGTTGGCACTACGTTAAACGGATTCTCAGCAGTATTCACGGCTTTTAGATCGTCGTGCCTGAGAACGGTATGTTCAATGACAGCATAGTCCTGAAAACCGCGCAAGTGGCAGCTCAACTCCAAGGAACCCCGGAGATTGCGGTTCACTGCGAAAACAGTCAGTTCTTCTTTTTCCTCATTGAGCACCGCCATGGAATCGAGGTAGGGCACATCAGTGAAGTCCTTACTGTCATACCTGTCCGATTGAATGATGGGCTGCAGGGCAACTCCGCGCCCATAAACAGACACGTGCATAAAGGGGTAGAAAATCGTCTGCCGCCAGGCTGCTCCCCCGGTCACAGTCATAATGGGAGCTATCACATTGACCAGCTGAGCCAAACAGGCGATTTTCACCCGGTCGGAACGGCGCAAGAGACTTAGGAGCATACTGCCCACCAACAATGCGTCCTCCATGGTATAGATGTCTTCCAGTAATGGAGGGGCAACTGACCAAGGTTCAACGCGGCGATCCGCGTCGTTGGAATGGAACCAGACGTTCCACTCGTCAAAAGAGAGGTTGATGGTTTTGGAGCTGCGCCTTTTCGCCTTGACATAATCGCAAATAGCTACAACTGAGCCGATAAACCGATCCATGTCTAGGGAACGGGCCAAGAAGTTGGGAGTATCGTTGTCCCTGTTGCCGTAATAGGTGTGCAGAGAAATGTAGTCCACCTCATCGTAGGCGATGTCCAACACGGTCGCTTCCCACTCTGCAAACGAGGGCATCGCGCTATTGGAACTGCCGCAGACCACAAGCTCAATACTGGGATCAACCCATTTCATGACTTTGGCACTTTCCTGGGCCAAGCGGCCGTATTCGTAAGCGGTTTTCGCCCCAATTTGCCAAGGTCCGTCCATCTCATTTCCCAAACACCACAGTTTGAAGGCATGGGGATCCTTATAGCCGTGGGCTATGCGCAGATCACTGTAATAGGTGCCGCCAGGATGGTTGCAGTATTCAACTAGGTTGCGGGCTGCATCCACTCCCCTCGTGCCGAGATTGATGGCCATCATGACCTGGGCACCCACCACCTTCGCCCAATCGGAAAACTCATTTACACCCACTTCATTGGTTTCAACGGTCTGCCAAGCCAAATCTAGGCGACGCGGCCTCTGCTCCCTTGGGCCCACGCCATCTTCCCAGTTATATCCCGATACGAAATTGCCGCCAGGATAGCGTATTACCGGCACCTGCAGCTCACGAACTAAGGAAGCCACATCTTGACGAAAACCGGCTTCATCCGCGGTAGGATGCCCAGGTTCATAGATCCCCCCGTAAATGGCCCGTCCAAGATGCTCCACAAAGGAACCATAAAGGCGAGGGTCGATTTCACTTATTCGGAAGTCCTTCTCAAGAATCATATGTGCCCTACGCATACACCCCATTAACCTGCCTCCCTCAAGAATACAACATTTTAACCGTAAACGTTCCCGGAAAGGTTTCCGGTGTATGCTTCTTCACGTAAACCAAATATCCTTCTTTATTGATTATCTTTTTTAAAAATTAAGTGGCCCGGTTGTTCACCGGACCACTAATCAGAATGCTGTTGGCGTGATGCCTGCCCGCACACGTATTTCTGTTACGGAAAAGAAGTTCAACGTTTCACCCTGCCCGAGCCATCTCCTCGGGCCAGAGCTTCCACCTCTGCCAGGGTCACATGGTTGAAATCACCAGGGATGGTTTGCTTGAGGCAGGAGGCCGCGGCTCCGAACTCCGCCGCTTCCTGCAGGGTAAACTTGTTCAGCAGGGCATAGATCAGCGCGCCAGCAAAGGCATCGCCCCCGCCAACCCTGTCTACAATGTGGATATCATACTCCGTGGACTGCACGAATTTGCTTCCGTCGTAGAGCACCACCAGCCAGCCGTTGTCCGAGGCGCTGCGGCTGATGCGCAGGTGGCTGCCGACCAGCTCCAAGCCGAACCTGTCCATGAGCTGCTGCGCAACATCCCTAAACCCTTCCACGTTGATGCTGCCGGAGGAAATATCGGATCCGCTCTTGATGCCAAAGACCATCTCCGCATCTTCCTCATTGGCTATGCAGACATCAACATACTGCATGAGCCGAGACATGACCTCCCCCGCCCGCTCCCGGCTCCAAAGTTTGGCCCGGTAATTGAGATCACAGCTCACCTTGAGCCCGTGCTCCTTGGCAGCCTGCACCGCCTGGAGGGAGATCTCTGCGGTGCCTTCGCTTAAGGCGGGCGTGATGCCGGTGATGTGAAACCAATCTGCCCCTGCAAAGACCCTCTCCCAGTCAAAGTCCCCGGGGCTGGCCTGCGCTATTGCCGAGTGGGCCCGATCGTAGATCACCAACGATGGACGCTGGCTGGCTCCGTTTTCGCAGAAATAGATGCCCAGCCGCTCTCCTCCCCGGGCAATGTAATCCGTGTTAACCCCGTAGCGGCGCAGCGCGTTCAAAGCCGCCTGCCCCAGGGGATTTCCGGGCAGCTTGGTTACGTAGTAGGATTCAAGGCCGAAGTTGGCCAGGGTGATGGCCACATTGGCTTCGCCACCGCCGTAAATCACTTCAAAGCTCTCCGCCTGCACAATCCGCTTGTAATCGGGGGGAGTGAGCCTAAGCATGATCTCCCCAAAGGTAACAACCTTTTTGCCCATATGATCGCCTCCCATCCAGCCGCACAGTTCCTTTACTTTAGATGACTCTTTCTGTTTTTCTCCCCAAACCCCTTTTAAGGGAAGAACGCCTGGGCATAGAAAAACCCCGGGTCTGCAATTCACAGCCCGGGGCTTTATGAAGGTGACACCTACTTGAGGTAGGCTTCCAGCATCCAAACGGTCTTTTCGTAAGCGGCCAGGGAACCGATCATCAAATCGGCACTGGCTTCATCGCCGATTTCTTGAGCAGCCTCCACGCCAGCACGCAGGTTGGCAATCAGGGTCTGGTAGTCAGCCAAGATCTGTTCAATGGCGGCCTCGCCTGTCACAGCTTTGCTCTCAGCCTCTTTGAGCTGGGCCTTCTTCAGGTACTCGGCCATGGAAGCGCTGGGGCGATGGCCAATCATCAAAATGCGCTCCGCCACTTCGTCAATTTCCTCGGCCACTGCATCATACAGCTCCTCGAGCTTGGAGTGGATCACGAAGAACCCGCGCCCCTCAACATTCCAGTGATAGTTGTGCAGCTTAGTGTAGAGCACGTGGAGATTAGCTAGATGCTGATCCAGGTGTTCTGCCACCTTTTTTGTTCCTTCATTCGACAATCCGATGCGGTTCATGACAACAGCCTCCCATGTACATTGTATTTTCAGGAAGAAGTTCCTTAACTTGTTAGCTGACTTAATGATAACAGTTCCTATTAAGAATGTCAAGGGTTATTCAGCAAGATTTTTTGCCCCGCCGTCGAAGTATGTGCAGTGAGGCACAAGCGCTAAATCACTTGTTTAGGAGGTGCAGCCATGACTGTTCATGGAACTCAAGGAGAACCCGCATGGGTAAACACAAACATGGATGTGCTCACGGCCATCCGCGAGCGGCGCAGTATCCGCAGGTTTACCGGGGATCCAGTGAGTGATCAGCAGCTGAACACCATTCTCCATGCGGGCCTGTGCGCTCCCACGGCCAGGAATCTCAGGCCCTTCCACTTCGTGCTGATCCAAGATGGGGATTTGCTCCACAAACTGGCCCAGGGCAAAGTCCATGCCCGCATGCTCTCTTCCGCCGCCGCAGGCATCGCCATCTGCGGAGATAAAACGGTTGAAGACCGCATGGAACACCTCTACGCCGACTGCTACGCAGCGACCCAAAACATTCTGCTCGCCATCCACGGCCTGGGCCTAGGCGGCGTATGGCTGGGCGTAACCAGGGATTCCGACTGGTACAAGCTGATCAGGGAAGCTTTGGAGCTCCCGGATCACGTGGAGCCTACAGCGGTCATCGCCTTGGGCCACCCCGCAGAGAAGCGCCCCACTCCCCACACCTGGGAGGAAAGCAAAATTCATTACGACAAATGGACGAAATAAGGAGGCCATGACTTAGCATGGACCTTGGAGGTCCATTTCATGCACAGCAAAAAGCCCCGCTCCACAGATCTACCTGTGGAACGGGGCTGATTGCTTTTCTTCCACCTCGTCATCCCTTGGTGGCTGAAGTCAAGCCGTCTTTGCTCACAAAGTACTTGGACAAAGTCAAAAACAGGATGATCATGGGCAGGCTGGCCAGAACCGCCACCGCCATCATAATCCCTTCGTCGCTGTGGGTTTCCGCCATATACCTGGTGATATACAGGGGAATGGTCTTCATCTCATCGCTCTGGACCACCAACAGCGGCCAGAGCAGGCTGTCCCACTGCGATCTAAAGGCCAGGATGGCCAAAGTGGCAATGGCCGGCCCCGAGCTGGGCAGGACAATGCTGCCGAAGATGCGCAGCTCGCCCGCGCCGTCAATGCGGGCCGCGTCCAGAATCTCATCGGGGAAGGTGATCAGATGCTGGCGCATCAAAAAGACCCCAAAGGCATTGGCCAAAAAGGGCAGGATCAAACCGGCATAGGTATCCTGCATGCCCATGCGCATGGCTACCATGTATAGGGGAATCATGATGGCTTCAAAGGGAATCATCATGGTGGCCATGATCAGCATAAACACCAGGTTCCTGCCTTTGAACTTGAACTTGGCCAAGCCGTATCCCGTGGCCGATGACAGGATCACAGTGAAGAAAGCCACGCTGCCCGCGACAATCAACGAGTTGAGTGCGTTGCGGAAAAAGATGAAGTCATCTTCGGGACCCTTCAGCCCGTTCCAGAAGTTGGGCCAGTAAAACCCATCGGGGATCCACGGGTAAGGCAGGCGCAGAATATCCCTGGCGGGCATGGCCGAAGCGGTAAACATAAAGACCAGGGGAATGAGGACTAAGGCAGCTGCCAGGATCAAAAACAGCCACATGACGCCTGTGGAGGCTTTCCCTAAATACCAAGAATGTGTTTTCTTCGTGTGCATATCAACCCTCCTATCCTCTCACGGCGCCTACATAAACGTGACTTCTTCGGTCCGGGAAATCCTCAGCTGCAGCCAGGTGAACACAAACATCACGATGAAGAGCAGAATGCTCATGGCTGTGGCCCGTCCAATCCGGTAGTCCTTAATGGCCGTGTTGTAAATGCTTAAGGTGATCACGTTGATGGGACGCGTAGGAGCCCCCGCTGAGGTAAACAAGTATTGGGTGCTGAACGTCTTCAAGCACTGGATCATGGTCATGACCGACACCAACAGGGTGGTGGGCTTGAGCAGCGGAAAGGTGATCCGCCAGAACAGCTGCCAGCGGTTGGCCCCGTCAATCAGGGCTGCCTCATTGAGGGTGTGCGGGATCGCGCCTATGCCTGCCACAAAAAGGACGGTAAAATAGCCGACATATTTCCAGAAATAGACAATGATAGTGGAAAGGCGCAGCATGTTCGTGTCCGACAGCCATTTATAGTTCACACCCGTGGTGCCCAGCAGAGCATTCATCCCTTGGTTGGCCAGGCCCCGGGGATCAAAAATTAAGAGCCAGATCAGCGCGGCCACCACCGAAGAAAGCACAGCCGGCGCATAGAGCGAGAGCTGGAAAAAGCGGCGAAAGCGCGAGACGGACATGATGCAGACCGCCAAAATCAGACTGACCACTACTAAAGGCACAAAGGTGCCCAAGGTAAAAATAGCTGTATTCTGCACAGACAGCCAGAAATCCCTGGACCGGAACAGGTAGGTATAGTTATCCCAGCCCACAAAGCGGGGCGGCCTCAGGGACAGGAGATTCCTGTTGTAAAAACTCTCGTAAAAGGCATTGATAATGGGGTAAAAGCTGAACGCGGAGAAAAAGATCAGCGAGGGCAGGACGAAGATCCATCCCCAGATCGCCTTCTTCCTCTCCATGCTGAATCCTCGTGTGCGGCGCATGTCTTCCCTCCAGAGCAAAATTAGTGAAGAAGCCCGAGACCAAGCCCGGGCTTCCTTCAGGGCTTAAGTTTGATCAATACTGGTCGTCCAGTACCTCCTGGATGCGCTCGCGCAGGATGTCCAGAGCTTCCCTGGAATCCATGTTCTCCAGCATGACGCTTTCCACGGCTTCCTTAATGAAGCGCTCGAACTGGTAGCCGTTCTCATGCATGAAGACGATGTGCCCTCTCTCCATATCGTTCATGAACACGTCCATGTAAGGCAGCTCCATGAAGCGGGGATCGTTGAGCAGGTCGTTGCGGGGCTGGATGATGTTCACAGTCTCCAGGTACTCCCAAGGATGGTCGAGCATGTAGGCGATGAACTTCCAAGCCCAGTACTGCTTCTCTGAGGAGGTCTGGGCATTGACCATCATGTAGTGGCCGTAGTAAGCGCAGGCCACGTCTTGTACGGCATTCTCAAATACTGGGTAGGGGATAACCCGCCACTCGCCGCTCTCGAAGAACTCCTCATTGTCAATGCGCAGCCGGCCCTGCTGATAGAAACCGCTGAGACACATGGCGATATCGTTGTTGTCGAAGTCCCAAACCTTACGGGCACTGGTATAAGTGGGGCTGCCCAGGTTACGTCCGTGGGGGCCGAACTCCCGGAACCACTCCAGTACCTGGATCCAAGCCTCGTCGTTAACGATGGCTGTTGTGCCATCCTCGCTGAGCAGAGCGCCGCCAAGCTGTTCTACCATGGGCAGCATGGCCACGAGGTAGTAGGGATAGCGGAAGTCAAAGCCGCGGCGGACGATGATGTCGCCTTCGCGAATGACCAGCTTTTCAGAGATCTCGATCATCTCTTCCCAGGTCTTGGGATAATCCACGTCGGGATCAAGCCCTGCATCCCGGAAGACGCGGTCGTTGATGTAGATGGCCCAGTTGGTGAGCTCCAGGGGCAGGCCGTAGATCTCGCCGTCCATGGTCACCGGATCAAAGGTACCTGGCAGGTAGTCGGCTATGAGCTCCTCGGCATTGGCGTAGCCCACTGCTTCATAGTCCACAGGAGCCACACGGCCATGGATCATATAGCCGTATTCCTGCTCAATGGGCAGGTTGAAGATGTCAGGTGCATTCTGGGCGGAAAAGGCTGTGAGCACCAGATCGCCCATCTTGGCCGCTTCGTTGACCACCCTTTTGATCACAACGTTGGGATAGAGTTTCTGGAACTCTTCGATGTAGCGGTTTTCAATGGCCGTACGGTTATCGTCCGTATGGGTCCAGTAAGTAAGTTCAATGGTCTGGGCACTGACCACGCTGGCAAATACTAAAGGCAGTACAGCAAACAACAGTATGAAAGCTCTCTTCAATATAGTTTCTCCTCTCTCAATGGTCTCCTTAGGAAAACTCAACCGTTAACGCTTGTTCCATTCCCCCTTCTGCGCCGAGCTTGGCGTTTACATTTTTCACCCAAAAATCACACAAAGACCAAACTACTATTTCTCCAAGGGCTTGGTGATTCCTCCCTACACCCTTTCTTTCAGGAGTTAGTCAATTTTGGAAAAAATTGAGACACCTGTTAAGGTGTCCCCCGTTCCCGGAATGTTTTGCAGCAGGTGGCTTCGCAGGACCCCACTGACGTCTCGCCGTACTGCTGCACAATGCTCTGCGTATCTTCGAAATCGTACCTCTCCGGCAGTTTAGCCCCTAGTTCGTCGCTGGTAATGAGAATGCTTTGGGCTACACAGTAATTGTCATCCCACCACTGGCAGTTGCTCACAGTGCAGTGGACTTCCATATACAGCCTCCTTTGGGTTGGTTTCTCCTTTATGGTTCCAAGTTCCCAGCAACTTATTCCCCCCTGAACGCGGGCGCGAAAAAAGGTGCAGCCTAGTGGGCTGCACCTTGGGTGCAAAGGACACCTAAACCCGGATAATGATAGAACTTCGTGCAGATACTGGCGTAGATGTGCCGCTAATGTGCTCCTGCTGTGCTGCATTGCTTGAGCGCGAGTGTAAAGCGAGCGTGCTGGCAAGAGTGCTGCCGGTTCTGGTACGAGTTCAGACCGAAGTAGTGCGCATAGAGGGTCTAAGCTTGTCCTTCGCCAACTGGGGTTAAACCCCAAAACAAGCAGCACCCCAATGGGCTGCTGCGTGTTCCTCTCTTCCACACTGCCCCTTACGAATCCTTCCCCGTCCAGAAAGTTTAGGTTTATTTAATGCCCCTTTAGCAACCTCAGTAACCTTCCTTCAGCGCGGGAAAATCGCCTATACCCATGAGTTCGGCAATGCGCCGAGGAATGTCCGTGATCTGTAGGGTTCCGCTGAATCGTTCGGCACCTGGGCCGAAGGCATAGATGGGCACCATGCTCCCCGTGTGCGCCGTGGACACCCAGCCGTAAGTGACCGGTTCGCCAGAGGGCTGCCCGCCGGTTATGGCCAGGCCCCCCGTTTCATGATCGGCGGTGACCACAACTAAAGTGCCGGGGTTCGCCCGGGCATATTCCAAGGCCAGCCCCACAACCTGATCAAACATGAGCACCTCGCCCACAAGCTCCTTCACGCTTTGGGTGTGGCCGGCCCGGTCAATGCGGGATCCTTCGATCATCAGGAAGAAACCCTGGGGATTATGCCCCACTACCTCCAAGGCCCGCTCAGCCATCTCCAGTAGGGAAGGCTCCGTGGGCAGGCGGGTGATCTCGAAGCTCATGTCGCCGCCGATGAAAAGCCCGATGAGTTTCATGCCCGGGGTGATCTCCAGACTAAGCAGACTCTCCCGATCCGCCACGAAGGTATACCCTTCCTCCAGGGCCTGGAGAATCAAGGCGTTGGATTTGGGCTTCTTAGTGAAGGGGTTGATCCCAAAGGCATCTGCCCCGCCGCCCAGGAGCACATCGGGACCGGCAGCTAAGACGGCCTTGACGATGTCCCGTTCCAAAGCCCGGGAATCGGCGTTTACAAGGAAGGCTGCGGGCGTGGCATCGGTCACCTTCACCGTGGCCACGATCCCCGTGCTCAAACCCATTTCCTTGGCCTTGAGCATGATGCTCTGCACCGGGGTTCCATCGGGCAGTGTACCCAATCTTCCCGTATCCGTGCGAAAACCCGTGGCCAGGGCGGTGGCTGCCGCTGCGGAGTCTGTGATCAGGTTGTTGTTGGCGAAGTTGATGGAAAAGCCGGTGTAGGGCATGGTATCCAGGTTGAGTACTGAATGGGCTCCTGCTTCCAGGTTGATCCTGGCCGCGGTGATCTGGTTGATGCCCATGCCGTCGCCGATGAGCAGGATCACGTTTTTCACCGGGGCCTCGGCCAGCACTGACCCGGGCAGGAACACCGCCAGACTCAGGGCCACGGCCAAGCTGAGCCAGATTCTTCTGCGCCTGCTGTTCATATAAGCCACTTCCCTTCCCGCAAGTTACTCTTGCCTGGAACTTAGACGAAGGGGCGCCAAAAACCTTCCCCGCATAGTAACCTGAAAGGTTACTCCAGCTTGCAGGAATTGGCACTTTTTCTCAGAATGCATCAAATATGTACAAAATGCTGCCCGCGACTGGACGGCAAATTTCGATAGCGAGGTGTAAACGATGAAAAGAAGGATTCTCATTGTCCTGTCGGTTCTGTTGATTGCACTTGTGGCCACACCGGTTTTGGCCTATGCACTGCCAGAGGGATTTGTGTATGTGACAGACGTGGTTGAAACGGCGCAGCTGGACATCCGTTACTACAGCGGTTACAACTTCGTGGGGACGCGCATTAACGGTTACAACGCTCCCACGGCCATCCTGACCGTGGAGGCGGCAGAAGCTCTCAAAAAAGCAGCTGACATCTTGGATGAACAAGGTTATTACATCAAGGTCTTCGACGCCTACCGGCCGGTGCGCGCGGTGGAGCATTTTGTACTCTGGGCTCAAGACCTTGATGATCAGAAAATGAAGGCGG
Organism: uncultured Brevundimonas sp.; assembly: GCA_964591465.1. Lineage (GTDB taxonomy): Bacteria > Pseudomonadota > Alphaproteobacteria > Caulobacterales > Caulobacteraceae > Brevundimonas. Next base: position 21,953 of record CAZQBJ010000002.1, read on the forward strand.
AATTCTACCCAGAGGTTGATAAGGCACTCCTCTTTGATTTGGGGTACATAGCCCTCAGATCCGGTCACAGCAGGGGAAGCGTGGTCGATCTAACCCTGGTCTACAAAGACACCCTGGACGAAGTGGATATGGGCAGCTCCTTCGACTTCTTCGGCCCCATTTCCCACCACGGAACGGATCTGATCACACCTGAACAGGAAGCCAACCGCAACATTCTGCGGGATGCCATGGTGGCCGCGGGGTTCGAGCCCTATCCTGAAGAGTGGTGGCACTACCGCCTCATTGACGAGCCCTACACCGATACCTACTTCGATTTCCCCGTGGACGCGCCCGAGTACGTGCTCCTGCGCGGCGTCCTCGATGAAGCCCTGGAGAAATCCGTGGCCCGGGCCCGCCAGACCATGAACGAGAACATTGGCGGCCCCTTTGGAGCGGCCATCATTGACCCCGAGGGGAATGTGGTGGTTGTGGCTTCCAACAGCGTGCTCAGGGATCATGACCCCACTGCCCACGCGGAAGTGAACGCCATCAGGGAAGCGGGGCGCGTCCTGGGCACCCATGACCTGACGGGTTACACCCTCTATGCCACGGGCTATCCCTGCCCCATGTGCCTGGCCGCCACCATTTGGTCCAACATCACCCATGTGATCTATGGAGCTAGGCCTGAGGATGCAGAGGCCATCGGGTTCCGTGATGATTTCATCTACCGCTTCATTGAGAACGGGCGGGTGGACAGCTCCATCCTCTTGATTGAAGAGTACGGCCGGGATGAGTGCCTGAAGCTGTTTGAGGAGTACGCTGAAAAACAGAAACAAATCTATTAGGGGGCTGCAGCATGGGGCGAAACAGCTTGTTCGCGGACAGCCAGGTTAACCGCGGCAGGCAGCTGGAACTTGATGTGATCAAGGGCTTGGCCATCTTGTTCATGCTGCTGGTCCACTGCCTGCAAACCTTATCTTACTCGCCGTGGGAACCCACCTGGGCCAACCGGGTGATCGTCTTCCTGGGCAGTCCGCCCGCGGCACCGGTGTTCATGTTTGCCCTGGGGGTGGGTTTGGTTTACACCAGGAAAAACACGCCTAGAGAGCTGGCCCTGCGGGGCCTGCGCGTTCTGCTCTTGGGCTACGCCCTGGCCTTCTTCCGGGACTTTCTCAGCTTTTATGCCTTGTATCTGCGCACGGGCGATCCAGCCCAACTGGAGAGAGCCGTGAGCTGTCTCCTGGGCGTTGATATCCTGCCCTTCGCCGGGCTGACCTTCCTGTTCTTTGCCGGCGCGGCCAAACTGCGCTTCCAGAGCTGGCACTACGCAGCGGCTGCCTTGCTTGGCGCGGCGGCCAACATGCTGCTGTACCCAACCTCCTTTTCTTCGCCCGTGTTGAACCACATAGGCGGCTTGATCTGGGGAACCAGTGAGTATTCCTGGTTCCCCTTCCTGACTTGGATCCCCTATCCCATCTTGGGATATCTCTTTGGACACTTGCTCATCCGCTGCCAGGATAAAAAGCGCCTGTACCAGATATGTCTCTGGGTTTCCTTACCGGCTATGCTCGGGGGCTGGCTGCTCCACAGGTACTACGGCCTTAATTTCGGCTGGGAGAATTACCACGTGGCCACGGATTATTTCCACCACAATCTCCTGGGCAACCTAGTTCTATCCAGCTTCGTCCTGGCCTGGACCGGCGTGTGCTTTTTCCTGGCCTTACGGCTGCCAGAGCTGGTGCTCAGGACCCTCTCCCGCTGGAGCAGGAACATTACGGTGATGTACGTCATCCACTGGATGATCATTGCCTGGTCCGTTGTTATCTACCCCGTACCCCTTTCCCTGCCCTGGGTGCTCGCCTACTTCCTCCTCCTGGTTCCCATAACTGACTGGGCCGCAGTGCAGTACACGGCTCTGAAGGCCAAACTCTCTACGGGGGGCAGGACTGGACAGGCTGCAGCTCAATGAAGGGAAGACAGAAGGAGGTAAGAGCCGTGGAAGAAAACAGATTGCTTGCTGACAGCCCAGTCAATCGCGGCAGGCAGCTGGAACTGGACATAATCAAGGGGCTGGCCATCCTGTTTATGCTGCTGGTCCACTGCCTGGAGTGTTTCATTGAGCTGCCGTGGGAACCGACATGGGCCAACCGCCTAATCTACTTTTTGGGCTGCCCGCCAGCGGCACCGGTGTTCATGTTTGCCCTGGGGGTAGGCCTGGTCTACAGCAGAAAGAACTCGCCCAGGGATCTGGCCGTACGGGGGCTGCGCATTCTGCTCCTAGGCTACGTCCTGGCCTTCTTCCGCGATTTCCTAAGCATGTACGTCCTGTATCTGAGAACTGGCAGCGCCGCGGAGCTCGCGGAGGGCGTGAACGAGTTTTTGGGAGTGGACATCCTGCCCTTCGCCGGGCTCACCTTCCTATTCTTTGCCGGCGCGGCCAAACTGCGCTTCCAAAACATACACTATATTGCCGCAGCTCTGATCGGCGGGGCAGCCAACTTGCTGCTTATGGGAACCAGCTTTTCCTCCCCTCTCCTGAACCATTTCGGGGGATTGATTTGGGGAACCACAGAGTACTCCTGGTTCCCCTTCCTGACTTGGATCACCTATCCCATTTTGGGGTATCTCTTCGGGCAGCTGCTCATCCGCTGCCGGGATAAAACCCGCCTGTACAAGATTTGCCTGTGGGTCTCCCTGCCAGCTGTGCTTGCTGGAGGACTGCTCTACAGACATTACGGCCTCTATTTCGGCTGGGAAGATTACCACCACACGGGGGCGTACTGGCACCATAATCTCCTGGGCAACCTGCTGTTTGCCAGCTTTGTCGTGGCCTGGACAAGCCTAGCCTACTTCGCGGCCGCCAAACTGCCGGAAGTGGTGGTGAAAACACTTTCCCGCTGGAGCCGGAACATTACGGTGATGTATGTCATCCACTGGATGATTGTGTCCTGGTCCATAGTGGTCCTCCCGCTGCCGTTCACGCTGCCCTGGATCTTAGCCTACTTCGTGGTGCTGGTTCCCGTGACTGACGCGGCGGCCGTGGGGTACCTGGCCCTTAAGGGGCGGCTCTTTCCGCGGGCACCGGCAGGGCGCGCCGCGGCCTAAACTAAAGTTCTAGACTCTGCCCGGGAGCCAATACCGCCACCTGGCAGAGATCCAGTTCATCAACGGACTTTTTGAACTCCTGGGGGTCCTGCTTGATCGCGGGGAAGGTGTTGTAATGCATGGGAATGACCAGCCCAGGCCGGATCATCTCCACCGCCTTCACCGCATCGGCGGGCCCCATGGTGTAATAATCCCCAATGGGCAGCAGAGCCGCATCTAGTTCCTCGTCCTGGAGCAGCTGCAGATCCGCGAAGAGGCCCGTATCCCCGGCATGGTAGATCTTCTTACCGTCCATCTCTACCACAAAACCGCAGGCCAGCCCCCCGGAAACGCCGCTGCCGTGCTGGGCGGGCACGAGCTTAACGCTGCCGAAGGAAGTGGGCAGCCTGCCCCCGATATTCCCTGCCACTACCTCCAGGCCTTCCGGCTCAAAGAGTTCCCCTGCCACTTCCACCGTGGAACAGATCACTGCTCCCGTCCTTTTGGCAATGCTCACGGCATCGCCCACATGATCGTGATGGCCGTGGCTGACCAAGATGTAATCGGCCTCCACTTCATCCGCCGTTTTTGCCGCCAGGGGGTTCCCAGACAAAAAGGGATCCACTAAGACTTTCCCTGGCGAGCCTTCCAGCAAAAAGCATGCATGGCCCAAGAACTGAATCTTCACCGGCCTCACCCTTTCTCTGTTTTGGGACTTATACTTCTCCGCCTGCCTGCTATCACCTTTTTTTACCTGGACTGGCCTGTAAGCCCCCGTTTAGGGAGGAAATCGGCGCTTTTTTCCAGAACTACTAAAAGATTGACAAAGGAGGAACGAGCGAGCATTCACACAAGACAGGCGCAGTCAAACCCAAACCAAAGGAGGTCTAGCATGTTCAACTACCCTCGCGATTTGTACGTAGATGTCCGCATAGAGGAAACCGTGGCCACGGAAATCCGGTTCAAACAGCGGACTCTACAGGGGCAGAAAGTGCGCCGGATCAAGGGGGCGCTGATCAGGGTCTTTGATGGAAAGCGGTGGTATTACGGGTCCACCACCGATCTGGACAATATCCAGGCCCAGATTGACAGCCTCGCGCAGATGGCAGCACCCAATCCCCGAATTCTGGAACATCCCATGGTTCAGGCTTTCGAAGTGAACAAGGAAACTCTCCTCAAATACCAACAAAAGTCCGTTATTGATGTTCCCTTGGAAGAGAAACAAGCCCTGCTGGAAAGTATCCTGCGCAAGATCACGGATCCGGCCGTGGTCAACCATTCATCCTTCTATGTAGACAACAACACCGTGAAATCATTCTATTCATCTCTGGGGGCAGCCCTCACCTTCGACCGCCAGATCTGCGGACTTCGTTTTGCCCTGGATATCGTGTTTGGGGAAAACCGGGATCAGACAGTGGCTTCCAAAGCGGCCACAACCTTTGACGAGCTGAGGGGCTTCAAGGAGTTTATCCTGGAGGAGATGGCCAAGGACATCGCCTTTGTCCGCGATGCCCAGCCGGTGATACCCGGGGAGTACCAGGTCCTGCTCAGCCCCATCGCCACGGGCGTGTTTACCCACGAGAGTTTTGGACACAAGAGTGAGTCAGACTTCATGGTGGGCGACGAAGCCATGAAGGCCGAATGGGCTCTGGGTAAGCGCATCGGCCGCGACCTGCTCACCATCATCGATGACAGCACCGAGTTGGGGAGCGGTTACACCCCCTTTGACGATGAAGGAACCCGGGGCAGGAAAACGGAGATCATCTCCCAGGGGATCCTCACGGGACGGCTGCACAGCACCGCCACAGCCCTGGCCCTTGGGGAGAAGCCCACAGGCAACGCCCGGGCAGTTAGTTTCGAGTACGAGCCCATCGTGCGCATGACAACCACCTACATCGCCAAGGGCGATCGGCCCCTCAAGGATATTATTGCCGAAATGGACGAGGGGATTTTCGTGGACACCATCAAGCACGGATCGGGCATGTCCACCTTTACCCTCGCTCCCGCCCGGGCCTATAAAATCGAAAACGGACAGATCACCAAGCCTGTGAAAATATCGGTGATCACGGGCAACGTGTTTACCACTCTGGAAGAAGTGGATGCGGTGAGCCAGGAGTTCAAACTGGAGAGCTTTGTGGGCGGAGGCTGCGGCAAGATGGAGCAGTATCCCCTGCCAGTGGGCTTTGGCGGGCCCTACACCAGAGTAAGAAAACTGCAGGTTCAATAAGGGGGGATAGACGTGAAAAAGGAATTCATCACCATGCGCATCAAGGAATCCGCGGCCCGCGTCCAGAACAGCGAAGTGACCGCAGTGCGCGTCAAAGATATTACCAGAAAGGGAGTGCGGGTTTACCAAGACGGTAAAATCGGCATCGCCGGTGTAGTGGGCGACGCTCCCGAGGACGTCCTGCTGCAGGGTGCCATGCAGAACCTGAACGCAGGCATTGCCTACCCCTATCCCTTAACGCAGAACCTCAAGGACCACCGCTGCTACAATGAGCAGCCCATGAGCTCCCAGGAACTTTTGGAGCAGGCAGAGGGTGTACTGCAGATCCTGCAGAAGGACTACCCCGACTTCGCCTTCAGTGAATCCATTTCCAGCATAGAGCAGATAGTGCAGATGAGAAACAGCGAAGGGTTGGACTTAGAGTACAAGGACGCTGTCTTCGCTTTGAGCCTGATCCTCAAAGAAAGGGCCACCGCCAATCTGTTCGACGGGGCGCTGTTCTGCCTTACCCGGAATTTCGACCCGGACAAGTTTTGGGACTTCAACCGCTCCTTCCTGGAAGCCTACCGCAACAAGGTAGAGCTGCCGGAGGGGGATGTGCTGCCGGTGTTCATGTGGGATCTGAGCGTACTCCAGAGTTTCCTGGGCCGGGCGCTCCACGGCGAACGTTTTGCCCGGGGTAGTTCCCTGTTCAGCGGCAAGCTGGGGGAACAGCTCTTTGCCGAGAAGGTCACCATCGAGCTCAACCGGGATCCGGCCACGAGGATCAAACCCTTCTTCGACACGGAAGGGGTCGTGATCCCCAACGACCGCCTGGCCCTCGTGGAAAATGGCAGGCTTACCGCGGTGCTCACGGACAAGAAGACGGCGGACACATATGGCCTGGCCCATACCGGGGCAGCCACGGGGGACTACGATGACCCACCCACCATTGATGGAGCCCACGGCGGTTCCCTGTCCTTTAAGACGGACAGCGAAGACATCGCGGCGGTGCTGCAGGGCCGCCCAGCTGTATTCGCCCTGCTCTGCTCTGGCGGCGACTTCACAGCCGATGGCAGCTTCGCCACCCCCGTGCAGGTGAGCTTCCTCTTCGACGGGGAACGCCTCGTGGGCAAGCTGCCGGAGTTCGCAGTACGCTCCAACCTCTTTAGGATGCTGGGTGAAGATTACATCGGCACCTTCGAGAACACAGGCCTCTACTTCGGGGAAATCCAGACCCAGCTGCAGGGGTACTACATGACCATCGTCCGCTAGCAGGCACCAAGCTGTAAGCGCGCCAACAACCGCTAGGCTCTCTCAGTCTAGCGGTTTTATTATCTCCTTTTGCTTTACTGCGCCCAGAGGGGCGCTTCTTTGAGCAGCCGGTACACCGCTCCGGTGTCGTGGGTGATGTAGCCTTGAATTCTGCCATCGGAGGCAGGGGCAGCCCCCTCTTTCCTGAATTCATTGGGGGTCTTGCCAACTTGACTCTTAAAGGCGCGGTAAAAGGAAGTGTCATTGATGTATCCACAGGCTTGAGCAATGGCGGAGATGGATTGGTCTGTGCGCCGCAGCAGTTCTTTCGCGGCTTTGATCCGCACCTGATGGATGTAGTCGTTGATGGAACAGCCCAGCACGTTCTTGCCGAACCTATGCAAAGTGCTGCGGCTCATTCCCAGCGTCCTGCAGATATCGTCCATGCAGATGTCTTGGGCATAGTTTTCATGCACAAAACTGCTCAGCTGATCCAGTATGAAAGTGTCGCTGTCTGCCGTGTGGGCATCGCTGAGGAAACGCTCGTCGTAGATGGTGTGGGCAAACAGATCGGCAATGAAACGGAAAAACTCCGCGTGCATGCGGAATTGATAGCCCTTCTGTTTCTCATAGGAACACATCCAGATCCTGGCCACGGAGGCGATGAGCTGCCTGGGCGGTATCCTCAGCCTGGTATTGGGGTCGGCGGTGTTTAGGTAGAAGTTGTAAATTCTGGAATCCTGGTTGCGATCTAGTCTGAATATGCCGGGGCTGAACTGCAGGAAAAGGCAGATGTTGGGACTGGGACGGGAGGCAAAGGAATGGATCTCCCGGCTGTTGATGAGCATGATGCTTCCTTTGGCCAAAGTGTAGGCCACACCCTTGTACCTCACCCTCACTTCTCCCTGCACGGGGATTACGATCTCGTAGGCGTCATGCCAGTGAGGACAGGAGCTCTCGATGGAAGCGGTGAAGCACTTGAACCCAATGGAAAACGGATATTCGATCTCTTCATAAAGACTGAAGGACTCTGCCACTGTAGTGCTCACCTCCTTTTTCAGAGTCTCAGCCGGGTGCACTAGCCAAACCACAGGGCAGTTGGTGCAGGGAAACGGGAGCAGCAGTCTCCCGTTTCCCTACAACCGCTATTCGCCTAGTCCGTTTCCTTCACCTGCATTAAGCAATGGTAATTTTGCCCTGCAGCAGATCCTTGTCTGCGCTGCTGGTGCCGATGTAGACCTCGTAGTCCATCTTCTCCAGTTCCCAAGCATTGGTTTCCTCGTTGTACCAACGCAGCTTCTCGAAGGGGCAGGAGATGGTGACCGTTTTGCTCTCGCCAGGCTCCAGTTCCACCCGGGCAAAACCGCGCAGGATCTTCTTGGGCCTGTGGACCTTGGAGTTGCTGAAGCCCACATACATCTGGACAACTTCAGCACCGGCACGATCGCCCGTGTTGGTTACGGTGCACTCGGCAATGACGTTCTGGCCATCGGTGCTGAACTTGGCATCCTTCACCTCGAAGGTGGTGTAGGAGAGGCCGAAACCGTATGGAAGTAGGGGCTCAATGCCTTCCCTCTCCAGCTTTACGTAGCCGTGATAGTAATCGTAGAACTGCTCGGTGGTGTCCCACTCTACCTGCGGCAGATGCTCTTCTTTGTAAGGAACCACGTAGGGCAGCTTACCGCTGGGGTTTACATCGCCGAAGATGATGTTGGCCAGGGCCCGTCCGCCTTCCATGCCAGGATAGAAGGCCATGAGGATGGCGCTCACGTCGTCTTTCCACTCGGTCATCATAATCATGTTGCCGCCGATCATGACCGCCACAGAGTTCTTGTTCTCCGGCCCCACAGCCTTAATCAAATCGATCTCCGGCTGGTGCAGACCCAGGGACTTGACCCGGTCGCCTCCGATGCCGCCGGTGTAGGCATCTACCTGGTCTTCGGTGACGTACTCACCTTCGTCATCGTGGTCATAGCCCACTACGAACACCACGGCATCCGCTTCCTTAGCCAGCTTGCGGGCATGGTCCAGATCCTCGCCGCTGTAGTAGACAACTTCCACGTTCTCGGGCACAGCTTCGGTGATGCCCTGGAGTGGGGTGATCACGTATTCGGGGAATACGCGGCTGGAACCGTAGTCGCCAATGACGCCCTTATCCGCCAATTCGCCCAAGACCAAGAGCTTCTTCAGGTTGTTCTTGTTCAGGGGCAGGACGCGGCCTTCGTTCTGCAGCAGGGTGATACCCTTCTCGGCAACTTCCCGAGCCAGGGCGATGTGCTCCGCGCAGCCCACCAGGCTCATGTCGTACTCTTTGTCATCGGCTTCCGTAAAGGCCAGCAGGGTGCGGACGATGCGGACAGCCGCCTCATCGATCTTCTCTTCCGGAACCTTGCCGTCCTGAACAGCCTTGACCAGCTTCTCGCCGAAGTGGATGGTGCAGCACATTTCAATGTCCATACCGCCGATGGCTGCCTCCACAGTGTCGCGGATGCCCCAGATAAAGTCGCTGATTACGAAACCATCGAAGCCCCACTCATCTTTCAAGACCTGGTTGAGCAGATAGTCGTGGTGGCCGCAGTGAACTCCCTTGTAGAGGTTATAGGCGCTCATGACGCTGGCTGCGCCTGCGTCGATGCAGTCCTTAAAGTGGGGGAGGTATACTTCCCGCTCGGTGCGCTTATCGCACTCCACATTCACTTTGAAGCGGGAGATCTCCATGGAGTTAAACGCGTAGTGCTTCACGCAGGCAATGACGTTCTCTGCCTGGACTCCCCGCACCAGCGCAGCACCCATCTGGCCCAAGTGGAATGACTCTTCGCCGTAGGTCTCCTGGCTTCTTCCCCAGCCGGGGTTGTAGGGCAGGTTGATGCACACGCCTCCGAAGAGGTTGCCGCCCCAAGCTCTGATTTCCTTACCGATGGCCCGGCCCACCCGTTCCTCCAGCTCCACATCGAAGGTGGCGCCCCGGAGCATGGTCACGGGGAAGCAGGTGCTCTTGCCCACACCGCAGACAACCCCCCTGGGGCCGTCGCAGAACTTCATGGCGGGAACGCCCTTCTCGTCAATGCCCCCCGCGGGATAGGGGATGTAGTTGTAATGCTTGTTGGGATCCTCCTTCATGTCCTGGATCATCTGCTCAAGCTGCACGTGGCCGCTCATTAAGTAAACCTTTTCTTCCAAAGTGAGTCCCTTGACAATCTCTCTAGCCCTTTGATCGTAGCTGAGCCTGTGCTCCTTTGTGCACTTCATAAAACCAATTCTCCCTTCCTTTATGATTTTGCAGTTGCTTCCTTACTACCCTCAAGCGGTCGCTGCTTCCCTGCCCCTGGTGAAGCGGGCGGTCAAGAAAACCAGTCCAATGAGCATGAGGCCCTTCAGCCCTTCAGCCAGGGCTGCGCTGACCCCATAGAGGGTGAGCCCGTTCACCAGTACTCCGATGGTCAAGGCACCGACGAAGAGGCGGAAGATCCTGGTGGGCATGCCGCCCGTGACGGGAACGCCTCCCGTGAAGATAGCCAGCATCACTTCCAGTTCAAAGAAGTTGCCCATGGAGACATCCACCCCGCCCACGCGGCTGAGGGTGAATACCCCGGCTATACCGGCCATCACACCGCAGAGGACGTAAGCAAGGATCTTCATCTTCTCCACCGGTACCCCGCTGTTGCGGGCTTTGACTTCGTTTTCGCCGATGGCCTTGGAGTAGTACCCTAGTTTTGTGTACTCAAAGAGGTAGCCGAAGATCAGGGTCAACAGGACAAGAACGGGGAACATGTTCTCGAAGTTGTACAGATCAAACAGCTTAAAGGGAACGTAGATGGGGCCGCCCCGGGTAAACACGGGCAAAAGACCCCGGTAAGCAATGGAAAATGCTAGGGTACAGGTTACCGAAGGAACCTTGAGTTTGCTGATGATCACGCCGTTGAGCAAGCCAAACAGCGCCCCGAGGAGGATAGCTGAGGGGAAAATCAGCCATAGACCGTATTTGTTCACCAAGATGGCACTAATGGTGGCCGAGAGGGCCAGCACCGCGCCTTGCGACAGGTCAATACTGCCCTGGGCGATGACGAAGATCAGCCCCAGGCCGCCAAACATATACAGCACCGTTTGGTTCAATATGGATCGTAGATTATACGGCCGCCAAAACTTTCCTCCCACCAGAACTGAGAAGAGGAGAATCAGGCAAACCAGCCCGGCAAACGGTATGATGTGCTCTAAAGAGAGTTTCCTTTTTTTCATCAGATCATCACCTGCACTATGCGATGTTCGCTAAACCCTTCCGCTCGCTCGAAGATTTTGGCGACCTCACCGTTTTTCATGATCAAAATCCGGTCGGAGCAGCCAATCAGCTCCGGCAGTTCGTCGGAAATGAGGATGATCCCGATCCCCTCCTGTTTCACCTGGGCAATCAGTTTGTAAATGTTGGCCGTGATGCCCACGTCCACTCCCCGCGTGGGTGAGTCCAGAATCAGGATCTTGTTGGGCCGCGACAGCCAGCTGGCCAGGCTCACCTTTTGGCGGTTGCCGCCGGAGAGCTGGTTTACAGCCTGCCTGATTCCGCTGGCCTTAATTTCAAACACTCTCAGCTGTTCCTGGGCAAATGCCTTCCGCTTCCGGGGGCTCATGAAGCCCAGCCGCCCCACAAAGGAATCGGTGGAAGGCAGGACCAGGTTATCCTCAATGGTGGCCCTGACCATGAGCGCCTCGGTGTCTCGGTCTTTGGGCACGTAAGCGATGCCTGTGTCGATGGCCTTGCGCAGGCTGTCGATGCGCTCTCCCGTTTCGGCAAAGATGATCTGCCCCTGGTCAGGCTTGGTCAGCCCGAACAAAACCTTGCCCAGCTCATGGATACCGGAGTCGCTAAGGCCGCCCAGCCCCAGCACCTCGCCGCGGCGCAGCTCAAAGGAGACATTGCGCAGGACGCCGTCGAGAGTGATGCCATCCACCTTCAGCACGGGCTCTGCTTTGTCCAGCTTGGCCGGTGTGTAGAAGTAGGTTTCCTTCACTTCCCGTCCCACCATGAGACGTTTCAGTTCGTCCTCCGTGGCCCCTTCCGCATCTAAGGTGGTGACCTTCTCACCATCTTTGAGAACGGTAATCCGGTCGCACAGGGACAGGATCTCCGACAAGTTATGGGAGACAAACAAGATCAGCTTGCCCTGGGCCTTGAGCTTGGCGAGAAGTTCATACAAAACGGTGCGGTTGTTGTGGGAAAAGGCCGCGGTGATTTCATCGAGGATGAGGACATCTGGATTGCTGGAGAGGGCTCTCACCAGTTCCACCAGTTTCTTCTCTTCCACCGTGAGGCTCTTGGCAAACACATCCAGGGGCACCTGGGCGATTCCCCAATCCGCAAAGGCCTTTTCGGCAGCCGCCCGCATTTTCCCCAAGTTCATCACGCCGCGGCTGGAAAAGCGGTCCGTTTTTCCTAAGAAGATGTTCTCTGTGACTGTGAGATCATCAATGAGCCCCAGTTCCTGCACCACCATGCTCACGCCCTGCTCATTGGCGTGGGCTGGACTTACGGGGTCGTAAGCCTGGTTATCTTTGAACATCCTCCCTTTGTCCCGGGTATGGATGCCCGCGACCATGGACATAAGTGTCGATTTACCGGAACCGTTTTCACCGATCAAACCGTGGATTTCACCGGCGCGGAAGTCCAGGGAGACGTCCACTACGGCGCGGGTGGGCCCGAAGCTTTTCGAGAGATCCTCTACTCTTAAGACAACCGAGTTCTTTGCCGCCTTTGCCTTGGTCATTTTACGACACCCTCCTCGCCCCGCATGGAAACAATGGTTACCGCGATTACCAACATGCCCAGCACCACTTCCTGCCAGGTTCCGGAAGGTACGCCCAGCAGGGTCAAGGCGTTAAACAGGGCCGACAGGGAGATGGTCCCAATAACTACACCCACCACCACGTTGAAAATGGCCGCCATGGAACTGGCGATAAGCACAGCGGTGAGCGGCTGGAAGATGGTGCTCACGGTGGTCAGCCCGGTCCGGGGCAGCAGCTGCCCCACGTAGCTTTGGTTGATTGCGGAGCCTAAACCTATGAAGAGACCGCAGACCAGCATGCCCAAAAACTTGGCGCGGTTGGGGTCAATGCCCATCTCTTTAGTAACCCGAATATCACTGCCTACGGCACGGACATTCAGGCCGATGCTGGTGCGGCAGAACAGGATGTAAACAGCGATCAGGCCTGGCACAAGCATGAGCACGTTATAGGGCAGCTGCCCTAAACTCCGCAGCTGAGAGCCTAGGCTTACCACCATGCCCCCGCTTCTCACCGCCATATTGGAATAAAACGCTCCAATGGACTCATAGATCATGGCCATGCCCAGCCCGGCGACCCAGGGCGGAATCTTAGTCTTGAGGAAAACAAAACCATTGAGCGCCTGCAGGGCCACGCCAGCGGCCAGGCCGCCCACAATCAGCCCCGCGTAGCCAAATTTCAGGCCTAAAATACCCGCCAAGTTGGATGCCAAAACAACAATGGCGCCGATGGAGAGGTCGATCATTCCGCTGGTAAAGGAGAAAATCAAGCCCCAGGTGATAAAAGTGGGAATGACAGCATGCGAAACGATGATACCCAGGTTCCTCCTGGTGAGAAACCGCGAGCCCGTGGCCAGATGAATGATCACAAAAACCAGCAGCAGCCCGGCTAAAACCAGTATTTGCTGTGTTCTCCGTTTTCCAAAACGCTGGAACATAGGGTTTGCGTCCCCCACTGCATGTGCTTTCCTATCCATGAACTTCAACCCCTTTTGAAAGGGGGCTGCCAAAAACAAAGTGTATTTGGCAGCCCAGCTGTCGTGCTAGAAGCCGTAGCGTTGCAGATCCTCTTCTGTGATGATGCCAGCTTCGAACTTATCCCTAACGCGCTGTTCAACAGAGTAATTTGCAAGCAGTGTCTCAAATGATTCGGCAGATGCTGCTGGATTGTACTTTACGCTCAGGTTCATGATCTCTTCTGGGCTGAAGGGCATGTTGTCCAGCCATTGCTCTTCGTATGCCTTGTACTGCCCAGCCTCCAACACGATAATGGGTACATGGAACACAGGTGCCTGCCCGTTGGCGTCCTTGATGGCATTGCCTTCCAGGAAGTTGTGCAGCAGGGCCACGGCTAAGCCGGAGTTGATCCAGTGTGCGCCGTTGGCTGCGTTGATCTTGCCCCCTTGCAGGCCTTCCAGGATGGGGGGATCCAGGTCGGTAACGTAGTACTGGATGTCCAGATCCGCATACTTCTGGAGCACTTCCATGGTGGCCACTGCCGGCTCGCCAGAGGTGGTGTAGACAACCTCAACGTCTGGATAGGCTACCAACAGGTCTTCGCTCTTCTTCAGAGCCTCGGCGCGGCCGCCAGTTGCCGCCCAGGCGATGTCCAAAACCTTACCGCCTGCGCCTTCAAACGCATCGGTAAAGCCTTTCACCCGTGCTTCGTGGGTTGTGTCGCCCCGGTTACCTGTGACCAGCACCGCGGTTTTGGCACCCGTGGCTGCCGCGAACTCTCCGATGGGGAAACCTGCGTCGTAGTCATCTTCACCAACTGCTCCCACGAAATAGGGGTTGTTGCGCAGATGGGCCAGGGTGTCCGGAGTGGGCAAGTGATCATACAGCACAAAGGGTACCCGGGCGTCGGCACACATTTTACCAACGATGGCAAAGGTAGCATCGGACAAGCCAAAGTAGATGATCCCATCTACTCCCGAGGCAATCAAGTTCTCCACGTTGGAAATGGATTTCTCGATTGTGCCCTCGTCATTTACCACCATAAGTTCAGCACCCAGGGCATCAGCGGCGTAAACAGCGAAGTTCTCCAAGATGTCCAGGCAGTAAACGCCGGACAGGGCGTTGTTAAACCCGATTTTGTAATCCGCTGCCAGCGCGCTGGCACTGAGCAAAAAGACCAACAACAAACAAATAGACAACCGTTTCATACTTCTGCTCCTTTCTCCTTTCTTTTGTTCCCGTATTCAGCGACCTACGTTCCCCTTATCTCAACGATGGTTAGGCATGGCCCCGGGGTTCCACGCCCAATTATCGGGATGGTATTCACAAAGAAGCCAGGCGGCCGAAAACCCAGCCCAAACAGGATGTAAAGAGTGCAGAGCACCCATGCACATGGCTAAGTGCCATGGCTTCTATCTTTATGTTACCTTACAACTGAACAACAATGTTTTCATTTTGTGTCATTTTGTCTTGCGGATTGTTTCAGATTTTACACCCCACCCATTTTGCTTACGAAAAGCGAAAAAGCCAAGCCTTTCCGGTGTCTTACACCGGTAGGCTTGGCTGCTTCTGCATCCAGTAAAGTGGTTTAAGTTTGTGACGGCGAGTCCTTACGCTTTCTCCCAGCAAAGAGGTTCAAAACGGCCAAGGCCAGGGCAACTCCACCCCAAATGGTCAAGTCTTTGTAGGGAGTAGTGGCTCCGGCGGCCATGCCCAGCAATCCAGCTAGGGCCATGACCACAAGGGAAACCTTGGGCACCCCAAAGGCGAATGCTCCTCCGACTAAAAACAAGAAAGCAACAAGGAGCCCCACAGCACCTCCCTGTTGAGTACCTTCCTCCGCCAAAATGGCGCCGCCCATGCTCACCGTGCAGGACTGCAGGAAGATCACCAAACTCAAGACCAGCGATAGTATTCCTGATGCAACTTTCAAGAGTATCCTCCATTCGTGATGATCTGGCCTCAAGACCACTTCTTGTCTTCGACCTTGTCCCAGCTAGGGCATGGATCTAGATCCTAGAGGATCTGTGCCAAGAAGCGCTGAGTGCGCTCATGTTCCGGCGCGGTGAAGAACTTCTCCGGGGGAGCTTGCTCCACGATGTTCCCCTCGTCAAAAAAGATCACCCTGTCCGCCACTTCCCGGGCAAAACCCATTTCATGGGTGACCACAAGCATGGTCATGCCGCCTTCGGCCAGCCCCTTCATGACGTCTAGGACTTCGGCAATCATCTCCGGATCCAAAGCGGAGGTAGGCTCATCGAACAGCATAACCTGGGGCTGCATTGCCAGGGCCCTGGCAATGGCCACCCGCTGCTTCTGGCCGCCGGAGGTGGCCGCGGGATACTTGTCCGCCTGATCGCGGATGCCCACC
>CAZQBJ010000003.1:0-36015 GCA_964591465.1 uncultured Brevundimonas sp.
CAGCTAAGGCGTGCGGCTCACGAGGAATCCCATGGCCCTGAAAGTCGCGATCGTCGGCTTGCCCAACGTCGGCAAGTCCACCCTGTTCAACGCCCTGACCCAGACGGCGGCCGCCCAGGCGGCCAACTATCCGTTCTGCACCATCGAGCCGAACACCGGCGACGTCGCCGTGCCCGAGCCGCGGCTGGACAAGCTGGCGGAAATCGCCGGGTCGAAGGAGATCATCCCTTCGCGCATCACCTTCGTGGACATCGCCGGCCTGGTGCGCGGCGCGTCGAAGGGCGAGGGCCTGGGCAACCAGTTCCTGGCCAACATCCGCGACTGCGACGCCATCGCCTTCGTCGCCCGCTGCTTCGAGGACGACGACATCACCCACGTCGAGAACCGCATCGATCCGCTGGCCGACCTTGAGATCATCGAGACCGAGCTGATGCTGGCCGATCTCGAGAGCCTCGAACGGCGTCTGCCGAACCTCGAGAAGCGCGCCAAGTCGTCCGGCGACAAGGAGGCCGCGGCCACCGTGCGGCTGATCAACATGGCGCTCGAACCCCTGCGCGCCGGCAAGCCCGCGCGCACCGTCCAGGTGGACAAGGAGGACGAGAAGGGCTGGCGCATGCTGCAGCTGCTGACCGCCCTGCCCGCCCTCTACGTGTGCAACGTCGACGAAGGCTCGGCCGAGAAGGGCAACGCCCTGTCCGACGCGGTCGCCGAACGGGCCCGGGCCGACAACGCCAACTCGGTGGTCATCTCGGCCCGCATCGAAAGCGAGATCGCCCTGCTGGAGCCGGAGGAGCGCGCCGAGTTCCTCGAGACCATGGGGCTGGAGGAGCCGGGCCTGAACCGCCTGATCCGCGAGGCCTACAGCCTGCTGGGCCTGCAGACCTACTTCACCGTGGGCCCCAAGGAGGCCCGCGCCTGGACCATCCCCGTCGGGGCCACCGCGCCGCAGGCGGCCGGGGTCATCCACACCGACTTCGAGAAGGGCTTCATCCGGGCCGAGACCATCGCCTACGAGGACTTCGTGCGCCTCGGCGGCGAGGCCGGGGCCCGCGACGCCGGCAAGATGCGCAAGGAAGGCAAGAGTTACGTCGTCAAGGACGGCGACGTGATGCACTTCCTGTTCAACGTCTGAGCCCTAGCCGGCGCACCGGGTGAGACGGACCGGCTCGCCCCCACGGTCGAGGTAGGACAACTCCATCCGGTCGCCGTCGACCCGCATGCGGACCCGCTCGGCGCTCTGTTGGCCTTCGGCCAGGCAGACCAGGGCGGCCGTCCAGTCGCCCGCCCCACCGTCCAGCGAGACGATGTCGCAGCCGTTCTCATAGCCCTCGAACCGGTCCTGGCTGATTCGGATCGGCCGCTCGGCGCCGGTCGGGTCGGCGCACCAGTCGGCGTCGGCCGCCCAGTCGCCGATGAAGCCGGCCGCCGCCGGCTCCGGGCTCGCGGCCGCCGACGGCGGCGCCGCGGGGGCCGGGCTCGTGGCGGCGACGTCGCCATCGGCCTGGCTACAGGCGGCCAGGGCGAAGGCGAGGACGAAACTGCTCTGGGCAAACCATTTCATGGGGTGCACAACGGCGGTCGTTCCGATTCGTTCAGCCGGGGCGGCCCGATCGGGCCGATTGTTCCGCTGCCGCCACCATAATGACGCATCGGCGTTCTATGGGCGACGCGGGCGGGCTCCGGACAGGCCGGATTCGCAACCGATCGACCCCGTTTGGAGTACGCGTTTGGAAGACCTGGTCGCCGGCATCGAGGAATTTGCCCGCACCCACGTGTTCTGGGCCGCGCCCGTGCTGGGGCTGACGACCTTCGGCGAGTCGATGGTGTTCATCGGCGCCTTCTTCCCCGCCACCGCCCTGATGGTCACCGCCGGCGGACTGATCGGCGCCGGCGTGCTGGACCCCTGGCCGGTGCTGGCCTGGTGCATCGCCGGGGCGACGGCGGGCGACGCGGTCTCCTACTGGCTTGGCCGGCGGGTCGGGCCGCGCGCCTGGCGCCATCCGTGGGTCCGCAACCACCGGCGGACCCTGGCCCGCGCCCGGCTGTTCTTCCGCAAGTACGGCACCGCCTCGATCTTCCTGTGCCGCTTCATGGGCCCGGTGCGGGCCTTCGTGCCGCTGATCGCCGGCATGACCTCGATGAACCAGATCAAATTCCAGATGGCCAATTTCGGCTCGGCCCTGGTCTGGGTGCCGCTGATGCTGGCCCCCGGCTGGCTGGCCGCGCGCAGCCTGATCGCCTTCGATCTGGGCGAGCACATCCACGTCTTCGGCCTGGTGGCCACGGTGGCGGTCGTCGGCAGCCTGGCCGTATGGGCCGCGTGGCGGATGCTCAGCCGCAACCTCGACGAGGCCGAGAGCCGCTCCTAGGGGCTCAGGCGGCGGCCACCGCCTCGATCTCGACCAGCCACGCCTCGTCGAAGATGCCGGTGACGATCACCGTCAGCGCCGGCTGACGGCCCTCCAGCACCTCCAGCCGCACCTCGCGGTTCTCCTGCGCGTAGCGACGATCCGACAGGAAGGTCGTGACCTTCACCAGATTGTCCAGCGTCATGCCGGCGGCGGTCAGCTGCGCCTCCACATTGGCCCAGCATTGCCGGCACTGGTCGCGGAAGTCGCGGGACAGCCCGCCGTCGGGCCGCACCGGGATCTGGCCCGACAGGTACAGCCAGCGCGTCGCGCCCGTGACCTCCACAGCCTGCGGATAGGCGCCCTGCACCGGCGGCGAGCCGTCGCCGGTCAGCGGGGTCAGGCGCGCGCTCACTGGCGGGCCGCCTCGCTGGCGGCGCGGGCGGCGGCGAACTCCGAGCCCGGCTTCCAGCCCGGCCAGCGATCGCCGTTGGCCAGCTCGGCGCCCAGGGCGTAGAGCAGCTCGAGGTTCTGGATCGCCGCCCGGAAATCGAAGTCCGGCCGCCACTCGTCGGCGCGCCGGTGATAGCGGGCGGCGAACATGGCGTCATAGGCCGGCTGGCCGACCGCGCGCCCGCCCTCGACCAGATCGACCCCGTGCCACGGCATCAGCGCCGGCACCCCCGCCTCGGCGAACGGGAAGTGGTCCGACCGGTAGTAGAATCCCTGCCGCGGCTGGCCGTCGTCGGTGACCACCCGCCCCTGGGCCTCGGCCAGGGCCTGCAGGTCGTCCTCCAGCGTCGTCTGGCCATGACCGAAGATCGGCAGGTCCCGGGTGGGGCCGCTGAGCGGCAGCATGTCGATGTTCAGGTCGGCCACCGTCGTCTCCAGCGGCCACACCGGATGGGCGGCGTACCAGAAGGCCCCCAGCAGCCCCATCTCCTCGGCCGCCATGTGGGCGAACACCACGCTGCGCGCCGGCCGCGGGCCCCCGGCGAAGGCGCGGGCCATCTCGACCACCGCCACCGTGCCCGAGGCGTTGTCCCACGCCCCGTTGAAGATGAAGTCGCCGGCGGCGTCCGGATGATCGCGCGAGCCGACATGGTCCCAGTGGGCCGAATAGATGATCGTCTCGTCCGGCCGCTCGGCCCCCGGAATGCGGGCCAGCAGGTTGTAGGTCCGCAGGATCTCGATGCGCTCGCCGACCTGGGCGTCCAGCGTCACCCCCGCCAGTTCGATCGCCCGGAATGCGCCGCTGTCGACCGTCTGCAGGGCGCCGAACAGATCGACGCCGGCCGCCTCGCCCATGGCCAGGCCCAGATCGACCGGGATCTCGCCGGTGAACTCCAGCCCCGGCTCGCCGTACAGGCCGCGTGTCGCGCCCATGCGGTGGCCGCGGTGCAGCCAGCCCTCGGACTCGGCCGGCTCCAGCACCAGGGTCAGCAGGCCGACCGCCCCGCGCCCGAACGCCTCGGCCGCCTTGTAGCGGTCGGTGTCGTAGACGGTGGGAAAATCGCCGTTGAACACCGGCCCGGGCGGCTCGCCCTCCAGCGCCACCACCACCTTGCCGGCGACGTCGACCGCGCCATAGTCGTCCCAGCCGCGCTCGGGCGCGTGGATGCCATAGCCGACGAACACCAGCCCGGCCCCGGCCACCTCGGCCGCCCCGTCGCCTGACGCGGCCCTGAGGTTGATGTCGTACACCGGCCGCAGCGGCCCGCCGGCGCCCTCGGGTCCGGACCAGGCGGCCACGGCCGGCCAGGCGGGGCGGTACAGGGCCAGGTCGACCGGCTGCAGCCAGCGGCCGTCCGGCCCGCCCGGCTCCAGCCCCATGGCCTCGTACTGGGCCTGCAGCCACTCCAGGGTCAGGGCCTCGCCCTCGGTACCCGGATAGCGGCCCCCGAAATCGTCGGAGGCCAGCACCCGGATGCCCTCGGACAGGCGCTCGGCCGAGAACTCCTGGGCCGCCGCCGGCGCGGCCAGCGCCAGCGCCAGCCCGATGGCGGCGACGATCGAGCGCCTCATGCCCTGTCCCCCAACGGTCGGCGTCAGTCGCGCGCGGCGGCGCTGGCGGCGCGGGCCGGCCCGAATTCCGAGCCGTCCTTCCACGCGGGCCAGTCGGTGCTGTTGGCCAGGTCGCGGCCGATGGCGATGAACAGGTCCACGTCCTGGGCCATGCCGCGCAGGTCGAAGTCGTCGGACCATTCGTCGGCCGCCTGGTGATACCGGTTGCGGCCGTACTCGGCTCGGGCCGCCTCGCGCGCGGCGACGGGTTCGTCGCGGAAGGTCGAGCCGCCGCCGGCGTACATCATCGGCACCCCGCGCTTGACCAGCGGGAAGTGGTCCGAGCGGAAGAAGCCGCCGGCCTCGGGCCGGGTGTCCGGCGCGATGGCCCGGTCCTGGGCGCGGGCCGCCGACTCCAGCAGCTCGTCCAGTTCCGACTGGCCGTAGCCGGTGACCGAGATGTCGGTTGTGCGGCCATAGACGTTCATCGCGTCCATGTTGAAGCCGGCGACCGTGGTCTCCAGCGGATACAGCGGATTGGCCGCGTAGTACTCCGAGCCCAGCAGGCCGCTCTCCTCGGCGGTGAAGGCGATCAGCACGATCGACCGCTCGGGCCGCGGGCCCTCGGCGAAGGCGCGCGCCACCTCGATCAGGGCCGCGGTGCCGGTCGCGTTGTCGACCGCCCCGTTGAAGATGCCGTCGCCGTCGGCGTCCGGCTCGCCGACCCCGATGTGGTCCCAGTGGCCGCCGTACAGGATGGTCTCGTCCGGCCGCTCGGACCCGGGCAGGCGGGCGATGATGTTGTTGGTCTCGATCGTCTCGGTGCGCACGCCGAAGCTGACGTCCAGGCCGGCGTTGTCCAGCACCACCGGCTGGAAGTCCGGCGACCGGGCGGCCACTTTCAGCGCCTCGAAGTCCAGCCCGGCGCGCTCGAACAGCTCGACGGCCGCGTCGCGCTGGATCCACGCCTCGACCGGGGCCCGCTCGCCCTCGGGGTTCTGGCGGACGATGTCGAACTGCGGCCCGGCCCAGCTGTTGCGCACCGTCGCCCAGCCGTAGGAGGCCGGCGCGTCCTCGTGCACGATCAGCACCCCGGCCGCCCCGCGACGGGCGGCTTCCTCGTACTTGTAGGTCCAGCGGCCGTAGTAGGTCATGGCCCGGCCGCCGAAGGTGTTCAGCTCCGGCTGCTCGAAGTCGGCGTCATTGACCAGCACGACCAGCACCTTGCCGCGCACGTCCATGTCCTTGAAGTCGTCCCAGTTGCGCTCGGGGGCGGTGACGCCGTAGCCGACGAACACCAGCGGCGCGTCCTGCAGGTTCACCTGCTCGCCCGGCAGCCTGGTCGAGAACACCGCCTGCTCGCCCTGGGCCAGCGGCAGGGTCCAGTCACCGACCCGCACCTGGGCCTGCGGATCGGTCACCTCGAACCGGTTCAGGGTGACGCTCTGGGTCCAGCCGCCGTCCTCGCCGCCCGGCTCGAAGCCGGCCGCCGCGAACTGGCTCGACAGATAGTCGATTGTCCGGGTCTCGCCCTCGGTGGCGATGCCGCGCCCCAGGAAGCTGTCGTCCGACAGGACCTGGATGTGTTCGGCGAGGCGCGCGGTGTCGACCTGGGCCTGGGCGGCCAGCGGCAGGCTGGCGGCGATCAGCAGGGCGGCGACGGAAGAGGCGAGACGCATGGGCGGACCTTTGATGCTTCAACCAGTTGTGGGGGCGACCCTAGCGAGCGGGCCCGGCCAGTTCCAGCACGGCGTTCATGCGCGTGCGCAGGCGCGGCCGGTAGCCGTGCGCCAGGCACAGCTCGTAGGCCCCGTCGGTGTCGTGGCTGACCTCCATCAGGATCAGCCGCGGCCACAGGGCCCGGGGCGCGTCGCGGAACAGCGCCTGCAGCGCCGGCCGCTCGTGGCCCTCGATGTCGATCTTCAGGGCGTCGACCCGGTCCACGCCCGCCTCGGCCAGGATCGACGGCAGGGTCCGGCCCGGAACGCTCAGGCCGCCCTCCCCCTCGCCGATGCGCGACTCGCCCAGGTTGCGGTCGCCCAGCGCCAGGTTCACCGGCCCGTCCCGATCGGTGATCGCATAGGGAAACACTCGCACCTCGTCGGCGCCCGAGGCGGCCAGGTTGAACTGCAGCCGGCCGCGCACGTCCGGCGCCGGCTCGATGGCCAGGATGCGGATCGGCTTGCCCGCCCCCTGGGCCGCCGAGCGGGCGAACAGGCTGTAAAAGCCGGCGTTGGCCCCGGCGTCGACGAACACGAAACCGGCCGGCGCCGCGGCGATGGCGGCGGCCAGCTCGGCCCGCTCCTGCGCGTCCCACAGCTGCGGGGCGCAGAACACCCGCTTCTCGCTGATGTTGTCGGCCGGATGCACCCGGGCGCGCTGGCCTGGAAACGGCTCGATGTCGAACAGGGCGTCGGGGGTCTTGCCGCCGGCGCGGCGGAAACACACCGAGCGCAGGGTCTTGGCCAGCGGGCCGGGCTTCAGGCGCGCGGCGCGGGCCAGCACGCGGGCCTGGCGCGGATTGGGCGCGTGGGTTCCCCAGGGAGCGTCGGTCCGGTCCATCAGTGGCCCTCGAAGCTGACCAGGGCGGTCACCGCCGCGCCGGCGGCGCGCACCCGGTCGGCGCCGCCCAGGTCCGGCAGATCGACGATGAAGCCCGCCCCGGCCACCTCGGCCGCCGCCTCGCGCAACAGGGCGATGGCCGCCAGGGCGGTGCCGCCGGTGGCGATCAGGTCATCGATCAGCAGCACCCGCTCGCCGGGCGCCACCGCGTCCAGATGCATCTCGATGCAGTCCGAACCGTACTCCAGGGCGTACTCCACCGCCCGCGTGGCGTGCGGCAGCTTGCCCTTCTTGCGCAGGGGCACGAACCCGACGCCCAGGCGCGCGGCCACCGCTCCGCCGACGATGAAGCCGCGCGCCTCGATGCCCGCCACCTTGGCGATCCCCTGCCCCTCGAACGGCGCGGCCAGCTCCTCGACCGCCTGGCGCAGGGCGGCCGCGTCGCCCAGCAGGGTGGTGATGTCGCGAAACAGGATGCCGGGCTTGGGATAGTCCGGAATGGTGCGGATGGCGGCGCGAAGGGTCATTCGGCGGGGGTCTCGGCAAGGGTCGGACGCGGGCGGACGTAACGGGCGACCAGTCTCTGGCCCAGCGGGATCAGACCGTAAACCACCCCCGGCAGCCACGGCGCCTGACGCAGCGGCCCGACCACGGCCGCGAGGATCGACAGCACGCCACAGGCCATCAGCACCAGATAGATGCCCGTCCATTCGCGCGCATCGACCTCGTGCGCGGGGCTTGCGGCCCGCTCGCCGCGCACGGTGGCGAACAGCAGGGCGTACAGGGCCGCCAGCACGACGAAGCCGGCCCCGTAGACCACATAGAGGGTGCGCAGGTCGCCGAACGAGCCCAGCAGCCCCTGGCCAGGCAGCCGCCCGCCGCTCATGAAATGGAAAGCGCTCTCGGTCAGCAGCCGCAGCGGAAACACATAGACCAGCACCACGAACACGATGGCGAGGCTGAGCAGGGTCGCGGCCGGGCCGCGCAGCCGCGCCATCCGGCCGTAGTCGCGGTGTGACAGCCAGAACATGGCGATCAGGGCGAAGCTGGCCAGGAACGCCGGCAGCCGGCCCAGGGCGGCCACCAGATCGTCGAGGCTGGTCGCCGCCCCGCCGCTGATCAGCAGCAGGGTGACGGAGAAGGCGAAGGCCGCGTCGACGAAGGCGTCGAGCCGGCGGTTGGCGACCTCGTCCTCGGCCCGCGTGGCGGTCATGCGGCCTCCCCTGCTTTCCCCCGCCGTTATGCCGCGCCCAGCACCCGTCCGGCAACCGCGTCCAGCCGGGCGACAAGGGCCGGGTCGCGGGCGGCCGGCGGCGTCACGATCGCCCCATCCAGACAGGTGTCGATCGGCGAGGGCGTGCGCGCGGCGGCGGCCAGGGCGGCGGCCAGGGCCCCGACCAGCGCTCGCGCCTTGTCGGCGTTGCCGGTCATCACGGCGATCACCTCGCCGATCTCCACCGCGCCAAGGTCGTCGCGCCAGCAGTCGTAGTCGGTGACCATCCCGACCGAGGCGTAGGGCAGCTCCGCCTCGCGGGCCAGGCGCGCCTCGGGCATGTTGGTCATGCCGATGACGTCGCAGCCCCAGGACCGGTACAGGCGGCTCTCGGCCCGGGTCGAGAACTGCGGCCCCTCCATCGCCAGATAGGTCCCGCCCTCGACGACCGGCGCGCCGGCCGCGCGGGCCGCCTGCGCGGCCAGGGCGGACAGGCGCGGGCAGACCGGATCGGCCAGCGACACGTGCGCCGCCACACCCTCGCCGAAGAAGCTGGCGGGCCGGCCGACGGTGCGGTCGATGTACTGGTCGATGACCACGAAGGTCCCCGGCGGCAGGTCCTCGCGCAGGGAGCCCACGGCCGACAGCGACAGCAGGTCGGTGCAGCCGGCCCGCTTCAGCGCGTCGATATTGGCCCGGGCGTTGATCGCGGAGGGCGGCAGGCGGTGGCCCTCGCCATGGCGCGGCAGGAACACCAGGCCGATGCCGCCCAGGGTCCCGCGCACCAGCGGCGCGGACGGCTTGCCCCACGGGGTGTCCAGATCCAGCGTCTCGACATCCGTCAGGCCGTCGAGACGGGCGACGCCGGAGCCGCCGATCACCCCCAGCACCCAGGTCGGCGCGCTCATGAATGTCTCCCCGGAAATGAAAAGCCCGCCGGAGCGACGCGCGCTCCGACGGGCTGAAAGGCTTGCAGGCCCGCGGCCGCCTAGTGGGCGACGTTGCGCCAGATGCGCCGGTAGCTGGCGTAGGTCAGGCCGGCGAAGATCAGCAGATAGGCCAGCACCGCCATGCCCGTGCGCTTGCGCTCGGTGGCGTGCGGGTCCGAGGCCCAGGCGATGAACGCCGCGACGTCCTCGGACATCTGCTGGACCGTCGACGGCGTGCCGTCGTCGAAGCTCACCTGGTCGGCGAACAGCGGCGGCGGCATGGCGATGAACCCGCCCTCGGGCACATGGTTCGGATCGCCTTCCCAGAACGGGGTCATGTCCCCGGCCATGTACGGGTTATAGTACTGGCCCGACGCGATGCGCAGGCCGGCCGGCGGATCCTCGTAGCCGGCCAGCAGGGCGGCGATGTAGTCGGCCCCGCCGTGGCGCGCCTTGGTCATCACCGACAGGTCCGGCGGCGCCGCGCCGCCGTTGGCCGCCGCCGCCGCGGTGGCGTTCGGATACGGCTCGGGGAAGCGGTCGGCCGGGGTGCCCGGGCGCATGATCGCCTCGCCGGTCTCCGAGTCGATATCGGCGATCTCGAACTCGGCGGCGATGGCGCGCACGATCGGGTTCTCGTTCGGGTTCTCGTAGTGCGGATCCCAGAACGGACCGCCGCGCTCGCCCAGATTGCGGAACGACAGCAGGTTCATGCCGTGACAGGCGGCGCAGACCTCGCGGTACACCTTGTAGCCCCGCTGCAGCTGGGCCTGGTCGAAGGTGCCGAACGGGCCGTCGAAGCTGAAGGCCACGTTGTGCGGGTGGCGCGCGCCGCCGGCGGCGTCGGCCGGCAGGGCGACGGCGGCGAGGCCAAGGGCGGCCACGGCCGCGGCCAGGGTTCTAGCGACAGGCAGCGTCATCGCGCTCAACCCTTCTTTTCGGCTTGGGCCGCGGCGCCGGCCGGCAGGGCGTCGCCGCCGGACAGCACGGGCTCGGAGATGGACAGGGGCACCGGCCGCGGCGTCTCCTTCAGGCCCAGCCAGGGCATGAGCACCAGGAAGAAGACGAAATAGTAGGCGGTGAACAGACGGGTCAGCCACAGGTAGCTGTTCAGCTGGCCGTCGAAGAGCTGGAAGCTGGGCATGCCGGGCACCACCGGGGCGTCGGGCAGCTGCGCGCCGCACCAGCCGAGGCCGAGGCAGACCAGCACGAAGATGATGAACTGGGTCCGCATCTGCGGCCGGTAGCGCATCGAGCGCACCTTGGAGGTGTCCAGCCACGGCAGGATGAACAGCACCGCGATGGCGCCGCCCATGGCCAGCACGCCGCCGAACTTGTCCGGGATGGCGCGCAGGATGGCGTAGAACGGCAGCAGGTACCATTCAGGCACGATGTGCGCCGGGGTCACCAGCGGGTTGGCCGGAATGTAGTTGTCCGCGTGGCCCAGGGCGTTGGGCATGTAGAACACGAACACCGCGAACAGGATCAGGAACAGCACGATCGCGAAGCCGTCCTTGACCGTGTAGTACGGGTGGAACGGCACCGTGTCCTTGGCCAGCCGGTCCTTGGGAATGAGGATGCCGACCGGGTTGTTCTGACCCGCGTGGTGAAGGGCCCACAGGTGCAGCACCACGCAGCCGGCGATGACGAACGGCAGCAGGTAGTGCAGCGAGAAGAAGCGGTTCAGCGTCGCGTTGTCGATCGAGGGGCCGCCCTGCAGCCAGGTCAGGATCGGACCGCCGACGACCGGCACCGAGCCGATCAGGTTGGTGATCACCACCGCGCCGTGGAACGACATCTGCCCCCACGGCAGCACATAGCCGAGGAACGCCGTCGCGATCAGCAGGAAGAAGATCACGCAGCCGACGATCCAGATCATCTCCCGCGGAGCCTTGTACGATCCGTAGTACAGACCGCGGAGCATGTGGATGTAGACCGCGATGAAGAACATCGAGGCGCCGTTGGCGTGGACGTAGCGGATCAGCCAGCCGCCGTTGACGTCGCGCATGATGCGCTCGACCGAGGCGAAGGCCAGGTCGACGTTCGGCACATAGTGCATGGCCAGCACGACCCCGGTCAGGATCTGGGTGACCAGGCAGACGGCCAGGATGGCGCCGAAGGTGTACCAGTAGTTCAGGTTCTTCGGCGTCGGCAGCGACATGTAGTCGGCGCCGAAGCGGATGATCGGCAGGCGGCTGTCCATCCAGCGCTCGAAGCCGGTCTTGGGGACGTAGGTGGACTCGTGTTCGCTCATGGTTCCCTGGTCCCCGCTCAGCCGATGCGCACGCGGCTATCGGTGAGGTATTCGTATTCCGGCACCACCAGATTGGTGGGCGCAGGCCCCTTACGGATGCGGCCGGAGGTGTCGTAGTGCGAGCCGTGGCACGGGCAGAACCAGCCGCCGTAGTCGCCGGTGCCGAAGGTCGGCACGCAACCCAGGTGCGTGCACGAGCCGACCAGCACCAGATACTGCTCGTGGCCCTCGACGACGCGCTCGGCGTCGGCCTGCGGATCCTTCAGGTCGCCCAGCGGCGTGGACCGGGCGGCCTCGATCTCGGCGGCGGTGCGATAGCGCACGAACACCGGCTTGCCCTGCCACTTGATGACCACCTGCTGGCCTTCCTGAACCTTGGTCAGGTCGAACTCGATGGTCGACAGCGCCAGGGTGTCGGCCGAGGGGTTCATCTGGTTGATCAGCGGCCATGCGACCATGGCGCCCGCGCCGACGGCCGCGGCGCCCGCCGCGATGTGGATGAAGTCGCGGCGGGTGGCGTCTTGCCCTTCGCCGTCAGCGTTCACGACCGATTCGGTCAACTTTACACCTCTGTAGATCGGGGCGACCGGACCCCGTGATCTGGGTCGCCGCCGGCGGCGGTATCCTAGCGAGGCCCCGAAGACCACGTCCCGGCCCAGCTTTGCGGCGGATCGCCGCAATTTGCGCGCGCGCCTTGCGAAGCGCTCGCATTGCTGAACCGCGACAAGCCCCCAGGCCGCGCGTATGAGGGCCTTAGAATGCGTCTCGCGCTTTTTCAACCGGACATTCCGCAGAACGTCGGCGCATGCATCCGCCTGACGGCCTGCTTTGGCGTTCCGCTGCACGTGATCGAGCCGTGCGCCTTCGCCCTGGACGACCGCTCGCTCAAGCGGGCGGCGCTGGATTACGGGCCGCTGGCGCACATGGCGCGGCATCGGGACTGGGCCGCGTTCCAGGCCGAACGCCCGGCCGGCCGGCTGGTGCTGTTCACCACCCGCGGGGCGACGCGGCTGGACGACTTCGACTTCGCCCCGGACGACACCCTGCTGTTCGGCCGCGAGAGCGCCGGGGTCCCGGAGGAGGTGCATGCGGCGGCCGATGCGCGGGTGCTGATCCCGATCCGCGCCGAGACGCGGTCGCTCAACCTGTCGGTCAGCGCCGGCGTGGCCCTGTTCGAGGCGTTGCGCCAGACCGGAGACCTGCCGGCGCGATAGACGCCCCGCCTATTCGCCGTTGGTCGCCAGGATCGGCCGCTGATCGCGGTGACGGGCGGCCACGGCCTCGGCGGCGCGCATGACGCGCAGCAGGTTCTCGCCGGCCAGCTTGCGGATGTCGGACTCGCTCCAGCCGCGGGCCATCAGTTCGGCCAGCAGGGCCGGATAGGTCTCAACCCCGCCCAGGCCGTCGGGGAGATCGCCGACCCCGTCGAAATCGCCCCCCAGCCCCACGTGGTCGATGCCCGCCACCTCGCGCACGTGCTCGATGTGCGCCACCACGTCGGCGATCGAGGCGCGCGGCTGCGGATGGGCCGCCGCCCAGGCCTCCAGCCCGGCCGTCACGGCCGCCGCGTCATGCGGGTTGAGCGCGCGCAGGCGGGCCTGTTCGGCGGCTCGGGCCGCGCCCCACTGGCGCACGG
Source organism: uncultured Brevundimonas sp. (assembly GCA_964591465.1). Lineage (GTDB taxonomy): Bacteria > Pseudomonadota > Alphaproteobacteria > Caulobacterales > Caulobacteraceae > Brevundimonas. Next base: position 12,947 of record CAZQBJ010000003.1, read on the forward strand.
GCTCGGAGACGAAGCCCGGCACGAAGGTGACCATGACCAGCCCCCCGTCCTCGGACATGCGGCGCAGCACCGCGTCGGGCACGTTGCGCGGATGGCCGGTCACCGCCCGGGCCGAGGAGTGCGAGAAGATCACCGGCGCCTCGGACACGGCCATGGCGTCCAGCATGGTCGCCTCGGACACGTGCGACAGGTCGACCAGCATGCCGAGCCGGTTCATCTCGCGCACCACCTCTTCGCCGAACGGGCTGAGCCCGCCGTGGCGCGGCGCGTCGGTGGCGCTGTCGGCCCAGCTGGTGGTCGTCGAGTGGGTCAGGGTCATGTAACGCACCCCAGCGTCGTAATAGGCGCGCAGCAGGCCCAGCGAATCGGCGATCGAATAGCCCCCCTCGATGCCGGGGATCGAGGCGATCCGGCCGGCGCCGTGAATGCGGGCGATGTCGTCGGCGGTGGCGGCCAGCTCCAGATGCTGCGGGTAGGCCGCGACCATCCGCTTGACCAGGTCGATCTGCTCGAAGGTCGCCCGCGCCGCCTCCAGCGGGGTCAGGCTGGCGGGCACATAGACCGACCAGAACTGGGCCCCCACCCCGCCGTGCCGCAGCCGCGCCATGTCGGTGTGCAGGCCGGTGGCGCTCTGGTCCGCGTTCAGGTCCACGGCGAACGGATCGGCCCCGTGGTCGGCGCGCAGGGCCCAGGGCAGATCGTTGTGCCCGTCGATCAACGGCGTCGTGCGCAGGATGTCCCGGACCGGGTCGGCCGGCTGGGCCGCGGCCGGGAGGGCCGTCAGGGCGGCGGCGGCGACGGACAGCAGGACGGCGCGGATCATCTGGAGCTCCCTTGAAGCGACGCGGAACAGTGGCAGAGGGGATGCGACGGGTCGAGGGGCCGGGCGCGCGCCCGGGTCGAACCCTTCACCCTCCCGGCCGGAGCGCCTACAAGCCGGCCATGACCGACGCCGATCCCCACGCCGAACTGAAGACCGAAGCCCGGGCCTGGTTCGAGGCCCTGCGCGACCGCATCTGCGCCGCCTTCGAGGCGCTGGAGGACGAGGCGCCGTCGGCCCTGTACCCTGGCCAGCCGGGCCGCTTCGCGCGCACCCCCTGGACCCGCGAGGGCGGCGGCGGCGGCGTGATGGGTATGATGCACGGCCGGCTGTTCGAGAAGGTCGGGGTGCACGTCTCGACCGTGCACGGGGAGTTCCCCCCGGACTACGCGGCCAAGGTCCCCGGGGCCGAGACCGATCCGCGCTTCTTCGCCACCGGCATCAGCCTGATCGCCCACATGACCAGCCCGCGGGTGCCGGCGGTGCACATGAACACCCGTTTCATCGCCACCACCCGGGCATGGTTCGGCGGCGGCGCCGACCTGACCCCCCTGCTGGCCGGGGACCGGCGGCAGGACGCGCCGGACGCGGTCGACTTCCACGCAGCGATGAAGGCCGCCTGCGACGCCCACGACCCGGCCTGGCACGCCAGGTACAAGGCGTGGTGCGACGAGTATTTCTGGCTGCCCCACCGCCAGGAGCCGCGCGGCGTCGGCGGCATCTTCTTCGACCACCACGACTCCGGCGACCGGGCCCGGGACTTTGCCTTCACCCGCGACGTCGGCGAGGCGTTCCTGGACATCTATCCGAAGCTGGTGCGCCGGCGCATGGGCGAGCCGTGGACAGAGGCCGAGCGCGAGGAGCAACTGATCCGGCGCGGCCGCTATGTCGAGTTCAACCTGCTGTACGACCGCGGCACCATGTTCGGCCTGAAGACCGGCGGCAACGTCGACTCGATCCTCAGCTCCATGCCCCCGGTGGTGAAGTGGCCCTAGCGGGCGGCGGCCGCACGGCCCTCACCCCCGCGCCAGAAGCGATCCGCTTCGCGTCTCGCTGCGCGGGCCCCGCCTCTCCCGCTCGCGCGGGAGAGGAATGAACTCTTCGCCCGCGTCAGCGGGAGAAGAAGGCTCCGCGCACCGGAGCGCAGCGGAGGTCTTCGCGCGGAAGATGAGGGCGGTCGGGCCTCACCCGCCCAGAAACTTCCTGATCCACCCGCCCAGCAGCGCCCGGTCGTTGGGCTGCTTCAGGCTGGCGACGGCGGCGTCGGCCTGACTGTCCGAATAGCTGCGACCGCGGCGGCTCTCGACCAGGGCGACGGCGAAGGCCGGGTCGAATTCCGGGTGCGGCTGGAACGACACCGCATCGTCGTCCCAGGCCAGGCCTGCGCAGGGGGTGAAGTCGCTGGCCAGGATCACCCGGGCGCCGGGCGGCGGGACGACCACCTGGTCCTGGTGCGAGGCGGGGATCGACAGCGTCGCGGCTCGCGGCTCCATCCACGGCTCGGCCTGGGTCACGGTGTAACGGTGCAGGCCGATCGACCAGCCCTTGGCCACCTTCTTCACCTGCCCGCCGAACGCCTGGGCCATCGCCTGATGGCCGAAGCAGACCCCGACCAGCCGGGTGCGCCCGCGCGCCGCGCGCAGGGTGTCCAACAGCGGCGCGATCCACGGCTCGGGCTCGTAGACCCCGGCCGCCGAGCCGGTGACGATCATCCCGGCGAAGGCCGACGGGTCCGCCGGCGCCTCGCCCTGGCGCACGTCGAAGGTCTCGGTGCGAAAGCCGTCGCCCAGCAGCTCGGCGAACATGTCGGGATAACAGCCGAAGTCCGGCTGCAGCGCCGCGGGCGGGGCGCCGGTCTCCAGAATGGCGATCGGAAGGGTCATCTGTCCTCGGCAACCAGTTCGGCCAGGCGGGCGTCCAGGCCCGTCTGCGGAAAATCGTTGGCCACCCACCAGTCTTCAAGCGCCTGCAGCACCCGGCCGGTGGCCGGGCCGGGCGGCAGGCCCGCGGCGGCGACCTCGCGGCCGCCCACCGGCAGGCGCGGGATCGGCCAGCTGGCGGCCAGCTCCAGCAGGGCGGCGGCCGCGGCGGCCTGCAAAGGCGCAGCGGCCCAGGCGCGATGCACCCGGTCCTCGAAGGCCTGACGCCCCAGCCGGTACAGGGCCGCGCGGGCGGCGGGCGGGTCCATGTCCAGGGCGACCCGGACCGCCCCCCCGACCATCGCCGCCAGCCGGTCGCGCTGGGCGTTCGACAGCCGCAGGGTCTCGGCGATGCGCGCCGCCGCCTGCGGATCGGGCGGCAGCAGGCTGGACAGCCGCAGCAACGGGTCGGCCGTCACCGCGACCATCCCCTCGAACAGGTCCAGCGAGCCGGCCTCGGGCAGCACCTGGGCCAGCACCCCGCTCCGCGCCATCAGCCTCACGGCCGGCGCCGGATCGGGCGCCGCCAGCAGTTTCAGCAGTTCGCTGGACACCCGCTCGGCCGACAGGCGGGCCATGCCATCCTTCAGCGCCGCGCAGGCGTCCAGGGCCGCGGCGTCCGGCTGGCCGCGCCCGTACCAGGCGAAGAAGCGGAAAAAGCGCAGGATGCGCAGATAGTCCTCGCGGATGCGCCCGGCCGGGTCGCCGACGAACACGATCCGTCCGGCCTCGGCGTCGGCCACCCCGCAGCCGGTGGGGTCGTACAGCCGCCCCTCGCGGTCGGCGTAAAGGGCGTTCAGGCGAAAGTCGCGCCGCGCGGCGTCCTCGGCCCAGTCCTCGGTGAAGGCGACCACGGCCCGGCGGCCGTCGGTGGCCACGTCGCGGCGCAAGGTGGTGATCTCGAACGTCCGGCCGCCGGACAGGGCGGTGACCGTGCCGTGCTCGAGCCCGGTCGGCAGGGCGCGCAGGCCGGCCGCCTCGAGCGCCGCCATGACCGCCTCGGGCCGCAGGCTCGTGGCCAGGTCGACGTCGGCCACCGGATGACCGCTGAGCGCGTTGCGCAGGCAGCCGCCGACGAAGCGCACGCACCCGGCCCCGCCGGCCGCCTCGAGCGCGTCGAACACCGCGACCACGCCCGGGTCGGTCATCCACGGCTGGGGCTCCAGGCGCCGGCTCACGCGGCGTCTCCGGCCTGGCGCGCCCGGGCCTGCAGCCGTCCGTACAGGGCCCGCAGCATGCCGGCGGTGGCCCCCCAGATGTAGCGCTCGGCGTCCGCGTCGACCCAGGGCATGGCCCAGAACCACCGCTTCTGCCCGCCCGGGGCCTCGTAGAACTCGCGCCGGTGGTTGGCCGGGTCCATCAGGAACGACCACGGGGTCTCGAACACCTCGGCCACCTCGTCCGGATTGGGCGTCAGGGCGAAGCCGGGCCGGACCACCGCCACCACCGGGGTGACGAGGAAGCCGGTCACCGTCTCGTAGGCGTCCGACAGGCCCAGCGGCTCGACAAGGGCCGGGTCCAGCCCGACCTCCTCGCGCGCCTCGCGCACCGCGGCCTGCACCGCGGTCTCGCCCGGATCGAGCCGCCCCCCCGGAAAGGCCACCTGGCCGGTGTGGCTGGCCAGACTGTCGGACCGGCGGGTCAGCAGGAAGGTCGGGCCCTCGGGCCGGTCGACCACCGGCACCAGCACCGCCGCGTCGCGCAGGGCCGGCCGCTCGGCCGGACGGAATTCCGGATTGAGGTCGAAGTCCGAATGCACCGGGGCGGCGGCCGGGCGCCAGCTCGCCACCGGGTCCAGGGCCTCGACCAGTCGCTCGCGCAGGCCCCTCACGCCTCGGGCCCCAGTTCGAAGAAGGCCCCGTTGGAGACCACCCCGCGCATCCCGTCGCGGCTCTCGCTCATCTCGACCAGTTCGTAGAACACCGGCCGGGTCAGGCGCGCCTCAAGGTCGCCGCGCACATGCACCCGCGGGGCCGGATCGCCGGTCTGCGGGTCGGTCTCCACGCGCAGCGGATGGTCGGGCCCGGCCTCCACCTGGTCGCCGACGTCGGTGGTGAAAACCAGGGCCTCGCCGACCCGGTCGACACGCACGGCGCGGAACGGCAGGTCCTCGACCTCGATGCGCAGCTTCTCGACCGGGGTGACCAGATGATAGCCGTCCGGGTCCTTGCGCAGGATGGTCGAGAACAGGCGCACCAGCTCGGGCCGGCCGATCGGCGAGCCCTCGTGCAGCCACAAGCCGTCGGCCCGGATGCGGATGTCGATGTCGCCGCAGTGCGCCGGATTCCACAGGTGCACCGGCGGCAGGCCGCGACGGGGCGCGGCGGCGGCCGCGCCGGCCAGGGCGTCGAGCCCGCGGGAGGTCTTGGCGTCCGATCCGGTCATCACTCGCCAACAGGTAGGGCCTGCGACCGCCGGAAGGAAGCTCAGGCGCGGACGCAGGTCCCCTCGGGCGGATCGCGCCCGTCCAGCGCCAGCCACCAGATGCGCCGCCGGTCCACCGGCCCGGGCAGGCTCACCCCGGGCGCGGGCGCGAAGCCGAAGCGTTCGAACCACGGCGTCCCGACCAGCAGCACGCCGCTCTGGCCGGCGGCCCGGGCGGCCGCGACGGCGGCCTCGACCAGGGCGGCCCCCAGCCCGCCTTCGCGCCGGCTGGCCTCGACCGCGATGGGGCCCAGAAAGGCGGCCGGGCGGCCGTCGACGATCACCGGCCACAGGCGGACCGAACCGATCAGCCGGTCGCCGTCGCGCAGCACGAAGCCGGCCAGCGGCGTCGCGCCCTCGCGCAGGCGCTCGGCCGTCTTGGCGTAGCGGCCGGGGCCGAAGGCGGCCAGCACCAGCGCCTCGATCGCCGCGGCGTCGGACGGGGTTTCGGGTTCGGGCGACCCGGTGGCGAGGGGGGCGGCGTCGGACATGAGCGCGCGCTGTTAGGGCCGCGCGCCGCCGCCGTAAAGCGGACTTATCCGCGCGGCGTGAAATCCGGTGTGCGCTTCTGGGCGAAGGCCATGAAGGCCTCCATCGCCTCGGGGCTCTTCATCTGGGCCCCGAAGGCCTCGCCCTCGCGCTGCATCAGGGCCCACAGGGCGTCGCCGTCGCGCATCAGCCGCTTGGTGATCTGGATCGAACCCGGCGCGCGGGCGGCCAGGGCGGCGGCGGCGGCGGCGGCCTCGGCCTCCACCTGGTCGGCCGGGACCGCGCGGTTGGCCAGGCCCCAGTCCAGGGCCGTCCGGCCGGTGATCGGCTCGCCCAGGGCGACCAGCTCGAAGGCCCGCGGATGGCCGATCAGCCGCGGCAGCAACAGGGTCGAGGCCGCCTCGGGCGCCAGGGCCAGGTTGACGAACGGGGCAGACAGCAGGGCGTCCTCGGCCACGACCACGAAATCGCAATGCAGCAGCAGGGTCAGGCCGATGCCGACCGCCCGCCCCTTGACCGCCGCCACCGCCGGCTTGTCGAAATACGCCAGCGCCTTGAGGAAGCGGAACGCGGCCATGTCCATCGGCCCGGCCCCGCCGGCGGCGATGGACATGAAGTCGCCGATGTCGTTGCCGGCGCAGAAGCTGTCGCCCTCGGCGCGGAACAGCACCACGCGGATGCCCGGATCCTCGGCGGCCCGGGCCATGGCCCCGGCCAGGGCGTCGTACATCGCCTGGGTGATGGCGTTCTTCTTGTCCGCCCGGTTGAAGGCGACGGTCAGCACCCCGCCCGCCTCGGAGATCACCACCTGTTCGCTCACGCGTCCGTTCCCCTCGTGGTTGCGACCCACCAGTCGACGCCGTCGGCGTCGCGGGTCTTCGTCGCCCGACCCTGGCCGAGCAGATAGTTCAGGTGCGCCAGGCTCTCGCCGGTGGCCATGCCCAGCAGCCCGTCGCCGACCGGCCGGGCGAACAGGCAGGAAAACACGTCGACGGCCCGCTTCGGCTCGGCCAGGGTCCGCTCCAGCCGGCGCAGGGCGGCGCGGTGGCCCCGGGCCAGCGCCTCAAGCCGCTCGTGCACGCCGCGGAACGGCTCGCCATGGGACGGCAGCGCCAGGGCGTCGGCCGGAACCTGGTCCTTCAGCGCTTCCAGCGACTCCAGCCAGTCGGCCAGCGGGTCCGCCTCCGGCTCTGTCGGCCAGACCGAGACGTTGGACGAGATGCGCGGCAGCACCTGGTCGCCGGAGATCAGCAGCCGGTCCTCCTCGCGCAACAGGGCGGCGTGCTCGGGCGAATGGCCATGGCCGCCGATCACCCGCCAGGTCCGGCCGCCGATCCCGATGCGCTCCCCGGCGCGGATGCGGCGATAGCCGTCGGGCATCGGCGAGACGCCCCTGCCGAACATGCCGAACCGCGCCCGGTAGCCTTCGATCTGGGCCTCGCTCCAGCCGGCCGCGCGGTAGAATCGCACCCCCGCCTCGGGCGCCGGGCGGCCGGTGTCGGCCAGCAGCATGCGCGCGGTGACGTATTCCAGCCGGGTCATCCACAGGGGCGCGTCGAACCGCTCGCACAGCCAGCCGGCCAGGCCGATGTGGTCCGGATGCATGTGGGTGCACAGCACGCGGGTCACCGGCCGCCCGGCCAGCGGCCCGGCCAGCAGGGCCTCCCAGGCCTCGATCGCGGCCGGGTAGTGCAGGCCGGCGTCGACGACCGTCCAGCCGGCCCCGTCGTCCAGCGCCCACAGGTTGATGTGGTCCAGCGCCATCGGCAAAGGCAGGCGCAGCCACAGCACGCCCGGGGCGATCTCGACCGTCTCGCCGACCGCGGGCGGCGTTCCGCACGGGTACTCCAGCCCGCGGGCGCCGCGCCCCGCGTCAGGCCGTCCATCCATGCTGACGCCGTCGTCGGCCAAGTCAGTCCCCTTTCGAAACGCGCCGCACTGTGCCGCGCGCCGGCCCGGGGGTCAAAGGCGAAAGTCGCCTTTCGCCCTCGCCTCGCCCCATTCGGACGTCACCCGTTATCACTTGACCGGGCGGCGCGCGCGCGCGAAGCCATCTGCGCCTGACCACGCAAGGACCGACGATGTTCAGAAACAAACTCCTGGCGAACGCCGCCGTCTCGCTGGCTGTGATGGCCTTCTTCCCGATGCCCGCCGCCGCCGCGGCGCCGGCCGCCGTCAACGCCCCGACCGAAGCGACCCCGCAGTCCCAGGACAGCACCCGCGGCGTGCGCATCGGCCGCGGCCGCACCCGCACCCTGGGCGTGGCCGAAGGCACCGTCTCGCCCGAGCGGGCCGCTGAAATCCTGGCCTCGGCCACCACGGTCGCCGCCTCCGCCGGCCTGCCCTGCCAGGTGACCGAGGCGAAGAGCCTCGGCACCCTGGTCGACACCGAGGCCGAGCTGTTCGAGGTCGTCTGCGCCAGCGGGCCGGGTTACCTGATCGCCGCCACCACCCCGCCGACTGCCCTCAACTGCGTCGCCCTGGCCGCCAGCGCGGCCCAGACCCGCGCCCAGAACCCCAACGCCGACGTCGGCGCCGAATGCAGCACGCCGCGCAACCTCGATGTGATCGCCAGCATCCAGCCCTACGCCCAGGCCGCCGGGGTCGACTGCCAGATCGACCAGGCCGCCTGGCTCGGCAAGCCGGATGAAGCCTCGGATCGCTACGAGATCGGCTGCGCCGGCACGGCCGGCTACTGGGTCGAGGCGCCGTCCAACTCGTTCGAGCCGAACCGGGTGCTGTCGTGCACCGAGGTGGCCGCCGCCGGCGCCACCTGCCGCTTCACCACCCGCGAGGAAATCGCCGTCAGTGTCGGGGCCATGGCCGCCGCCGCCGGTCGCACCTGCCAGGTGACCGAAGCCCGCTTCGCCGGCCAGAACAGCAGCGGCCGCTTCTTCGAGGCCGCCTGCGCCGACGGCCCGGGCTTCATGTTCCGCGTCAACGACAACCGCGTCGACCAGACCTGGGACTGCGCCGACGCCGCCCGCATCGGCGGCGGCTGCCAGCTGACCGATCCGGAAGTGATCAACGCCAGCGCCGCCGAAACCGAGCAGGCCCGCCTGAACCGCGTCGGCCTCAACTGCGCCTATCAGGCCCACCGTCCGATCGGAGCCGACAACCGCGGCCGCGACGTGGTCGAGTATCAGTGCTCGGACCAGCCGCTGGGCATGATCGCCTTCATCGGCCAGTCTTCGGCCGAGTCCGAAGGCATGGACTGCCTGGCCAGCGAACTGCTGGCGGTGAGCTGCAGCCTGACCGGCAAGTCGACCGTCGCCGAGGCCCTGACCCGCATGATGGCCGCCGACGGCCACAGCTGCACCGTGGTCGACTTCGACGTGCTGTCGCCCGCCGCCCGGGCCAGCCGGGGCGAGGCGGTCGAGGTGAAATGCGCCGACGGCTCCGGCTACCTCGTCGAGGCGCCGGCGGATCGCCAGCGCACCGGCCAGGTCCGCTCCTGCGCCCAGGCGCGGGAGTTCGGCGAGAGCTGCAACCTCTGACCTGACGTGTCTGCGACACGAAGGGGCCCGCGGAGCGATCCGCGGGCCCTTTTTCCATCCGCCCCTGTGCGCGGCGCGGCCATGGCGCTAGCCTTCGGGCCACGCTGCTTCGGAGCCCTTGAGTCTTCATGCGCATCGCCACCTGGAACGTGAACTCGATCAACGCCCGGCTGGAGACCGTGCTGGCCTGGTTCGAGACCGCCCGGCCCGACGTCGCCTGCCTGCAGGAGATCAAGTGCCTCGACGAGAAATTCCCTCGCGAGCCGTTCGAGAGCCTCGGCTACAACATCGAGACCTATGGCCAGAAGAGCTACAACGGGGTCGCCCTGCTCTCGAAATTCCCCATCGGCGACGTGCGGCGCGGCCTGCCTGGCGAGGCCGGGGACGAACAGGCCCGTTACATCGAGGCCGTGATCGAGAGCCCCCGCCCGGTGCGCGTCGCCTCGATCTACCTGCCCAACGGCAATCCGCTGGGGACCGAGAAATTCGCCTACAAGCTGGGCTGGTTCGAGCGGCTGCGCCTGCACGCCGCCGACCTGCTCAAGCTGGAGGAGCCGCTGGCGCTGTGCGGCGACTACAACGTCATCCCCGAGCCGGCCGACGCGGCCAATCCCGAGGCCTGGGCCAACGACGCCCTGTTCCAGCCCGAAAGCCGCGCCGCCTTTCGCGCCCTGAAGTGGCTGGGCCTGTCAGATTCGCACGAGCTGGGGCTTGAGCCGGCGGGGACCTACACCTTCTGGGACTACCAGGCCGGCGCCTGGCGGCGGAATCACGGCATCCGCATCGACTTCGCCCTGCTGTCGCCGCAAGCGGCGGACCGCTTCGCCGGCATCGAGACGCACCGCGACGCGCGGGCGATGGACAAGCCGAGCGATCACGTGCCGGTCGTGATCGACCTGGAGCCCTGAGACGACCTTGGCCGATGCGCTGCGGATCTTCCTGCTGGTGGCGCTGGCGGCGGCCGCGCTGACCACCGCCGGACTGGCCCTGTCGTGGTGGATGGAGCCCGAGCGACGCCTGCGTCGGGCCCTGGGCAAGGCCTTGGGCGCGCCGCCGGAGGTCGAGGCCGTCTCGCCGGCCGAGGGCCGGGCCGCGGCGCTGGAGTTCGACACCGGCCAGCTGATCGTGCTGTGGGATCGCGGCGTCAACGGTCTGGTCTACGAGGTGGCGGAGATCGAGGGCGGCGAGATGATCGTCGACGGCCACGTGGTGGCCCGGGTGCGGCGCGGCGAGCCGCGGCGGGCGCTGGACATCCTGGCCCCCGACGCCGAGCAGGTCGTGCTGCGCCTGATGTTCGACGACGCCCGCCACCCCGAGTTCGAGCTGGCCCTGTGGAACGCCAGCGCCCCGTCCGAGACGGGCTCGCCGGCCGAGGCCATGCACCTGGGCCGTCGCTGGCTGTCGCACCTCGAGGCGCTGCTGCGCCAGCCGCCGCGAGCGCAAACAGACATTGAACCGGACGCGCGCCTTCCGGGTTGAGCCCAGGAGGCGCTAAAAGCCCCGTTCCCTGCCGTTCGCCCGAGGAAGATCGCGTGGCCCGCCTGTTCGACGCCTATGTCATTGCCGAGTGGACCTCCGGCGAGGGCCGCAAGCTCGGCGACCAGTCCCTGTGGATCGGGGTGATGAAGCGCGACGTGCGTTTCCGCCTGGCCTACGAGACGCACAACGTGGCCACCCGCGCCGAGGGCGAGGCGACCATCGCCGCCATCCTGGCCGACCTGCGCAAGCGCGGCGACCGGGCCCTGGTCGGTTTCGCCTTCCCCCTGGGCTATCCGGCCGGCACGGCCGAACGGCTGCAGCTCAAGGGCGACCCGTGGCGGGCGATGTGGAGCTTCATCGCCGCCAACATCGTCGACAAGGCGGACAACACCAACAACCGGTTCGCCGTGGCCTCCAAGATCAACCGGCTGATGACCGACGAGGCGCGGCCGATGTGGGGCGCGCCGGCCCGCCAGGCCCAGCGCTGGCTGGCCACGACCAAGCACGACGCCTTCGGCGATATCCCCGAGTTCCGCGCCACCGAACTGGCCGCGCGTCAGGGCAAGCTGCAGCCGCGCAGCGTGTGGCAGATGCACGGCGCCGGCGCGGTCGGCGGCAAGGCCCTGCTAGGCATCGCGGCGGTGCGCCGGCTGCTGGAGCGGCTAGGCGAAACCGGGGCCCTCTGGCCCTTCGGGACCGGCTGGCGGGCCCTGACGCCCGAGGACGTGGCCCCGCTGTCGGCCCTGTTCGTCGAGGTCTGGCTGCCGCGCTTCCCGGCGGCGCCCGAACCGGGCGAGGTGCGCGACGCCGCCCAGGTGCGCGCCGCGGCCGAGGCCCTGGCCCGGATGGACGAAAAGGGCGAACTGGCCGGCGCCTTCGCCCCGCCCAGCGGCGCGTCCGAGGCCCTGGTCGCCCAGGTCGAATCCGAGGAAGGCTGGATGCTGGGCGTCAGCTGAGCCGACGCGCGACGCGGACGAAGCGCGCGCACAGCAGCCCTGCCGAGACCACCGAAGCCAGGATCACCGACCAGACGATGCCGTTGACCCCGCCGCCCAGCGGCAGGGCGAACAGCCAGCCCAGCGGCAGCATGATCACGGCGTAGCTGATCAGGTGCAGCACCGTCGGCAGCCACACGTCGCCGGCGGCGCGCAAGGCCTGGGCGGCGACCACCTGCAGGCCGTCCACGACGAAGAACAGGCACGACAGCACCAGCGCCCCGGCGGCCACCGCGACGACCGCCGGATCATGGGTGTAGGCCCGGGCGATCGGTTCGGCCCCCAGCCAGACGCCGAGACAGATCACGGTCAGCCCCGCCGCCGCCACGGCCAGGCCCAGGGCGCCGCCGCGCCGGACGCCGGCCCCGTCGCGGGCGCCGTAGGCGCGGGCCACCAGCACCGCGGTGGCGGTCGCCAGTCCCATGGGAATCATGAAGATCATGCCGGCCACGTTGAACACGATGGTCCAGGCCGCGACGCCCACCGCGCCGAGCAGGCCGGCGATCATGGTCACCCCGGCGAAGGCGCCGACCTCGATGAAATAGGATGCGCCCGCGGCATAGCCGATCCGCCGCTGCTCAGCCGCCTCGGCGGCCGCCGGGACGGGCCGGGCGAGGACGCCCAGCGCCCGCGCCTCGCGCATCCGCAGGATGAACACCACCAGGAAGGCGGCCAGGGAGAAGCGGGCGAAGAAGGTGGCCCAGCCGGCCGCCACCGCGCCCTCGACCGGCAGGCCGGAGCCGCCCGGCACCAGCCACAGGGCCAGGGCCAGGTTGACCACATTGGCGACCCACATGGCGGCCATGCCCGGCTTGGGCTTGCCCAGCGCCTCGAGGAAATACTGGCCGACCACCGACAGCAGATAGAACGGCAGCGACAGGGCGAAGACCTGCAGCGCCCGCGCGGCGCCGTCGGCCAGCCCCGGCTCCAGCCCGATCCGGTGCAGCACCCACGGCCCGGCCAGCACCAGCAGGGCGGTCGCGCCGAGGCCCAGCTGCAGGCTGTAGACCGCGCCGCGCCGCAGCACCGCCCCGACCTCGCCGCCGCGGCCGGCGCCGATCATCCGGGCGGTCATCACCTGCACCCCCAGCAACAGCCCGACCGAGGTGGTGACCATCACCGCCTGCGGGGCCCAGCCCAGGGAGTGGAAGGCCAGCTCCCGGGCCGAATGGCGGCCCACCACGATGGCGTCGGTCAGGCCCATGGTCATGATGCCCAGACGCGCCAGCACCACCGGCCAGGCCAGCCGCAGCAGCTCGGCCAGGCCCTCGGGGGACGGAAAGCGGAATGGGATCGAGGCGCGCATGGGCCGCGGAAGCTGGCGATCCGCGCGCCCGAACGCAACCGCTATCTGGACCGGTCAGCCGGCCCGGGCGGCGGCGGTCTCGCGGGCGGCGGCCACGGCCGCCTCGAGCGTCCTGTGGAAGCCGACCGCCTCGCCCGCTCCGTGGGCCACCAGCACCTGGCGCACGGCCGGGGAGACGCCGGAGAAATGCACCGAAGCCCCGCGGGCGCGGGCCTTGCGCACAAAACCCTCCAGCGTCGCCGCGGCGGTCGAGTCCAGCACCGGCACGGCCGAGAAATCCACCACATGGGCCTTGGGCTGGGCCCCGATGCGGTCCAGCGCCGCCGCCACGCCCGAGGCCGCCCCGAAGAAGAAGGCCCCGCTGATCCGGTGAACCGCCACGTCGCGGTCGGTCGCCACGCTGGCGTCGTAGCGCGTCCGCCCGTCGGCCGCGTCGGCCCGGTCGTCCTGGATCGGCACGCGCCGGGCCTCGACCTCGACGCTCTGGGCCATGCGGTGAAGGAACAGCATGGCGGCCAGGGCGAAGCCGACCACGATGCCGGTGATCAGGTCGCGGAAGACGGTCAGGCCGAAGGTGGCCAGCAGCACCGCCGCGTCGGCCCGCGAGGTGCGCAGCAGCACCCCCATGGCGTGCCGCTCGGCCATGTTCCAGGCCACGGTGACCAGCACCCCGGCCAGGGCGGCCAGCGGGATATAGGCCGCCAGGGGCGCGGCCAGCAGCATGAAGGCCAGCAGGAACAGCGAATGCATCATGCCGGCCACCGGCCCGCGGGCCCCGGCGCGGACGTTGGTCGCGGTGCGCGCGATGGTCCCGGTGACGCAGAAGCCGCCGAACAGACCGGCCCCGACGTTGGCCGCGCCCTGGGCGACCAGCTCGCAGTTCGACCGGTGGCGACGGCCGCTCATGCTGTCGGCCACCACCGCCGACAGCAGGCTCTCGATGGCCCCCAGTAGGGCGAACGACAGGGCCGCCGGCAGCACGGCCAGGATCTTGTCCGCCGACAGCTCGGGCAGGGCCGGGGCCGGCAGGCTGCCGGGGATGCCGCCGAAGCGGCTGCCGATGGTCTCGACCGGCAGGTTCAGCAGGGCGGCCGCGACGGTGGCGGCGCTGACCGCGATCAGCAGCGGCGGCCATTTGGGCAGATAGCGGCGCACGGCGAAGATGATGCCGATGGTCCCCAGGGCCAGGGCGAAGGCCGCGCCGTTCAGGGTCGGCAGGGCGGCGCCCAGCACCCGCAGCTTGTCGACCAGCGGCCCCGGCTCGGGTCCGACGATGGACAGGCCCAGCAGGTCGCGGAGCTGGCTGGCGAAGATGATGACCGCGATGCCGGCGGTGAAGCCGACGGTCACCGGATAGGGGATGTACTTGATGAACACCCCCAGCCTCAGCAGGCCGGCGGCCATCAGGATCAGGCCCGACAGGATGGTGGCCAGGATCAGCCCGTCGACCCCGTGGACCGCGACCGTGGCGGCGACCAGCACGATGAAGGCCCCGGCCGGTCCGCCGATCTGGAACCGGCTGCCGCCCAGCAGCGAGACGAGAAAGCCGCCGACGATGGCGGTGTACAGGCCCCGCTCGGGCCCGACGCCCGAGGCGATGGCGATGGCCATGGACAGCGGCAGGGCGACGATGGCCACGGTCAGGCCGGCGATGGCGTCGGCCCGCAGGTCGGCCATGCCGTAGCCTTCGCGCAGCACGGTCACCAGCTTGGGCGTGAACAGCTCGGCGAAGGTGGGTTTGGGCGCGCGCGCGACCATGGCTCAGGCCTCCGGCGCCGCGCGCAGGCGCACGCCGCGTCCGGCCGGGGCGCTGGCGGCCCCCTCGCCGATCAGCTCGACCCCCGCGCGTTCGAACGCCTCGACCACCTTGGTCAGGCTGTCGATCACCCCGCGCACCTGGCCGTCCGACGCCTCCATCCGCTGGATGGTCGGCAGCGAAACCCCCGACAGGGCGGCCAGCTGCCGCTGGTCGATCCCCAAAAGGGCGCGGGCGGCGCGCATCTGAGCGGCGGTGATCATAAGGCTCCTGGCGTCACAACTGATGTCTGGGACATCATATATGACGCCTGAGCGGGAATTCGAGGGTTTAGAGCCCCGCGCTGGCCGCGGGGCGTTGTCGCAGGGCCGCGGCCCATCGGTCCAGATGCTCCAGCTCGGCCGGCGGGCGGTACTTGATCAGCCGGCCGAAATCGATCCCGACCACCGCCACGATGTCGGCCATGGTCAGGCGGTCCGCGGCGATGAACTCCCGATCGGCCAGACGCCGGTCCAGAGTCTTCATGAACCGCTCGGCCATGGCCCGGTTGTACTCGGCCACGTCCGGCCGGGCCGGCTCCAGCGCCGACAGGGCCGGATGGGTGTGCCGCACCGCCAGCATCAGCGGCGTGGCCAGGTACATCTCGGCCCGCCGGGTCCACATTTCGACGACCGCCTGCTCCTTAGGATCGCGGCCGAACAGGTTCGGCTCGGGATGCAGGGCCTCCAGATAGCGGCAGATGGCCACCGATTCCGAGATGCAGGTCCCGTCGTCCAGCTCCAGCGCCGGCACGTGCGACACCCCGACCCGGTCGCGATAGGCCGGCGCCCGGTGCTCGCCGGCCAGCAGGTCGATCTCGACCACCTCGATGTCGGCGATCCCCTTCTCCGCCATGACCCAGTGCACGCGACGCGGGTTGGGCGCCCGCCGGGTGGTGTACAGCTTCATCGGGCTCACTCCGTAGCTTTTCGAAACCCTAGACCGGCCCGCGACGGGGCGGCAAGACGCGCCCGCGAGAGGCCCGTCAGATTTCGTTCATTTTCGAGATAACTTCGCTCTGCTAGCGAGGACCCTCAAATCGGGGGATTCGATGGGCCAGTTCACCATTCACCGCAGCCGCCGGCTGCTCGCCGGCGCCGCCCTGGGCGTCCTCATGGCCGCGACTCCGGCCCTGGCCCAGGAAACCGTGCGCATCGGTTCGCACATCACCGGCGAGCTGTCGGCCCGTGACGACCGGCTGGACACCGGCGAGCACCTGGACACCTACCTGTTCCAGGGCCGGGCGGGCGAGCGGCTGTCGGTCCGCATGAGCTCGTCGGAGATCGACCCCTACCTGATGATCCGCGGCCCCGGCGGGTTCTCCGAGGACAATGACGACGCCGGCCCCGGCGACCTGAACGCGGCGCTGGACGTGCGCCTGCCCGCCAGCGGGACCTACCGGATCGTGGCGACCAGCTACAGCCCCGGCGAACGGGGCCGCTACACCCTGACGGTCGGCGACCGCGCCGGCGGCCCCGATCGCGGCGGCCGCCCGCCGGCCCGGGACGCCGGCGGCGGACGGCTGACCCCGGGCGACCGGGTCAACGGAAGCCTCCAGCCGGGCGACGACACCCTGCCCTCGGGCGAGTACGCCGACACCTGGCTGCTGCGGGTGCGCGGCGGGGAACGCTACGTCGCCACCATGCGCTCGGGCGACCTCGACAGCTATCTGATGGTCCGCGGCCTGGGCCTGCAGGCCGACAACGACGACGACCCGACCAACCGCGGCGCCCTGCACAGCCGGCTGGAGTTCACCGCCCCGGACGACGGCGAGATTCAGCTGGTGGCGACCAGCTACAGCCCGCGCGAGCGCGGTGACTACGTGCTGTCGGTGGAACCGGCCGGCGGCGAGCGCGGCGGCTACGACCGGCCGGCGCCGAGCCCCTCGGCCGGCGGGACCCTGGCCGTCGGCGACCGGATCGACGGCCGGCTGGGCGCCGGCGACCGCCAGCTGCGCTCGGGCGAATACATCAACACCTACAGCCTGCGCGGCCGGCGCGGCGACCAGATCGAGCTGACCCTGACCTCACGGGATTTCGACCCCTATCTGATGGTCACCGGCCCCGGCGGCTTCTCGATGCAGAACGACGACGACCCCGAAGGCGGGTCGCTGGACAGCCGGCTGTTCATGACCCTGCCGCAGGATGGCGTGTACGAGGTCACCGCGACCAGCTACGCGGCCGGCGAAACCGGCGCCTATACGCTCAGCGCCCGGCGCGCGTCCGGCGCCCCGCCGACGCCGACGCCGCCTTCGACCCGCCCCGGCGGGGACGTGCTGCAGTTGGGCGTCACCCGCCGCGGGGCGCTGCAGCGCGGCGACGGCACGCTCAGTTCGGGCGAGTACGTCGACACCTACACCTATATGGGCCGGCGCGGGGAACGGGTGGCGATCGAGGCGACCTCGTCGGAGTTCGACACCTATCTGATGCTGGTCCAGCCGGACGACGAGCAGATCGACAACGACGACGCGGAGCACACCACCGACAGCCGCATCGACACGGTGCTGCCGCTGGACGGCGAATATCGGGTGCAGGTGACGTCCTATGCGCCGGGCGAGACCGGGGCCTACGAGGTCACCGTGCGACCCAGCGTCGGCACGCCGCGCCAGGCCGCGGTCCCCGGCGGCCAGCGGGTGTTCGCGGTGATGGTCGGGGTGTCCGATTACGAAGGCAGCCACAACGACCTGCCCTACACCGACGAGGACGCCGAGAAGCTGGCTGAGACCCTGCGCCGCCAGGGCGTGCTCAATCCGGCCAGCGTGGTGCTGACCAACGCCGACGCGACTCGCGCGGCCGTGCGCCGGGCCTTCGAGCGGGTGGCGGCCCAGGCCGGGCCGGACGACCTGTTCCTGTTCTTCTTCTCGGGCCACGGCGTGCAGGAGGACACCACCCCCAGCGCCGTCGAGCCGGATGGCCGCGCCGAAGTGCTGGCCCTGCGCGACGGGGACATGACCGACGCCGAGCTGGCTGAGCTGTTCGGCCGGGTGAATACCCGCATGGCCATGGTGGTCATCGACGCCTGCTTCAGCGGCGGCTTCGCCCGCAACATCGTCAATCGGCCCGGCGTCATGGGCATCTTCAGCTCCGAGGAGGACCTGACCAGCTCGGTGGCCGACAAGTTCGAGGCCGGCGGCTACCTGTCGCACTTCCTGCGCGCCGGACTGTCGGGCGAGGCCAATATCGACGGCGACGACCTGGTCACCGCCGGCGAGCTGTCCACCTATCTGCGGCGTCAGTTCGCCCTGGAGGTCGAGGGCGAGAACGTCACCGCCACCACCACCGACGGCCAGCGCGGCTATCAGCACCTGGTCATCGACCGCGGCGGGGTTCAGGTCGACGACGTGGTCATCCGCCTCGGCGGCGATGGGACGCGGGCGCTGGGCGGGCGCTGAGCGGCGTCAGCCCAGCCGTCGCACCAGCCGGCCGTAGTCCTCCATCAGGCCCAGCGACAGGGCCGCGGGCGTGAAGTTGTACTCGCCGATCTGGCGCACCGGTGTGACCTCGGCCGCCGTTCCGGTGAGGAAGCATTCGGAGAAGGTCGACAGCTCCTCGGGGCGAATGTCGCGCACGATCACCTCGATGCCCTTGCCCCGGGCGATCTCGATCACCGTCTGGCGGGTGATGCCGTCCAGGATGTGCTCGACCGAGGGGGTGTGCAGCACCCCGTCGCGGACGATGACGACATTGGCCCCCGTGGCCTCGGCCACATAGCCGCGCCAGTCCAGCATCATGGCGTCGGCGAAGCCGTTCCGCTCGGCCGCCATCTTGGACAGGGTGCAGATCATGTACAGGCCGGCCGCCTTGGCCGTGGTCGGCGCGCAGGCCGGGTCGGGCCGCCGCCACTTCGCCCACTCCAGGGCGATGCCGCGCGCCTTGACCTCCGGGTCAAAATAGCTGGGCCAGTCCCACACGGCGATGGCCACCCGGGTCGTGGTCTCGAAGGCGCTGACCGACACCTGCTCGGGCCCGCGGAAGGCCACCGGGCGGACATAGCAGTCGTCCAGTCCCATCTTCTCGCAGGTCGCCTTGCAGGCCTCGTCGATCTCGGCCACGCTGAACGGAATCTGGAAGTCGAGGAGCCCGGCGGACCGGTGGAGGCGCTCGGTATGCTCGGTCAGCTTGAAGATCTCGCCGGCGTACATCCGTTCGCCCTCGAACACCGAGGAGCCATAGTGCAGGGCGTGGGTCAGCACATGGGTCCGCGCCTCGCGCCAGGGCGTGAACTCGCCGTCCAGCCAGATCCAGCCGTCGCGATCGTCGAAGGGAACAAGCGCCATTGAGCATCGCCTCCACGAGTTCGTCTCAGCTTAGCCCGACCGGCGCCCGCCCGGTCAACGCGCGCGAGGCCCGCCGATGAGCGACGCGGCCACGGCCCGGCACCTGCTGGTCGTCGACGACGACGACCGCATCCGCAACCTGCTGAAGCAATATCTCAAGCGCGAGGGCTATCGCGTGACCGGCGCCTCGGACGCCGCCTCGGCCAGGCGGCTGATGGAGACGCTGGATTTCGACCTGATCATCGTCGACGTGATGATGCCGGGCGAGGACGGATTTTCGCTGACCGCCTGGGTGCGGGGCCGGGCGGAGTCCTCGCGCACCCCGGTGCTGATCCTGACCGCCCGCGGCTTGCCGGACGACCGCATCGAGGGGCTGTCGCTGGGGGCCGACGACTATCTGGCCAAGCCGTTCGATCCGCGCGAACTGGCCCTGCGGGTCGAGGCCATCCTGCGCCGCGCCGGTCCGCGCCACACCGCGCCGCGCGAGGTCCAGCTGGGCGAGGCCCGGTTCGATCTGGAGCGGCTGGAGCTGAGCCGCAACGGCCAGCCGGTGCGCCTGACCGAGGCCGAGGCCCAGCTGCTCAAGACCCTGGCGCTCAGCGCCCACGCCCCGGTCGAGCGGCTGTCGCTGGCCCCGGACACCGCCGACGCCAGCGGGCGGGCGGTGGACGTCCAGGTGACCCGCCTGCGCCGCAAGATCGAGGCGGATCCGAAGAACCCGCGCTACCTGCAGACCGTCAGGGGCGTCGGCTACATGCTGGCGCCGGACTGAAATGCGCGTCGCGTCTCCCCGGCTGTGGTTGCGGGTCCTGAGGCGGCGTCTGCCGACCTCGCTGTGGGGCCGGTCGCTGCTGATCATCGTCCTGCCGGTGTTCCTGATGCAGGTGGCGGTCACCTGGGCCTTCTTCGAGGCCCACTGGCAGACGGTGAACGCCCGCCTGTCCGAGGGCCTGGCCGGCGAGATCGCCTGGGCCGTCGAGAGCTATCAGGAAACCCCCACCCCCCAAAACCTGGAACGGCTCGCGGCGCGGGCCGAAACCTCCATGCGGCTGTCGATCGCCCTGCAGGAGGGCCGCACCCTGCCCCAGAGCGACCGCTCCTCGCTGTTCGGGGCCGTGGACCGCACGCTGAAGCAGGCGCTGGAGGCGCGGCTGGACGTGCCGTTCTGGTTCGACACCACCCGCTACCCGGCCTACGTCGACATCCAGGTCCAGCTGCCCCAGGGCGTCCTGCGGGTGATCGCCCCGCGCGAGCGGGCCATCGCCACCCAGGGCCACATCTTCGTGCTCTGGCTGGCCGTCGCCACCCTGCTGCTGGGGTCGGTGGCCGTGCTGTTCATCCGCAACCAGGTGCGGGCCATCGAGCGGCTGGCCGAGGCGGCCGAGGCCTTCGGCCGGGGCGCGGAGTCGCCCAGCTTCAAGCCCCACGGGGCCCGCGAGGTGCGGGCCGCGGCGCGGGCCTTCCTCGACATGCGCGAGCGCATCTCGCGCCACATCGACCAGCGCACCGCCCTGCTCGCCTCGGTCAGCCACGACCTGCGCACGCCGCTGACCCGCCTCAGGCTCGAACTGGCCCTGGCCGAGCCGTCGCCGCGCAATGCGGCGATGAAGGCGGACCTGGACGAGATGGAGCACATGATCGACGAGTACCTGGCCTTCGCCCGCGGCCAGGCCGGCGAGGCGCCCGAAACCGTGGCCCTGGCCCCGCTGCTCGAGACCGTGGCCGTCGACGCGCGCCGGGCCGGGGCCCGGGTCGAGGTCTCGGCCCCCGAGGATCTCACCGCCAGCATCCGGCCGCTGGCCTTCAAGCGTGCCCTGACCAACCTGGCCGGCAACGCCGCCGACCACGGCCGCAACGTGCGGCTCAGCGCCCGCGCCCTGCCCTCAGGCGGCGTCGAGGTGGCGGTCGAGGACGACGGCCCCGGCATCCCCGAGGAAATGCACGAGGAAGCCTTCCGGCCCTTCTCGCGGCTGGACGAGTCGCGCAACCAGAACCGCAAGGGCGTCGGGCTGGGTCTGGCCATCGCCCGCGACGTCGCGCGCGGCCACGGCGGCGAGGTCAGCCTGGACCGCAGCGAGATGGGCGGCCTGCGGGCCGTGGTCCGCCTCCCCGGCTAAGCTGGAAAATGTCCGCTACCGGGCGCATAGTGGCCAAAGGGGGGCGTCTTCGACGGGAGATTGAACATGCGTGCTGCTTATCTTGTGGCCGCCCTGGGCGCCTTCGCCCTGGCCGGCGCCGCGCAAGCCGCCGACGTTCAGGTGGTGCTGGGGGCTGAACTGACCGCGCGAGCGGATGAAATCGGCCAGCGAGACCTGGACCGCCTCGCCGACGAACTGCGCCGCGATGTGGAGCGGGCCGCGGCCTCGGATTCGGCGCTGAACGACGCGACCATCCGCCTGACCCTGGTCGACGCCCGGCCCAACCGTCCGACCTGGGCCCAGATGTCGGCCAAGCCGGGCCTGTCGATGGCCAGCCTCAGCACCGGCGGCGCGCGGATCGAGGGCGAGGTGATCGCCGCCGACGGCTCGCGCCGCTCGGTCGCCTACGACTGGTACTCAAACAATATCCGGGATGCGAGCGGGGCCGCGACCTGGACCGATGCGCACCGGACGATCGACCGCTTCGCCAGCCGACTGGCGGCCGGTCGCCTCTGACGCCATCCCGAGGGAGGAAGGGATCAGCCGGGTCGGGCTTCTGTCCGATCCGGCTGATGTCGTTTGGGGGTCAGCTTTCCGCCAGTTCGGCCGCCCGGTCGACGGCCGCCTGGACCGCCGCGCGCAGCAGGTCGTCCAGGCCGCCCGGCCGGGCCAGCACCCGCAGGGCCGCCTCGGTGGTGCCGCCCGGCGAGGCGACTTCGGCGATCAGCTCGGCCGGTGGGCGCGGGTCGGCGGTCAGCATGGCCGCGCCGGACTCCAGCGTCGCGCGCGCCAGCGCCGCCGCCTCGGCCGGCGCCAGGCCGGCCGCCGTCCCGGCGCGCGCCAGGGCCTCGACGAAGGCGTAGACATAGGCCTGGCCCGAACCCGAGACGCCGGTGGCCGCGTCGATCATTCCCTCGTCGGTTAGCTCGACGGTCGCGGCGATCGGGTCGAACAGGGCGTGGGCCGCGGCCGCCGCCGCGGGATCGGCGGCGTGAATGGAGGCGGCCCCGCGGCCCAGGGCGACGCCGGTGGTCGGCATCACCCGGGCGGTCGCCCGCCCCGCGAAGGCCTGGGAAATGTCGCTCGAGACCACCCCGGCCATCACCGACACGATCACGGCGTCGGCCGCCAGCAACGGCGACAGTTCGGCCGCCACCTGACGCCAGAGGGCCGGCTTGACCGCCAGCACCACCGTTCGGGCCTGTTTCAGGGCGTCGTCATCCGGATTGATCGCGGCCCCGGCGTCGCGGGCGCGTTCGACCGCCGGACGCGACGACGGCGTGCGGATCATCAGCCCGGCGCCGTCGAGCGCCCCTGTGCCCAGCCAGCCGTTGACCATGGCCGACCCCAGCCGGCCGCAGCCGACCAGCAGCACAGGGGTTGTCGGCGCAGGGATAGGCCGGCTCACGCCTCTCCGGCCGTCTCGAACAGGCAGGCGTCGATGGCGTCGCCCGGGCTCTTGGCGCCCCGGATCATGAAGTCGAAGGCCGGATAGTACCGGTCCGCGGCCTCGACCGCCGCGTCGATCATCGAGGCGGCCTGGGCCAGGGTCGGCCGTTCGCCGTGCGGCAGGGCCAGGGCGTGGCGGAAGACGATCTCGCCCTCCTCGGTCCACAGCTCGAAATGGCCCAGCCAGACGCGCTGGTTGATCAGGGCCAGCAGCTCGTAGGCGGCGGACTTGCGCGACTTGGGAATGCGCAGATCCATCGAGCAGCAGATCTGCAGGCAGTCGCCTTCCGGACGCCACGCGAACCACATTTCGTAGTCCTTCCAGTCGCCGGCCAGCGCGAAGGCGAGATCGCCGTCGGCGGTGCGGTCGAACGGAAGGTTCTCGGCGGTGAGGACGTGCTCCACCACCTCGAGCGGGTCGTAGGGCAGTTCCACTGCGTCGGCCTGGGGCGCGTTCATCCGATGATCCTTGGGCGCGACTC
>CAZQBJ010000004.1:0-20690 GCA_964591465.1 uncultured Brevundimonas sp.
ACCCCGGTGGTCCAGACCTCGCCGCCGATGGTGACGCCGACCGTCACGCCATCGCCGCCGGCCTCGCCCGAGGCGCCCAGGGTCACGGCCCCGCCGCTGACCCCGCTGTCGCCGCCGCCGCCGCCGACCGACTGGGCGAACACCCCATGCGAGCCCTCGCCGGTGGTGCCGACCTCGGAACCGGCGCCCATGATGATGGTCGCCATCCCGCCATCGCCGCCGGCCCCGCCGCCGGAGCCGAGGGTCACCGCGCCGCCGGCGTGACCGCCGTTGCCGCCGCCGCCGCCGACCGACTGGGCGAACAGGCCGTGCGAGCCGTCGCCCGAGGTGAAGGTCTGGGACTCGGCGTAGGTGCGGATGGTCGCCGAGCCGCCGTTGCCGCCGGCTTCGCCGTCGTCGCCGAAGGTGACGATGCCGCCGGAGTGACCGGCGTTGCCGCCCGACCCGCCGATCGACTGGGCCAGGACCCCGTGGGCGTCCTCGCCGCTGGTGACCACCAGACCGCGCTGATGGACCGTCACCGAGCCGCCGTTGCCGCCGGCGGTGCCGCCGCCGCCGTCGCCGATGATGCCGTAGCTGTCGCCGCCGCCGCCGGCCGCGCCGCCCAGGCTCTGGGCCAGGATGCCGATGGCTCCGTGGCCGCTGGTCGAGATGGCGCCGGAGTGAGTGACCGAGACCGTGCCGCCCTGGCCGGGGGTGCCGCCGCCGCCGCCGCTGCCGGCGATGTAGCCGCTGCCGCCGTCGCCGCCGCGTCCGCTGCGGCTCTGGACGAAGATGCCGTGGGATTCCTCGCCGGTGGTCGTGATGGTGACCGAGGCGTCGAGGGTGACGTTGCCGCCATTGCCCGCCCGGCCGCCGGAGGCGCCGGGGATGTTGACGCCCCAGCCGTCGCCGCCCTGGCCGCCGTTGCCGCCGACGGACGACACCACGATGCCCGGCAGCTCGTCCGAGACCGTCTGGATGTCGCCCCAGGCGTCGTCGACCACGTAGTTGAGGTTCGGGCCGTCCTGGCCCGGGCCGCCGCTGCTGGGGCTCTTGCCGATGGTGGCGCAGCCCAGGAGCGGCACGCACACCTTGACCCCGCCGCCGTCCGCGCCGTCGCCGCCGTTCTTGCCGCGGTGGGACTCGATGAACGGATTGACGTCGCCGCCGGCGACCGGGAAGACGAAGGCGTCGGTGCCCGAGCCTGGCGGACCGTCCGGATCCGGCACCACGCCGGCGATCTCGCCGGACTTATCGGTCACCAGCCCGACGATGTAGGGGATGCCGTCGTCGTCCTCGAGCGTCACCACGTACACGCCGTTGTCCGGATCGGCGGCCGTGATCACGGTGTAGGTCTTGCCGTCCTCGGCGTTGACGTAGCTGTCGCCGACCTCGGTGGCGAGCAGGATGAAATTGCCCTGATCGGTGCGCACCACCGCAGGGTTGATGATCTCGACCACCTCTTCTTCGAGGTTGGTGACCGGGTTCAGCACCGGGTCGCCGACGTTGAGCACCGGGATCACGGCCTCGACCACGGGCGTGGGCGGCAGGTCGGCGGCGGCGGCGGCCAGCGGGACGCTCATCGCCGCGCCGGCGCTGAGGATCAGGGCGATGCGACGCAGGGTGCGCAGCACCCGACGGCCGCGCGCCGCGCTGACGCGCCGCCGGGGGGCGGCGCTGGTGCGCTCAAGGGTGTCCGACAGCCGGCCGAGGGCGTCGCGCAGGGCGAGGGCGCCTTCTTCGGGCCGGCCGCGCAGCAGCTCGGCGATTTCGGCGATCTGTCGGCGGGCGTCCTGGGACCGGGTCCGGGACAGGGGCGCCGCCTCGACGGCGAGACACAGGCTGTCGATGAGGTGAGCGACGCGCACCAGGCGCGGACGTTTCACGGACTGCTCGGTCATACCATCCCCCGGACCTTAACCGTTCATTATCTGAACCACCGAGCGCTGTTCGGCAAATCCCCTCCCGCCTCGGTTGATTGGCCGGGGCGTCATGCAACGGGGGGTGACCGTCGTTTTTTTGGCCGATCAGGTCAGGCGGCGGCGCGGCCGGCCGGGTCGATCGCTTCGCGCACGAGGTCGATGAACTGGGGGAACAGCGCCTCGCGGAACTCGGGGGCCGCCCAGTACGGGTTCATGAACACGCAGCGGACCAGCGACAGCCGGTCGGCGTCGCGCGCCCCGCCGTGGCCGGCCGCGTGGCGGGCGATGACGTCGGCGTAGTCCGCCCCCAGGGTGGTGCGCGAGACCGAGAAGCCGGAGGAGCGGTGAATGCGGTCGAACAGGGCGTCGGTGCGGGCGTTGGCCCGGGTCAGCGGCTCCCCGGCGTCGGCGATGGAGAAGCAGACGATGTTGGCGTCGGCCGGCTCGAGGAACCGGACGGCGGGCAGGGCGGCGGCGACCGCCGACTGGAAGGCCCGGCGGGTGCGGATGGTCTCGGCCAGCACCGCGCCGAGGCCGTCGGGGCCCAGGCCCAGGGTGCGGCCGGTCAGCCAGGTGGCCGCCGCGCCCGCGGCCGAGCGCGAGCCCTCCAGCGTCGAGGACCATTTGCCCTCGCCCAGTTCGGGCCGGTCCAGATAGGGCGCGTCGAAGCCGGAGACCGCGTAGGCGGCCCGATCGCGGGTCAGGAAGGCGCCGCAGGCGTAGGGCACGTAGCCCAGCTTGTGCGGATCGATGGTCACGGACTCGGCGGCAGCGATGGCCCTCAGGGCCGCGGCGCTGTCGGCCGACAGCTCGGGCTCGTCCGGGCCGTCCAGCAGGCTGCAGAGGAACCCGCCATAGGCGGCGTCGACATGGCGCCAGATGTGGAGGCCGTCGCGTTCGCGCCAGCGATCGATGCGGTGGTGCAGGCGGTGGATCGGGTCGATCTCGCCGGTCTCGGTCGAGCCGGCCACGCTGACCGCCGCCAGCACCGGCCGACCCTCGTCGCGGGCGCGGGCGACCAAGGCGTCGAAATGGTCGACGTCGAGCCGGCCGTCCGCATCCAGGGCGATGCTCCACAGCGACTCCTCGCCCAGGCCGAAGATGTTGGCCGCCTTGCGCCAGGAGTAGTGCTTGTTGCCCGGAGCCAGCAGGACCGGGCCGAGATAGGCGCGCCCCGAGGCGTCTCCGATCCGCCGCCAGACCTCCGCGGGCGAGGCGGCGGCGGCGCTGCAGCCGCGCAGGATGCCGTCGGTCAGTCCGTGGGTGCGCCACAGATGGCGGAACCTGTCCCAGCCCATATGGGCGGCGGCGAACGGATCGAGCCGCTCGCCGGTCGTTTCGGCGACGTGCAGGCCCAGGCTGAGCCAGTGGTCCAGCCGGTAGCGGGCCCGCCACACGGCCTCGAAATTGGCCACCGTGCCGCCCGAGGTGAAGTGGCCCTGGGCCTCGGCCGGGTCGTAGGCGACCATGCGGGCCAGCATGGCGATGGCCTCGGCCTCGATCACCGAGCCGACGCGGCTGGATTCGCGCGAGGTGTTGTTCGGATTGTGCAGCATGGCCGCCAGCCAGCCGAACAGGGCCGGCAGGGACACCTCGGCCTTCATGTGGCCGATGTAGCGGGGCGTGTGGGTCGGGGTCTCGGCGGTCAGGGCCGCGCACAGCTCGGACAGCCGCTGGGACAGCTCCTCCCGCTTCCTCAAGCGGTCCGGGTCCAGCCGGGCCTCGGTCGAGTCGGCGCGCGGGTCGTCGGCGAACAGCCCCTTGCGCCAGTCGAACCACTGGTCGAGCACGGCCTGGAATTCGCCGCGGACCCAGGTTTCGTTCTCGGACCGGGCGCCGGGGAAATAGGCCCCGGCGAGGGTGGCGGCTCGGGACTGATCCATGGGGTCTCCGGACAAAAAGGGTTCAGGACGGGCGCGTGAAGATCCAGGCGCCGGCGCCGAGGATCATCAGGCTGCCCGCGGCCGCGGCGGCGGCGGGCAGGTCGCCGACCCACAGAACCGCGCCGCCGGCGGGCAGGGTGACCCCGGCCAGCAGCTTGGCCCCGCGCGGGATGGCCCGCCGGGCTTCCCAGGCGGCCAGCGGCGGCCCCAGGCGCGGATGGGCGTGCAGCCAGGCGTCCAGCCGCGGCGAGCTGCGGGCGAAGGCCCAGGCGGCGACCAGCAGAAAGGGAGTGGTCGGCAACAACGGTAGGACCGTACCGGCCAGGGCCAGGCCCACGGCCCCGGCGCCGGCCAGCCGCAGGAGGATCACCCGGGCGCCCTCGCAGCCCGCGGGCGCGCCCCAGCACTCGCCGTAGCAGAGCAGGTCGGGCGGGCAGCTGTCGTTCGGGTACGGCCGGGCCTGGGTCATGCGCCCATCATGCGGCCGGGGCGGGCGGCTGACCTTGCGCTGGCGCAAGCGGGCCGGACCGGCAGCCGCAGCAGGCGTCCGGCGGCTCGGGCGGCGGCGCGACGGGCGGGCCGGCCAGGATCGCCGCTTCATGGGCCGCGCACCGCTCGACCAGCAGCCGCCAGACCGGCTCGGCGATCGCGGGCGACAGCCCGGCCGCGCCCGCTGCGCCCAGCACATTGGACAGCACCGCCTCGATCCGCGCCGGGTCGCGCACGCGGCTGGCGTCGCCCTTGAGCCGGGCGACCGCCTCGACCAGCCGCTGACGCTCGGCCAGCCGGCGGACCAGGCGCCGGTCCAGGGCGTCCAGCCGGGCGCGCAGGCGGGCGAGGGCCAGGCGGGTCTCGGGGTCCGGACTCACGACGCGACCTCAGCCCGATGAAGGCCCGGGCGCGCGTGCAGATAGCCTGAGACGAACGGACCCGGCGGGCCGGCCTCGCCGACACGGGCGGCCAGTTCGGCGGCGTCGATGCGCCCGTCGGCGAAGGCCCGGAACGCCTCGGCCACCGCGACCATGTCGGCGGTGTGGGGCGACAGCCTCAGGGCGCCGACGCCGGCCTCGCGCAGCCGGGCGGGCGGCGCGTCGGCCAGCTGGACCCCGTGCGACAGGGTCTGGACGCCGTTGACGGCCAGGAAGTCGCGGCCATCCAGGGTGCTCAGGGCCAGGCCGTCCGGATCGCGATCGCAGACGAACTGGCAATTGTCCTTGTGCAGGCCGTGATGCCGCGCGTGGTAGCAGCGGCCCGACAGGGCCAGCGGCAGGCGGCCGAAGGCGAACAGCTCGATCTCCAGCCCCGGGCAGGCGGCGGCGACGGCCGAAACGGCGGCCAGCGACAGTTCGACATTGGCGCACAGCCGGACGCAGCCGCGGGCCATCAGCTCGCGCGCCGCCGCCTCGTTGTAGACGTTGAGCAACGGCCCGGCGACGAACGGGCCGGTGCGGTCGAGCAGGGCCGAGACGTCGTTGATCTCGATCAGGGCCGCCTGATCCGCCGACAGCGCGGCGATCGCCTTGCGGTCGCGGCGCAGGGCCGGCAGGGCGAGGGTCGACCAGACCACCTGTTTGCCGGCCGCCTCCAGCCGCTCGGCGGAGTCGGCCAGGGCGTGGTCCAGCAGCGGCGCGCGTTTGCCGCAGACCACCTCGCCCAGATAGACGCGCCGGATCGGCGCCTCGTCGGCGATGCGGGCGTAGAATTCCCGGACCCGCTGGGGCGCCCAGTTGAACAGCAGGGGGCCGAGGGTCAGCTGGATCGGATCGCTCATCGCCAGGTCTTCCGGTAGGCGCCGGCGGTCTGGCGGCCGCCCTCGGCCAGATCGGCCAGCAGGGGCTCGAAGCGGGCCGGATCCTCGCCGGCGTCCAGGGCGTCGATGGCCGCGCGGAAGGCGGCGGCGACGCGGGCGACATAGGCCTTGCCGCGCTGGCGGCCCTCGACCTTGACCGCGGTGACGCCGGCCCGGCCCAGGGCGGCCAGCAGGCCCATGGCGTTGAGGCTGACCGGGTCCTCGAACAGATAGGACAGGGCGCCGTCCACGGAGAACCGGCCTTTGCACAGGGTCGGATAGCCGGCCGGTTCGCCGGGCGCGTAGCGGTCCAGCGCCAGCCCGCCCAGCCGAGAGACCATGGCTCCCGCCTCCTCGGTGTAGCTGACCGCCTCGGGCGGCGAGCACACGCCGTCCAGATTGGGCGAGCGGCCGGTGGCGTAGGACGACAGGGCGCAGCGACCCTCGGCCATGACGCACAGGCCGCCGTAGACGAAGGCCTCGGTCTCGACCTCGATCTCGCGGTTCAGGGCGGCGATCTCCTCGACGCTGAGCACCCGCGGCAGGACGACCCGCTTCACCCCGTAGGTCCGGGCGTAGAAGGCGATGGCCTCGGGCGAGCCGGCGGCGGCCTGGACCGACAGGTGAAGCCGCAGGTTCGGGTGGGCCTCGCGGGCGCAGGCGAGCACGCCAAGGTCGGCCACGATCACCGCGTCGACCCCGGCCGCGGCGGCCGCGTCGATCGAATGGCGCCAACGGGAGCTGGCCCCGGCCCGCGCGAAGGTGTTGACGGCCAGCAGCACCTTCGCGCCCCGGTCGTGAGCCCAGCGCACGCTGTCGGCCAGTTCGGCGGGCGAGAAGTTGAGTCCGGGGAAGTTGCGGGCGTTGGTGTCGTCGCGCAGGCCGCAGTAGACGCTGTCGGCGCCCGCCTCGACGGCCGCCTTCAGCATGGCTGGCGAGCCGGCTGGGCAGACCAGTTCGATCGACCCCATGTCAGCGCCGCCCGCGCCGGACCCGCGACAGGGTCCGGTTGATCGGCCCATGCAACGGCGCCGGCGCGCCCAGCAGGTCGGCCAAGCCGAGGTCGGCCGCCTCCAGCGTATTGTGCAGGGCCACGACCGCGGCGGTGTCGCCGTCGATGCGAATGCTGCGGGAGAAGAAGGCCGAGTCCGCGTCGCCGTCCCCGTCGAACAACTCGAGCAGCATGGTCAGCGGCCCGCTGATCCGGGCGGCCGCGGGGGTCGCGTCGTCCTTGCGCACCACCCGCACCGCGCCGCGCTCGCCGTCGGGCTGCAGGCGGAAGCCGACCGGCAGGTCGTCCGGGGCGACGACCACGGCCGCCTCGCGCCACGGCCCCAGCCGTTCGAACACCTCGGGGCGGGCGCGGGCCAGCCGGCGCAGGGCCCGCGACAGCACCAGCTCGACAGGGGCGCGGCCCAGTATCAGGGCCTCGGTCGCCCATCGCCCGCCGCGTCCGCGTCCGCGCCATCCCGCTGCGGCCATGCCGATCATCCGCCGTCCTCCCGCGCCCCGGGAGGGCCGGGGCTTGCGCCGGTTCAATCGGCGACCGGGGCGGGGGCGTCGTTGTCGGCGCTCAACCTCCGCTTCAGAGCGAGCGACGAAGCAGCATCGGTCCGTAGACCGCCGCGAAACCGAGGAAGGCTGCGGCCCACAGGACCGCCGACAGGCCGAGCAGAGGACCGCTCAACTCGGCGTGGAACGGGGCGCAGACTCGCACGATCGCGGCCGCCAGCACCGCCAGATAGACGACCAGGGTCCCCCGGTCGGCGACCCGCGGGCGACCCGTGTGGCCCCGGGTGGCGCGGGTCATCATAGCCAGGGTCATCACGCCCATCGATCCGGCGGTCAGGGCGTGCACCCCGGCGGTGAACGGGACCAGCGCCGGGGCCAGGGCGGTCAGGCCCAGCAGGGCCAGGCCGACGCCCACCCAGGCGTAGCCGGCGTGCAGGATCCAGACGAGCGGCTCGGCCGACGCCAGCCAGCCTCGCCAGCGGGCCAGCCGGACGAGGTTGGCGATCCCGGCCAGCAGCAGGACGGCGCCCGAGAGCGCCGCATAGGGGGCCGCGACCCAGGCGGCGAGGGCCAGGCCGGTCAGGGCCAGGGTCAGGCGGTCGAACGGCCCGAACGGCGTCGGCCGCTTCAGCAGGCCGTGAGCCAGGGTCCAGTTCTGGGTGAAGCTGGGCGTGACCCTGCCGCCGATCAGGGCGATCAGGCCGACGATCACCGCCACCGCCGCCCGCTCGGCGCCGGGCCCGACATCGGCCGCCAGGTCGCGCAGGTGGAAGGCGATGTTGGCCGCCGCCAGGCCGGTGACCATCAGGCAGACCGGCAGGTTGCGCCGGTTGCCGGCGGCCAGCACCTCGCGCCAGACGACCGCGGCGAAGACCACCAGAAAGGCCGCGTCGATGACCGCCGCGGCGAGCGCCATCGACGGGGGCAGGAAGCCGGCCGCCCGGCCGGCCAGCCACAGGACGAACAGGCCGGCCAGCGGCGTTCCGGTGACCGGCAGCCGCCCGGTCCAGTTGGGCACCGCGGTAAGCAGGAAGCCGGCGATCACCCCGCCCAGATAGCCGAACAGCATCTCGTGGATGTGCCAGGTGCGTCCATCGAGACCGCCGATGGTTCCGTCGCCGAGGACGAAGGCCGCGGCCCAGATGGGCACGGCCGCGGCCGCCCACAGGGCCGAGAACAGGAAGAACGGCCGGAAGCCGAAGCTGAACAGGGGCGGGCCGGCGTGGCGTCTGATCTGTTCGGCGGTGGTGGCCATGGCGGGTCTCCTGAACAAAAGGTCGGCGGGAAGGGCGAACCCTTCCCGCCTGGGTCGGTGGCGATCGTCGCCGCTATTCGGCCGGCAGGGCCGCCGCGTCGCCGGCGCGCCGGGGCCGCAGGGCGGCGATCACCAGCCGGCCGGCGAACACGGCCAGGACGACCGCGCCGGCGGCGAACAGCACGTCGCCGGGCACCCGCAGCCAGACCAGCATCTCGACCAGCGGCGAGTGGATCACCTCCGGCGAGCGGGCGAACCAGGTGCCGTGCTCGATGCTGGCCAGGGCCTGGATGACCCCGACGGGCAGCAGCGACATGAAGACCATCATCGCCAGACCGCCGTTGAGCAACCAGAAGGCGCCGCCCAGCAGTTTGTCGTTCCAGGCCTCGCGCCTGGCCAGGCCGCGGAAGCAGAACAGCATCAGCCCGATGCCCAGCATCCCGTAGACCCCGAACAGGGCCGAGTGGGCGTGGGTCGCGGTCGTGTTCAGTCCCTGGATGTAATACAGGCTCAGCGGCGGGTTGATCATGAAGCCGAAGACCCCGGCGCCCAGCAGGTTCCAGAAGGCCACGGCGACGAAGAACAGCACCGGCCACTTGTAGGTCTGGACCCACGGAGCGGCCTTGGTGTGTCGCCAGGTCTCGAAGGCCTCGAACCCGACCAGGGCCAGCGGCACGACCTCGAGGGCCGAGAACATCGAGCCGATGGCCAGCACCGACACCGGCGTGCCGGCGAAGTACCAGTGGTGGGCGGTGCCCAGCACCCCGCCGGTCATGAACACGATGGTGCCGAACACCACCGCCAGGTTGGCGGTCGAGGCCCGGACCAGGCCGAGGCGCACGAACAGCAGGCCGATGACCGCCGTGGCGAAGACCTCGAAGAAGCCCTCGACCCACAGGTGGACGATCCACCAGCGCCAGTACTCGACCATGCTGATGTGGGTGTGTTTGCCCCACATGAAGCCGGCCGCGTACATCAGGCCGATGGCCACGGTGGACAGGAACAGGATGACCAGCACCGGCTTGGCCGCCGAGGGCTGGCGCAGGGCCGGCCACAGGCCGCGGGTGACCAGCACCAGCCACAGCATCAGACCGACGAACAGCAGGCTCTGCCAGAAGCGGCCCAGGTCGATGTACTCCCAGCCCTGGTGGCCGAACCACCAGTTGGCGTCGAGATCCAGCACCTGCTGCACGCCCAGCCATTCGCCGGCCATCGAGCCCAGGACCACGACCAGCAGGGCGACCCACAGCACGTTGACGCCCAGCTTCTGGAAGCGCGGCTCCTTACCGGACAGCATCGGGGCCATGTACAGGCCGGTCGCCAGCCAGGCGGTGGCGATCCAGAAGATGGCCAGCTGGGTGTGCCAGGTGCGGGTCACCGCATAGGGCAGCCAGTCTGACAGCGGGAAGCCGTAGAAGTCGTGGCCCTCGACCGCGTAGTGCGCGGTGATCGAGCCCAGCCCGACCTGCAGCAGGAACAGGGCGATGACGGTCAGGAAGTACTTGCCGGTCGCCTTCATCGAGGGCGTCGGCTTCATCCCGGCCAGAGGGTCCGCCTGCGGGGCGTTCAGCTCTTCCTCGCGCCGGGCGCTGGCGTGCCACAGGACCAGGGCGGCGACGCCGATGATCAGCAGCAGCACGCTGGCGGCCGACCACATGATGTTGGCCGAGGTCGGCACATTGTCGATCAGCGGCTCATGGGGCCAGTTCGAGGTGTAGGTGACGGTGTCGCCCGGACGGTTGGTCGAGGCGCCCCAGCTGCTCCACCAGTAAAAGGCGGCGATCTGGTCGCGGCGGCCGGCGTCGGGCACCGGGTTGTTGGCGATGGCGTACTGCTCACGCAGCGATTCCAGCGCCGGATCGGCGCCCAGCAGGGCGGTGTAGTGCGCCTTGACCTCGGCGATGGCGGCGGCGCGATCGTCGGACACCGTGACGATCCCGGTCCGCGGGTCGTGGGTGTTGGTCCGCATCTCGGCCTTCAGCCGGGCCTTGAGGCCGGCCTGCAGGTCCGGTTCGAGGGCCGCCCAGGCGACGCCGTGTTCACGACGCGCCCAGATGTTCAGCAGGGCGGTCGCCTCGCGGTGCAGCTGGTCGGCCGACCAGTCCGGCGCGACATAGCCGCCGTGGCCCCAGATCGAGCCGACCTGCTGGCCGCCCATCGATTGCCAAGCCAGCTGGCCGGTCTGGATGTCCTCGCGGGTGAACAACACCTCGCCGGACGCGCTGACCACCTGGGTCGGAATCGGCGGCGCCTGCCTGTGAATTTCCCGTCCCATCAGCCCCAGCACGGCGAACGACGCCATGAGCACCAGGGCGAGGACGAACCAAAGTCGTTTGGTTGTCATCTCGCATCCTCCGCCGGCGGGGGAATCCCGTCGGCCCTGTGGCGCTTCCATCGTCCGCGGTCGCCGGGATGACGTTGCGCCCGCGCAATTTGGGCAAAGTCTTTGGCCCTAGACGGCGCGCGCGTGGCGGGTCGGGGCCGCGGGCAGATGCGCGTCGAAGCAGGCGGCCACCACCCGCATCATGCGGTGGGCTTCCTCGGGGATGCGGAGGCGCCGGCCGTCGACTTCGCACAGCCCCTCCGCCTCCAGCGCGGCGGCGGCGGCGATCCCGGCGTCGAGGGCGTCGGGCGCGAAGCCGTGGGCGGCGCAGATCCCGGCCACGTCGACCGCGAGGTCGCACATCAGCCGCTCGATGACCTCGGCGCGCAGCTCGTCCTCGGGCGTGACCCTCAGGATGCGGGCGACGGGCAGGCGGCCGGCCTCGACCTCGCGGCCCCAGACGTCGGTCGGGATGGCGTTCTGGATGAAGCCCTGGTTGAACCGCCCGATGGCCGAGGGGCCGATCGGCGTCAGCACCGGCGCGGGGTCGTCGGTGTAGCCCTGGAAATTTCGCCGCAGGGCGCCGGTCCGGGCCGCGAGGGCCAGCGGGTCGTCGGGCAGGGCGTAGTGGTCCAGCCCCAGCCGCACATAGCCGGCCGCGCGCAAGGCGGCGTCGGCCGCCTCGGCCTGGGCCCAGCGGCCGTCGACGTCGGCCAGGTCGGCCTCCTTGATCATCACCTGGTGCTTCTTCATCCACGGCACGTGGGCGTAGCCGAACACCGCCACCCGGTCCGGGCGCAGGGTGACGGCGGCCTCGACAGACGCGGCGACGATCTCGGGCGACTGGCCCGGAAGGCCGTACATCAGGTCGAAATTGATCGCGCCGACGCCGGCCTTTCGCAGGCCCTCGACGGCCCCGGCGACCATCTCGAACGGCTGGATGCGATTGACCTTGGCCTGGACCTCGGGGTCGAAGGTCTGCACCCCGAGGCTGACCCGGGTCACGCCGGCCTCGCCGCAGGCGGCGATGAACTCGGGCGTCAGCATGCCGGGGTCCAGCTCGGCCGCCACCTCGGCGTCGCGCCGCAGTCGGAGGCGCCGGGCCAGGTGCTTCGTCAGATCGATGAAATCCTGCGGCGCCAGGGCGTTGGGACTGCCGCCGCCAAAATGCAGGTGCGCCGCGCCTGCGTGGGGCCCCAGCCCGTCGGCCCACAGGTCGACTTCGCGGGTCAGGGTGCCGTGGAAGGCGCGCACCCGGTCGTACTCGTGGAACACGCTGGTGTGGCAGCCGCAGTACCAGCACATGCGCTTGCAGAACGGCACGTGGACATAGGCCGAGATGGTCTGGTCGGCGCGGGTCGAGGCCAGCCAGCGGCGGGCCTCGGACGCGGCGGCGGCGGCCTCGCCGGCCCCCGCCGGCGGATAGCTGGTGTAGCGGGGCTGGTTCCGCCCGGCGTGGGGACGCCACGCCGGCGGGAGGGTGGGGTTGGACATGGCGGCCCGGTCCTCAGGCCGCCATCTTCCAGTTGGGCTGCAGCTCGGCGTGCGGCGGGCAGGGCGCCACCTCGACCGGCTCGGCCCCGCACAGCTCGTTGGCGAAGCCGTGGTTGA
Organism: uncultured Brevundimonas sp.; assembly: GCA_964591465.1. Taxonomy (GTDB): domain Bacteria; phylum Pseudomonadota; class Alphaproteobacteria; order Caulobacterales; family Caulobacteraceae; genus Brevundimonas. The sequence goes on from CAZQBJ010000004.1 coordinate 12,278, forward strand.
CGTCCCGGTGGTGGGCCTCGTCGGCGCGGACCACCAGCACCACGTCCCTCAGGGTCGCATCGGCGGGCAGGTTCCAGTAGTCGCGGGCGATCTGCGGCGCCGGCACGTTCTCGCTGCGGCCCTCGTCGATCTCGGCCAGGTAGTGGGTGTAGCTGATCACGGCCTCTTCCTCGAAGTAGCCGACCACCCGGTGCGCCGTCTTGGCGGAGACGAGGTAGAGGCCGAAGAAGAACAGGTAGAAGATCCACTGGACGGTGATCACCACGAAGCGCTCGAACAGGGTCGGCTTGCACACCTCGATGAAGGTCATCAGGTGCATGCGCTCGTTCTCGGCCTCGTCCATCAGCGTTCGGATCCAGCCGTTGTCGTCCTTCATCCGGCGCAGGGCCTTCAGGTGGTTCAGGGTGGCGCCGACCATGCCCGGCACGGCGGCGACGGTCTCCAGGACCACGGCCCGGTGGCCGTAGCGCTTGGCGAAGAAGGTGTCGGCGAAGAAACGCAGCGCCTTGACGAAGCCCCAGGCGACGCGGTCGCTGACGCCTTCGGGCCGGTGGTGGACGGTGAGGTCGACGAGCGGGGCGGTCATGGTTGCGTCCGGATGGAAAGAGTGGAACGGGAGGGCCGAAGCCCGATGACGGCGGAATTACCCAAGGCGTGCGCCTCGCGACATTTGGGTCTTCCACCTACGGGACTTTGCGGAGTGCCCTGATGACGCCCGAGCCGGACGCCGCGCCGAAGGAGAATTTCATCGCCCGGCTGCTCACCGAGCGGCGGCCGGGGTTCGCCTATGTGTCGGGCTTCGGCGGCGTCGGCCTGGGCGTGGCGGCGCGGCTGGTCCTGGATCCGCTGCTGCCGGGTCAGACCGCCTATCTGTTCTTCGTGCCCGCGGTGGTCCTGGCCGGCGCCTTCGGGGGCCTGCTGCCGGCGTTGACCGTCACCGCCTTTGGCCTGGCCGCGGCCCTGCTGGTCGGCGCGGTCTTCGATCACGCCCTCGGGCCCCAGCTGGTCGGCGCCCTGATCTTCATGGCCATGGGCGTGGCCATCGCGGTCGGCGGCGAGCTCTACCACCGGCTTCGCCTGCACATCGTCGCCGCCAATCGCAGCTTGCAGCAGCGCGAGGCGCACCTGCGCTCCATCCTCGACACGGTGCCGGACGCCATGGTGGTCATCGACGAGCGCGGTCTGATGCGCTCGTTCAGCACCGCCGCCGAGCGGCTGTTCGGCTGGGACGCCCACGAGGTGATGGGCCAGAACGTCAAGATCCTGATGCCCGAGCCGTATCGCAGCGCCCACGACGGCTATCTGGAACGCTACCTGGCCACCGGCGAGCGCCGCATCATCGGCGTCGGCCGCGTGGTGGTCGGCGAGCGCAAGGACGGGTCGACCTTCCCCATGGAGCTGGCGGTCGGCGAGATGATCTCGGGCGACGAACGGTTCTTCACCGGCTTCGTGCGCGACCTCAGCGAGCGGCAGCAGACCGAGCAGCGGCTGCAGGAGCTGCAGTCCGAACTGGTCCACATCTCGCGCCTGACGGCCATGGGCGAGATGGCCTCGGCCCTGGCCCACGAGCTGAACCAGCCGCTGTCGGCCATGGCCAACTACCTGAAAGGCTCCCAGCGCCTGCTGGCCGCCGACCCGGTCCCGCGCGAACGGCTGCAGGACGCCATCGGCAAGGCCGGCGACCAGGCCCTGCGGGCCGGCGACATCATCCGGCGCCTGCGCGACTTCGTGGCCCGCGGCGAGGCCGAGCGACGGGTGGAGAGCCTGCCCAAGCTGATCGAGGAGGCCAGCGCCCTGGCCCTGGTCGGGGCCAAGGAGCACGGGGTCCGCGTCGCCTTCCGGTTCGATCCGTCGATCGATCTGGTGCTGGCCGACAAGGTGCAGATCCAGCAGGTGGTGCTGAACCTGATCCGCAACGGCATCGAGGCGATGGAGGAGAGCCCGCGCAAGGCGCTGGAGGTGCGCATCGATCCGCACGGCGACGACGCGGCCCTGGTCACGGTCGCCGACACCGGCAGCGGGCTCGCCCCCGAGGTGGCCGCCCAGCTGTTTCAGCCGTTCATCACCACCAAGCGGTCCGGAATGGGGGTTGGCCTGTCGATCTGCCGCACCATAGTCGAGGCCCATGGCGGGCGAATCTGGGCAGAACCAAATCCGGGCGGGGGCACCCGTTTCTGTTTCACCCTTCATGCGGTGGGCGAAGAGGAGCTGAACGATGACGAGTGAGCCGATGGTCCATGTCGTCGACGACGACCCGGCGATGCGGGACTCGCTCGAGTTCCTGTTCGAGACCGCCGGGCTCAGGGCCCGGACCTACGAGTCGGGGCCGGCCCTGCTGGCCGAGGCGGCGGCGCTGGCCCCGGGGTGCATCGTCACCGACGTGCGCATGCCCGAGATGAGCGGGCTGGAGCTGGTCCGGCGTCTGGGCGAGGCCGGGGTCACCCTGCCGGTGATCGTGATGACCGGCCACGCCGACGTGCCGCTGGCGGTCGAGGCGATGAAGGCCGGGGTGGTCGATTTCATCGAAAAGCCGTTCGACGACGAAATCTTCCTCAATGCGGTGCGCAAGGCGCTGGACGCCGGCGCGGCGGTCGGCGAGCAGCAGGCCCAGGAGGCCGAGATCCGCGAGCGGCTGGCGTCGCTGTCGGCGCGCGAACATCAGGTGCTGGAGGGTCTGGTCGCCGGGCGGGCCAACAAGGTGATCGCCTACGACCTGGGCATCAGCCCGCGCACGGTCGAGGTCTATCGGGCCAATGTGATGACCAAGATGCAGGCGCGCAGCCTGTCCGAGCTGGTCCGGATGAGCATCCTGGCCCAGCGGACCTAGGCGGCGGAAACCGTCCCTAGCACCTCGCGGACCGAGTCGAGCAGGGCGTCGGTCAGCAGCGGCTTCTCGACGATCGGCACCCCGGCGTCCGCCGCCTGGCGGCGCAGGGCGGCGCGCGGGTTGGTGGTGATCAGGATGGCCGGCAGATCGACCCGCGCCGCGCGCAACCGCTCCAGCAGGCTCAGCCCGTTCATGCCCGGCAGGTTGTAGTCGACCACCAGGCAGCCGCGTTCGGGCAGCGGGCGCTCGGCCAGCAGGGCCTCCGCGTCGCGGAAGGACTTCACGTCGAAGCCTTCCAGATCGAGGGAGAATTCCAGGGCGTTGGTCACCGCCGGGTCGTCGTCGACAATGACGATCGCCGGGCGGGGCGCCTGGGATCCGGGGATGGTCATTCGCAGATCTGTTCCAGCCGGTCGCGGCGGAGCAGCCTCACATGGCGGGTCGACCGGGCCTCGATCAGGCCGGCGGCCTGAAGCTGGGACAGGGTCCGCGAAACGGTGTGAATGGTCAGGCCAAGGTGGTCGGCGATGTCCTGACGGGTCATCGGCAGGTCCACGACCTCGCGCGCGCCGACCCGGTCGGTGTAGTCGAGCAGGAAGGCGGCGACCCGCTCGGTCGCGCCCTGGCGGCCCAGGATCAGGGCGTGGTCCTCGCTGCGCTGGAAGGCGCGCACCGACATCTGCCACAGGGCGCGGGTCAGGCCGCTGTTCTCGGCGGCCAGGGCGGCCAGGTCGGCGCGCCGCACGGCGGCGGCGATCACCGGCCCCTGGGCCTCGGCGGTGGTGCGGTACTCGGTGCCGGCCTCCAGCCCGAGGAAGTCGCCGGCCATATGGAATTCGGTGACCTGCCGGCGGCCGTCGCTGAGCAGGCGGTAGCTGATCGCCGACCCCTGTAGGATCCGGTAGACCATGGTGGCCCGGTCGCCCTGGCGGAAGATCTCCTCGCCCGAGGCGAACGGCGAGCGCACCGCCACCGGGGTCACGGCGAACGCCGCGCACAGGTCGCAGCAGGTATCCGGCGCGTGGGGCGCGGCCGGCGCCCGTCTGGGCTGGTCGGCGACATAGTGGCGAAGGGCGGTCATTTCCGGTCTGCTCCGGGCAGGCTTTTCGAACGCTGCAAGAGGTAGCCGGGGGTCCGCATTGCGGAAATTCGGGAGTGCTCCCTAAGGGGTTTTCCCTAGTCGACGCCGCGCGGGCGCGAGGCTTTCATGCCGCGCCGTCGATCCGGCGGCGCTGCGCGCCTGCGTCCGATGACGACTTCGATCGATCATGCCCTCCTGAGAAAAGCCGAGATGTTCGCCGGCCTCGACGCCGAGGCCCTGGCCGAGGTGGCCGCCGCCGGCGTGGTCCGCCGGCTGGAGGCCGGGACGCGCATCTTCGCCCAGGGCGATCCGGGCGTGAGCTGTCACAGCCTGCTCAAGGGGCGGGTCAAGATCGTCCAGACGCGGGCCGACGGCGGCCAGTCGGTGCTGCGCTTCATCGCCCCGGGCGAGATGTACGGCACCGTAGCGGCCCTGATGGACCAGCCCTTCCCGGCCGACGCCATCGCCGTGGTCGACAGCGTCGAGTTGGGCTGGCCGGTGGCGACGATGCGCGAGCTGATGCGCCGCTTCCCGGAAATCGGGGTGCGCGCCACGGCGTCGGCCGGCCACCGCCTGTTCGAACTGCAGAGCCGCATCGGCGAGCTGACCGCCGACCGGGTCGAGCAGCGCATCGCCCGCGCGGTGCTGCGTCTGGTCGAGACCGGCGGGCGGCCCGACCCGGACGGGATCGCGGTGGACTTTCCGATCACCCGCCAGGAGCTGGGGGAGATGGCCGGGGCCACCTTGCACACTGTCAGCCGGACCCTGTCCGCCTGGGACGACCGCGGCCTGACCCGCAGCGCGCGGCGGCGCATCGTGGTGTGTGATCGCGCGGCGCTCGAGGCGATCGCCGCCGGCCGCCCGGCCTGATCCTTTCCTGAATCCGGACAGAAAAAGGCCGGGGCGCCAGCGAGGCCGCCCCGGCCTGGTACTCCGCCCCGAAGGGCGGATGTTCACCGAAGACCGGCGAACATCTCGGCGAAGCGACGGCGGGCCACGCCCGGGGCCCGGGCGGCCACGGCCTGCGCCGCTTCAAGGTTGGTCCGGCCGTCGCCGACGCGGATGATGCCGACCATGCCCATGCCGTAGTGTGGCGCGCATTTGACGCCGTAAATGCCCGGCTGGGTCACCCGCAGCACATATTCCTGGCCCATGGCCCCGCGGGTCACCTGCACGCCGGCCGGAACCATGCCGGCGATCAGCTCGGCGTTGTGGCCGGGATTGGTCGGGACATAGCGGATGGTGTCGCCCGGCCGGGCGTTGACCACCGCGGGCACGAACACCATCGCGCCGCCGTCGCCGCGGTTGAGCATCTGCACGCGGTGTTCGGCGGCGGCGGCCTCGCCCGCCATCGCCAACGCCGCGCCGGCGAGCAGGAGGGGGAGAAGCTTGGTTTTCAGCATGGTCCTTACCTTTGAAAAAGCGGTGACGCGACGACGCCGCGTCATGGCTTTTCCTAGGCCCGGCTCAGGCCTCCAACGTTGTGTTGGCGCAAGTGGAATCCTCCGGAAAAACACGTAGTTCGGGGGCGAACAGGACGTCTTCCTCGAGCGTCATCTGCTCGCGCAGATCGGTGTCCAGCTTGCCGCACAGCACATAAAGCAGCCGCCAGGCGACGCAGGCCTGGGCCGGCGGGGCGAAGTTCCGGGTCAGGCGGCGAAGATCGTCCAGCTGGGCGCACAGCCGACGGTGCTCCTCGGCCATCGCGGCCACCCGTCCGCCCAGCGGCGAGTCCGGCGAACCGGGGAGCAGGGGGAAGACCACCGAATCCTCGCGCTGCAGGTGGGTCTCCAGATCCTCCAGCAGCTGGGCGAGGTGGTCGCCCAGGCCGTGGGGCCAGGCGTCGTCGCGGGCATGGACGGCCTCGGCCGCCCCGGCGAGGGCGATGGCGTCCTCCAGCAGGTCGCGGTGGGCCCGGTGGAACCGGCCGCGGATGTAGGCGATCAGCCGGTGCGGCTCGCGCGGCGGCGTCGCCTCGTCCGGCAGCAGGCGAGACAGCCCGGCCCAGTAGGACTCCACGTCGACCGCGTGGCAGCGCGACAGGCCCCAGCGACGGAGCACTTCGGCCTCTTCCTCGGCGAGAGCGGCGGTCAGCGGCTGGCGCGAATGGAGGCCCATGATTATCTCCCTGACAGGCTTGTCCCCATCTCCTGTCGTCCGCGCGGCCCGTCCTTGTGCTCGCGCAAATTGGCGGCGGCGGGAATCGGTCAGCCTCAACGGTTCCGAAGGAGGAACGGCCATGGCATTCGACAACCCGCTCGCTGCAGAGATCTGGTCCGGCAAGTACCGGTTCGCGCCCGAACAGGGCGGCGGGGACGGTTCGGTCGAGGAGACCTGGATGCGCGTCGCCTCGGCGGTCGCCGAGGCCGAGGCGCCCAAGGCGCGCAAACAGTGGCGCGAGGCCTTCCTCGGGGCCCTGACCGACTTCCAGTTCCTGCCCGCCGGGCGGATCGTGGCCGGCGCCGGCACCGGGCGGAACGTGACCCTGTTCAACTGCTTCGTCATGGGGACCGTGCCGGACGACCTGGGCGGCATCTTCGACGCCGTGCGCGAGGCGGCGGTGACCATGCAGCAGGGTGGCGGCGTGGGCATGGATTTCTCGACCATCCGCCCCAACGGCGCGCCGGTGAAGGGCGTCGGGGCCGACGCCTCGGGCCCGCTCAGCTTTATGGACGTGTGGGACTCGATGTGCCGCACCATCCTGTCCGCCGGCCAACGCCGCGGGGCGATGATGGGCTGCCTGCGCATCGATCACCCGGACATCGAGGCCTTCATCGACGCCAAGCGCGATCCAGCCCGGCTGCGCAATTTCAACGTCTCGGTGCTGGTCCCGGACGCCTTCATGGAGGCGCTTGAAGCCGACGGCGACTGGCCGCTGGTGTTCGGCGGCGCGACGTACCGGACCGTGCGGGCCCGCGACCTGTGGAACCGGTTGATGCAGGCCACCTACGACGTGGCCGAGCCGGGGGTGATCTTCGTCGACCGGGTCAATGCGCAGAACAACCTGGCCCACTGCGAGACCATCTCGGCCTCCAACCCGTGCGGGGAGCAGATGCTGCCGCCGTACGGCGCCTGCCTGCTGGGGTCGATCAACCTGGCCCGGCTGGTGCCCACGCCGTTCACCTCGGGGGCCGAGCTGGACGAGGCGCGGCTGGGCCAGCTGACGCGCACGGCGGTGCGCTTCCTGGACAATGTGATCGACGTCTCGCGCTTTCCGCTGGAGGCGCAGGAGAAGGAGGCCAAGGCCAAGCGGCGCATCGGCCTGGGCGTGACCGGCCTGGCGGACGCCCTGGTGTTCTGCGGCGTGCGCTACGGAACCGAGGCGGCGGCTGACCTGACCCGACGGTGGCTGGGGGTGATCAAGCGCGAGGCCTACCGCGCCTCGGCCGAACTGGCGGCCGAGAAGGGGACCTTCCCCCTGTGGGATCCGGTCATGCTGGACACCCCGAACATTCGCAGCCTGGACGCGGACACCCGCGCCCTGGTGGCGAAGCACGGTTTGCGCAACGGCTGCCTGACCTCGATCGCGCCGACCGGCACGACCTCGCTGATGGCCGGCAATGTCTCGTCCGGCATCGAGCCGGTGTTCGCCTACGCCTACACCCGCAAGGTGCTGCAGAAGGACGGCTCCAAACGCGAGGAGGCGGTCGAGGACTACGCCCTGACGGTGTGGAAGCGGATGAACGGCGACGCGCCGCCGCCCGAGCACGCCTTCGTCACCGCCCAGACCCTGACGCCGGCCGACCATCTGCGGATGCAGGCGGCGGCCCAGGAGGTGGTCGACAGTTCGATCTCCAAGACCGTCAACTGCCCCGAGGACATCGCCTTCGAGGATTTCGCCGACGTCTACGTCGAGGGCTGGAAGCTGGGCTGCAAGGGACTGACGACCTATCGGCCCAATGCGGTGACCGGCTCGGTGCTGTCGGCCGCGGCGCCCGCCGAGGCCAAGTCGCCCGCGCCCGCGCGGCCGGAGGAGGGCCCGCCGGCCGAGCTGAAGCTGAGCCCCCGGCCCGAGAGCCTGACCGGCGCCACCTACAAGGTGAAGTGGCCGGACAGCCCGCACGCGGTCTATGTCACGATCAACGACGTGGAAGGCCCCGACGGGCCGCGGCCGTTCGAGATCTTCATCAACTCCAAGAACATGGAGCACTACGCCTGGACGCTGGGCCTGACCCGGATGATCTCGGCGGTGTTCCGGCGCGGCGGCGACGTCTCGTTCGTGGTCGAGGAGCTGAAGGCGGTGTTCGACCCGCGCGGCGGCGGCTGGCTGGACGGGCGGTATGTGCCGTCGTTGCTGGCGGCCATCGGCGGGGTCATCGAGCGCCACCTGGCCCGCGACGCCGCGACCGCCTCGCCGCCGGCCGAGGCGGGGGTCGAGGCCCCGGCGATCGAGGCCGCCCGGCCGCTGTCCACGGTCTGCTGCCCCAAGTGCGGGACCATCGGCATGGTGCGCAAGGAAGGCTGCGACACCTGCTTCGAGTGCGGCTACTCGAAGTGCGGGTGAG
>CAZQBJ010000004.1:20790-34759 GCA_964591465.1 uncultured Brevundimonas sp.
CCGCGGAACACGTCGGGGTTCTGCTCGCCGGTCACCTCGATGATTCCGGCGGCCCCGCGGTCGACGCGGCTGAGCGCGTGGTCGACCATGACGTAGCTGCCGGGAACCTCGAAGGTCAGGTCCACCACCGTGGCCCCGCCCGGGGGCACCAGCACCGTCTGTACGTCGGTCACCGGCGGGCTGGTCAGCGAGGCGTCGCGGTAGACGGTGTCGAAGATCTCGCCGATCACGTGGAAGCTCGAGATCTTGTTGGGCCCGCCGACGCCGAAGTAGATGCGCGCCGTCTCGCCCACGCGGGCCTGCAGGGCGTTCTCGCCGGTCAGGGCCTTGAACGCGCCGTTCATCACATAATAGGTCGGCTGCTCGTTCATCAGGTTGTCGATGCTCTCGGTGAGCAGGCCGCGCGTGCCGATCTCCTCCTCGGTGTAGATCTCGCCCTGCATGACGTAGAACTCGTGGTCCACCGCCGGCAGGCCGCCTTCGGGCTCGACCAGGATCAGGCCGTACATGCCGTTGGCGATGTGCTGGGCGACCATCGGCGTGGCGCAGTGATAGACGTACAGGCCCGGCTGCAGCGCCCGGAAGGTGAAGCTCTTGCTCTCGCCGGGGTTGGCGTTGGTCGCCGCCGCGCCGCCGCCGGGACCGGTGACGGCGTGGAAGTCGACGTTGTGCATCATCATGCTGTCGGCGTGGTTGGTCATGTTGACCTCCACCGTGTCGCCGACCCGCACCCGGACAAACGGCCCGGGAACCCGGTTGTTGTACGTCCAGTAGGTGTAGGTCGTGCCGTCCTCCAGCTGACCGATCACCTCGGTGGTCTCGAGATTGACCACGTGGTGGCGCGGGCTGTTGGCCGACAGCGGCGGCGGCAGGTCGGTGGCCCGGCGGACGATGTCGACCACGGCCGGCGCCGGGTCGGCCGCCTCCTGGGCGGCGATCGCGGCGGGAGCCAGGGCGAGGACGGCGGCGCTGGTGAGCAGTGCGATGAGTTTCATTTTCTAACCCCTTGGGGGGCGTGTCGCCCCCGATGACCGATCGATAGGAAGGGTCGGGGCGGGCGACTTTGCGCGCCAACAACCGTCGTTGCCCGCCGCCGGGCCCCCGCCGCGCCGAAATCCGGTCGCGCCAAGGAAAAGTCAGCAGAAACAACAGATTGTCGGAGGCGGTGAGGCCGTCGGACGGCCGATCCGGTCGATTCCCTAGGGGTTCTTACGGAGGGAGGGGCCCGGAAGCGGGGAGGGGCGCCGCCCTAGAGCGGCAAAGGGGCCACCTCGCGCCGCAGCAGTCGCCCGCCCGCGGCCGTGGCGGCCAGGGCGGCGGTCAGGGCGGCCAGCGCCGTCGGGCACCAGACGCAATGCGCAACGGCGGGTCCGCAAAGGGTTTGCGCCAGGGCCATGTGGTCCAGGGCGCGCACCGCGGCGGCGGCGCTTAGGGCGCCCATGGCCAGGCCCAGCAGGCTCAGGGCGGCGCCGGTCAGGCGGCGTTCGTCGATGTCGCGGGTCGGCATGGGCTCCTCCATCGGCCCAGCAGACACAGCCGGCGCCCGAAATCTTTGCGCTGGCGCAAAGCACGCCCCTCTTCGGCGGGGCACGCAGGCCCCGTCTTTTCACAAGGGCCAGCTGGATGCCGAACATAGTCTCGCGGGACGGCGACACCCCCGCCGATGTCGTCGCCCTCTTTCTCTTCGTAGGGGTGGGAGCGATCCTCGCGCTGCTTGCGACGGGTCTGACCGAGGACGCCGCCTTCCGGCTCCACGGCTACATCCTGCTGGCGGCCTCGGTGGCCGCCCTGGGCGCGATGACCGTGGGGGTGACGTCGGGCCGGTTCCGGTCCGACGAGACCAAATACGCCGACGGGGTGATCCGCGCCGGGGTGATCGCCACCATGTTCTGGGCGGTGGTCGGCATGGCCGTCGGCGTGCTGGCGGCCTCGCAGCTGGCCTGGCCGAACCTGCTGTATTTCCCCGAGCACGGCTGGCTGAACTTCGGACGCATCCGCCCGCTGCACACCTCGGGCGTGATCTTCGCCTTCGGCGGCAACGCCCTGATCGCCACGTCCTTCTGGGTCGTCCAGCGCACCTGCAAGGCGCGGCTGGCCGGCGGCGTGTGGCCGTGGTTCGTGTTCTGGGGCTACCAGCTGTTCATCGTGCTGGCGGCGACCGGCTACCTGGCCGGCATCACCCAGTCGCGCGAGTACGCCGAGCCGGAGTGGTACGTCGACCTGTGGCTGACGATCGTCTGGGTCGCCTACCTGCTGGTGTTCCTGGGCACGATCTGGAAGCGCAAGGAACCGCACATCTACGTGGCCAACTGGTTCTACCTGGCCTTCATCATCACGATCGCCATCCTGCACATCTTCAACAACCTGGCCGTGCCGGTCGGGCTGCTGGAGGCGCGCAGCTATTCGGCCTTCGCCGGGGTGCAGGACGCCCTGCTGCAGTGGTGGTACGGCCACAACGCGGTCGGCTTCTTCCTGACCGCGGGCTTCCTCGGGATGATGTACTATTTCGTGCCCAAGCGGGCCGAGCGGCCGGTCTATTCGTACCGGCTGTCGATCGTGCACTTCTGGTCGCTGATCTTCATCTACATCTGGGCCGGGCCGCACCACCTGCACTACACGGCGCTGCCGCAGTGGGCGCAGACCCTGGGCATGACCTTCTCGATCATGCTGTGGATGCCGTCGTGGGGCGGCATGATCAACGGCCTGATGACCCTGTCCGGGGCGTGGGACAAGCTGCGCACCGACCCGGTGATCCGCATGATGGTGGTCGCCATCGCCTTCTACGGCATGGCCACCTTCGAGGGTCCGCTGATGTCCATCCGGACGGTCAACGCCCTGTCGCACTACACCGACTGGACCGTGGGCCACGTGCACTCCGGGGCCCTGGGCTGGAACGGCCTGATCACCTTCGGGGCGATCTACTGCATGGTCCCGTGGCTGTGGAAGAAGCAGGGGCTGTACTCGAACGCCCTGGTCGAGTGGCACTTCTGGATCTCGACCCTGGGCATCGTGCTGTACATCAGCTCGATGTGGGTCTCCGGCATCATGGAAGGCCTGATGTGGCGCGAGTACACGCCCGACGGCTTCCTCGCCAACAGCTTCATCGAGACCGTCTCGGCCAAGCACATCCAGAACGTCATCCGCGCTTTGGGCGGACTGATGTTCCTGAGCGGGGCGGTGCTCATGTCCTACAACCTGTGGCGCACGATCCGCATGCCGTCCGCCGCCGCCCCCGCGGCGACGCCCGTCGCGCCGCGCCTGCAACCGGCCGAGTGAGGGTCTGTCCATGTGGAAGCGTCACCAGAAATTCGAGCGTCATTCCCTGTGGCTGACCCTCGGCATCATCGTGGTGGTCTCGATCGGCGGCATCGTTGAGATCGCCCCGCTGTTCTGGGTCGAGAGCACGATCGAGGAGGTCGAGGGCGTGCGGCCCTACACCCCGCTCGAGCAGGCCGGCCGCGACATCTATGTGTCCGAGGGCTGCTACAGCTGCCACTCGCAGATGATCCGTCCGCTGCGCGACGAGGTCGAACGGTACGGCCACTACTCGCTGGCGGCCGAGAGCATGTACGACCACCCGTTCCAGTGGGGCTCCAAGCGCACCGGGCCGGACCTGGCGCGGGTGGGCGGCAAGTACTCCAACGACTGGCACCGCGAGCACCTGATCGATCCGCGCTCGGTGGTGCCGGAGTCGAACATGCCGCCGTACGCCTTCCTGGCCGAGCAGGCGCTGGACGACCACGCCATCGCCGACCAGCTGCGGGCGCTGCGCGCGGTCGGGGTGCCCTACACCGACGAGCAGATCGAGAACGCCCGGGCGGACCTGTTCGCTCAGGTGGACCCCTACGCCAGCGACACGTCTGACCTGCGTCGCCGCTACGGCCCGAACGTCAACCAGGGCGACTTCGACGGCGACCCGACCCGCCTGACCAGGATGGATGCGCTGATCGCCTACCTGCAGGTGCTGGGCACCATGGTCGACTTCAGCACCTACCAGGCCGAGGACCCGGAGAACCTGCGATGAACGGCCTCGACTACGAAACCGTGGCCCGCTTCGCCCAGCAGGCCGGCACGATCTACTTCGGCGCGCTGTTCGTCGCCGGGCTGATCTACGCCCTGCTGCCGGGGCGGAAGGAGACCTTCCGCCGCCTTTCCCACCTGCCGCTTGAAAAGGACGAGGGCGACGATGTCTGAGCCCGACCGCGACGAACACTCCGGCGTGGAGCTGACCGATCACGAGTGGGACGGCATCCGCGAGCTGGACAACCCGCTGCCCCGCTGGTGGCTGTGGGTCTGGTACGCGACCATCGCCTTCTCGGTGGTCTACTGGGTGCTGATGCCGGCCTGGCCGGGCATCAGCGGCTACACCCGCGGGCTGCTGGGCCAGTCGGACCGCGCCGAGGTGGCTCGTGAGCTGCAGGAGCTGCGCCTGGCGCGCGCCGAGGGCGAGGCCGTGCTGCAGGCCGCCACCCTGGAGCAGATCGAGGCCGATCCGGAGCTGCTGTCCCGCGCCCTGGCCATGGGCCAGTCGGTGTTCGGCGACAACTGCGCGACCTGCCACGGGGCGGGCGGCGGCGGCGCGCCGGGCTATCCGAACCTGCGCGACGACGTCTGGCTGTGGGGCGGCTCGCTGGAGGAGATCGAGCACACCATTCGCGTCGGCGTGCGGTCGAACCACCCGGACACCCGCACCTCGGTGATGCCGGCCTTCGGTCGGGACAACATGCTGACCGGGGCGCAGATCTCGGATCTGACCGAATATGTGGTCGCCCTGTCGGGGCGTGACGCGGATCCTGAAGCGGTGGCCCGCAGCGGCCAGCTGTACGCCGACAACTGCGCCGCCTGCCACGGCCCGACCGGCGGCGGCAGCCGCGAACTCGGCGCGCCGGACCTGACCGACCGCGAGTGGCTGTACGGCGGCGACCGGGCCGAGATCCGCCGCCAGATCCACAACGGCCGAAACGGGGTCATGCCGTCGTGGGAGGATCGCTTCTCGCCGGGGCTGGCCAAGGCGCTGGCCGTCTATGTCCACGCCAACGCCGCCGGGGATTCTGGCGCCGCCCGATGACCACGATCATCGACCAGAGCCGCAACGTCCGCCCGGCCGGCGCCGCGCCCGTCTCGGTCGCCGAGCGGCAGCGCGCCAAGGCCCGGGCGGGCGGGCTCTACAAGCCGCGCGTGCCGATCTACCCCAAGCTGGTCCATGGCCGGTGGCGGCAGGTCAAGTGGGCGCTGCTGATCCTGACCCTGGCGATCTACTACGTCACGCCATGGATCCGGTGGTCGCGGCCCGGCGACCTGCCGGACCAGGCGGTGCTGGTCGATTTCGACGGCGGCCGGTTCTACTTCTTCTGGATCCAGCTGTGGCCGCAGGAGGTGTATTTCATCACCGGTCTGCTGGTGCTGGCGGCCCTGGCCCTGTTCCTGACCACGGCCCTGTTCGGCCGGCTGTGGTGCGGCTACGCCTGTCCGCAGACGGTCTGGACCGACCTGTACATCTACATCGAGCGGATGTTCGAGGGCGACCGCAACGCCCGCATGCGGCTGGACGCGGCCCCGCTGTCGTTCAACAAGCTGTGGCGCAAGGGCGGCAAGCACGCGGTGTGGATCGGCGTGGCCTTCGGCACCGGCGGGGCGTGGATCTTCTACTTCCACGACGCGCCGACCCTGATCCGCACCTTCTGGATCGGCCAGGCGCCGATGACCGCCTATGTCTCTTGCGCCCTTCTGACCTTCACCACCTATGTGTTCGCCGGCCACATGCGCGAGCAGGTCTGCACCTACATGTGCCCCTGGCCGCGCATCCAGGGGGCGATGCTGGATGACCAGTCGTTCCAGGTCACCTACCGCTATGACCGGGGCGAGCCGCGCGGCCCGCACAAGAAGACCGAATCCTGGGACGGCCGCGGCGACTGCATCGACTGCAACCAGTGCGTGGTCGTCTGCCCGATGGGCATCGACATCCGCGACGGGGCGCAGCTGGAGTGCATCAACTGCGGCCTGTGCGTGGACGCCTGCGACGAGATCATGGACAAGGTCGGCCGACCGCGCGGCCTGATCGCCTACGACACCGACGCGGCGGTGGCCGCGCGCAATGTCGGCGAGACGCCGAAGTACCGCCTGGTCCGCCCGCGCACCGTCTACTACGCGGTGGCCCTGGCGGTGGTCAGCGGACTGATGGTCTGGGGCTTCATGGGCCGCAAGGACCTGGACGCCCACGCCCTGCGCGATCGCAACCCGGCCTATGTGCAGCTGAGCGACGGCAGCGTGCGCAACGGCTACACGCTGAAGCTCGGCAACCGGGGCTTCGAACCGGCGACGGTGGAGATCGACTTCGCCGGCGTCGAGGGGGCGCAGGTGCACAGCCCCGGCCACGAGGGCGACGGCCCGGTGCAGGTCGAGCTGGCCCCCAACCAGGTGACCTCGGTGCGGGTGTTCGTCACCGCGCCGCCCGAGGCGGCCGGGGAGGGCGCCCAGGACGCCGCCTTCGAGATCCGCAACGGCGACAAGACCCACACGGTCGACACCGCCTTCGCCTTCGGGAGCCAGCGATGAGCCGTCTGGAACCCCGCTTCACCATTCGCGGCTGGCACGTGGCCGCCGCCGTGGTCGCCTTCTTCGCGGTGATCATCGCGGTCGACGCCCTGTTCCTGACCCTGGCCTACCGATCCCACCCCGGCCAGGTGGCGTCCAAGCCGTACGAGGCCGGGCTGGTCTACAACGCCGAGCTGGAGCGCCAGAGGGCGCAGGCCCGGCTGGGCTGGCGCGTCGGGGCCGAGGCGCGGCCCGACGGGGTGTTCGTGCGGGTGGTGGATCGCGACGGCCGGCCGCTGAGCGGGCTCGAGCTGACCGTCACCCTCCAGCGCCCGGCCACCGAGCAGGGCATGATGACCCTTGGAATGGCCGAGACGGCGCCCGGAGAATACGCGGCGACCCTGACCGAGCCGACCGGGGTGTGGGACGCCCGGGTCGAGGCGGTGGACGAGCAAGGGCGACGGTTCGCCGCCGGACGGAGGCTGTCGTGGCGGTGACGCTGGACGCGACCGGGACGCCCGATCTGGGCGCCTTCCTGCGCCCGGAGGCGGATGGCGAGGCCAGCCTCGACCTGCTGGTCACCGGGGCGCGCTGCGCCGGCTGCATCGCCAAGATCGAGCGGGCGGTGGGCGATCTGCCCGGCGTGTCGAACGCCCGGCTGAACCTGTCCACCGGCCGGCTGGGCGTGCGGCTGGACAGCCGGCGGATCGATCCGGTCCGGGTGGTGACCGCGCTGCAGGACCTGGGTTACGGCGCCACGCCGTATGATCCGGGCGCGGCCCGGGTGCAGCACGATCGCGAGGGCCGCCGCCTGATCCTGGCCCTGGCCGTGGCCGGCTTCGGCGCGATGAACGCCATGATGTTCTCGGTGCCGGTCTGGGCCGGCCTGTTCGGCCAGGAGCTGGGTCCGGCGACCCGCACCCTGATGATGTGGCTGTCCGGCGTGGTGGGCGCGCCGTGCGCCATCTACGCCGGCATGCCGTTCTTCGAGTCGGCCTGGCGCTCGCTGAAGGCGCGCAAGGCCAACATGGACGTGCCGATCTCGATCGGCGTCATCCTGACCCTGCTGATCAGCTTCTCCGTGACCATCCTGCAGGGCCGCGACGCCTATTTCGACGCGGCCGTGTCGCTGCTGTTCCTGCTGCTGATCGGCCGGTACCTGGATCATGTGCTGCGGGCCCGGGCGCGCAGCGCGGCCGGCGACCTGCTGGCCCTGCAGGCGCCCACCGCCACCCTGATCGACGACCAGGGCCGCGAGCGCATCGTGCCGCTGGGCGACGTCCGGCCCGGCGACCGCCTGCGTGTGCGTCCGGGCGACCGGATTCCTGTGGATGCGGTGCTGGAGGCCGGGACCGGCCTGCTGGACAACAGCCTGCTGACCGGCGAGAGCGCGCCGGAGACCGTCGAGGCGGGCCGGACCTGCCGGGCCGGGGCGGTCAATCTGTCGGGCCTGATCACCGTGCGGGCCCAGGCGCGCTCCGAGGACTCGGCGCTGGCCGCCATCGCCCGGCTGGTCGAGGCCGGGGCCCAGTCGCGGTCGCGCTATGTGCGGCTCGCCGATCGCGCCGCCAGCCTGTACGTGCCGATCGTTCACGCCACCGCCCTGGCCACCTTCCTCGGCGGCTGGGCGCTGGGACTGGATCTGCGCGAAGCCCTGCTGCGGGCGGTGGCGCTGCTGATCATCACCTGCCCGTGCGCCCTGGGCCTGGCGGTGCCGGCGGTGCAGATCGTCGCCTCGGGCCGGCTGTTCCGGCTCGGGGTGCTGGTCAAGTCCGGGGCCGCGCTCGAGCGGCTGGCCGAGGTCGACCACGTGGTGTTCGACAAGACCGGGGTGCTGACCGAAGGGCGGCCTGCCCTGACCGGCGGCGATCCGGCGCTGGTCGCCCGCGCCGCGCCGCTGGCCCGCGCCTCGCGCCACCCGCTGGCCCGCGCCCTGGCCCGGGCGGCCGGAAACGGTCCGGTGGCCGCGCAGGTGACCGAGCATGCGGGCCTGGGCGTCGAGGGGCTGATCGACGGCCGCCGGGCCCGGCTGGGCCGGGCCGACTTCGTCGGACAGGCGGCCGCCGGCTCCGGCGAGACCGAGCTGTGGTTCGCGATGGAGGGCGAGGCGCCCGAACGGCTGCGCTTCTCCGACGCCGTGCGCGCCGACGCGGCCGACACGGTGGCGGCGCTGCGGCGGCGCGGCCTGCGGATGGAGATCCTGTCCGGCGACCTGCCGGGCGCGGTGGAGCCGGTCGCCCGGGCCGTGGGGATTGATCGCTGGCGGGCCGCCCAGACGCCGCAGGACAAGGCCGCGGCCATCGACCGGCTGGCGGCCGGGGGGCGCCGGGTGCTGATGGTCGGCGACGGGCTGAACGACGCGGCCGCCCTGTCGAGGGCGCACGCGGCCATCGCCCCGGGCAGCGCGCTGGAGGCCAGCCAGAACGCCGCCGACCTGGTGCTGTCGGGCGAGACCCTGTCGCCGGTCGCCGCGGCGATCGACATCGCTCGCTCGGCCCGGCGGCGGGCGCTGGAGAATTTCGGCTTCGCCGCCCTGTACAATCTGGTGGCGGCCCCCGCGGCCATGCTGGGCTTCGTCAATCCGTTCGTGGCCGCCCTGGCGATGTCCGGCTCGTCGCTGGTCGTCACCCTCAACGCCTTGCGAGTGAGCCGCCGCCGATGACCATCCTGCTGTTTCTCGCCCCTGCCTCGGTCGTCCTGGGCCTGGGCGCGGTGGCCGCCTTCGTCTGGAGCCTGCGTTCGGGGCAGTACGAGGACATGGCCGGCGGGGCCGAGCGCATCCTGATCGACGACGACGACGCGCCGCCGCAGTAATTGCGCTGTCGGCCCAGCGGCTTGTGCGGATTTCCGGACGGGAAGGGCAAGTGGCGGAGAGGGTGGGATTCGAACCCACGGTGCCCGCAAAGGCACGCCGCATTTCGAGTGCGGTACATTCGACCACTCTGCCACCTCTCCGCGGGGCCTTGGACGCTTGGTCGAAGCGAGCGGTTTCTCTAATGGGCCAAGGCGCGCGCCGCAAGCCGCATGATGCGGAAATCCCGTTCAGCGCAGGGTCGGCAGCACCAGACCCAGGGCCTGGCCGCCCAGCGGGTCGGCGCCGCGGTAGCGGTGAAGCTCCGCCGGACGCCCGCCGGTGGCGGTGGCCAGCCGCCCGGTCGGCTCGACCAGACCGGTCCGTTCGACCCCGCGGCGGAAGTTCTGCTTGTGCAGCGCAAGACCCGAGATCGCCTCGGCCGCCGCCTGCAGCTGGGACAGGGTGAACTCCGGCGGGGTCAGCTCGAACAGGATCGGCCGGTATTTCAGCTTGCCGCGCAGGCGGCCCAGGGCGGTGGCCAGGATCCGCCGGTGGTCAGAGGCCATCGGCCGGCCGGGAATGGGGGTTGCGGCCGCCGGGGCCTCGCCGTCGCGCAGGGCCCGGTCGCGGGCCGCCTCGGGGACCAGGCCGGCCTCGTACAGCAGCTCGTACCGTTCCAGCACCCGCTCCTCGTTCCAGCGGATGTCGGGCTTGAGGGCGAACAGGGCCTCGGCGCGCGCCCGCCGTGCGGGGGCGCCGTCGGCCCAGGCGGTCAGAGCCGGGGCCAGCGCGGCGTCGATCATCGCCGGCCGGCCGCGGCGCCAGTCCTCCCAGGGGAAGAAATCGAGCATCGGCGACCAGCCGGCTCCGTCGCCGGCGATCTTCCCGGCCGTCGGGGTCAGGGCCAGATAGCCGACCGAGACCACGCGCCGACGCCCGGCGCCCAGTTCGGCCCGGGGGGCGTCCCGACCGGCGTCGCCGAAGGTGTACAGCTGTTCGACATAGCCCAGGTCGAAGCCGGTCTGGGCCGTCACGAAGGCGCGCAGGGCCAGTTCGAAGGTGCGGTCGCGCACCGGGTCGAACGGCCCGAACGGCAGGCCGGCCTCATCGCCGCCGCCGCCGGTCGTCAGCACCACCGCCTCGCCGTCGCGCAGGGCCGTGACCACGGCCGACAGCCCGATCAGCACCCCATGATCGCCCCCGGCGCTCGTCATGGCCTATTCGCTGTGCCAGGCGTCGGGCGCCGGGCCGATGCCGGTGGCCCCGGCCAGCACCCGGAAGCGCTCCAGATAACGCGCCTGGGCCTGGGTCGGGGACATCAGGTCGATCACCAGATGGACCCCGCGCGGCGGCCGGCCGAACAGCCGGACCGATTCCTCGGGGCCGAAGCCGGCCAGCTGGGTGGCCTCGAAATAGGCGCAGGCCCGATCGGCTTTCTTGATCAGCGCCTTGATCTCGGGCGGCGCCTTGGGCGGCAGGGAGAAGCGCAGGTGAATGGCCGCCTCGAGCCTCGCCTCGAACGTCTTGTAGTCCAGGCCCAGGGCCGCCTTGAACGGCGAGATCATGTCGCCGATGACATATTCGGAGGCGTCGTGCAGCAGGGCCGCCAGCCGCCATTTCGGCTCCAGCCCCGGCTTCAGGTGCGCCGCCAGCTCCTCCACCACCACGCTGTGCTGGGCGACCGAGAAGGGGTGTTCGCCGATGGTCTGGCCGTTCCAGCGGGCGACGCGGGCCAGGCCGTGGGCGATGTCCTCGATCTCGATGTCGAACGGCGACGGGTCGAGCAGGTCCAGCCGCCGGCCGGACAGCATGCGTTGCCACGCTCGCGGCGGGGATTTCTTTCCGGTCTGGCGCAGCCCGACGGCCAAGTTGTTCGTTCCTGTTGGGCGACGCGGCGGGATGCGTCGCGATGACGTGTTGCCCGCACAGGGAACTGGCCCATGATGAGCACAAGATCAATGCGGGAGGCGGGCCATGGCGTCGAAGCCGGGCGCAGCCGCTGAATTCGGTCGCATCGTCGCGCCGGTCGCCGGCCAGGACGGCGATCGCGAGCTGATCGCGCGCGCGGCCGGGGTCGCCGAACGGTTCGGGGCCGAACTGTCGGTGTTGTTCACCCCGCCCGATCCGGCGGAGCTGACCCCCTGGATGGCCGAGGGCCTGGTCGGCGGTGTGCAGGCGCGGGCGGTCGAAAGCCTGCGCGAGGCGGCCGAGGCGGGCGAGGCGGCGGCCCGCGAGGCCTTCGCCGACGTGGACTATCGCCGCGCCTCCCTGACCGTTCTGGCCTCGCCGGTGTGGCGGGCGTTCGTCTGCGAGTGCCGGCTGTCGGACCTGGTGGTGTTCGACGCGCCCGCGGCCGCCGGCGGCTCGCCGCTGTCGGAAATCTTCCAGCAGGTGCTGATGGAGGAGCGGGCGGCGGTGCTGGTCCTGCGCGAGGGGACCGATCCGTTCGGGCCCGCCGTGGTGGCCTGGAACGGCGACGAGCCGGCCAGCCGCGCGGCCCGCCGGGCCACCCCGTTGCTGCGCCGCTGCGCCTCGGTCACCGTGGTGCGGGTCGGGGAGGCCAACCAGTTCGCCGATCCGGCCCGGCTGGCGGGCTATTATGCGGCGCGCGGGGTCGAGGCCGAGGTCCGGGCCATCGACCGGGCCGACGACGTGCCCGCCGCCCTGATGGCGACCGCCGCGGAGCTGGACGCGGGCCTGATGGTGTCCGGCGCTTTCGGCCGTTCGCGCCTGCGCGAGTTCATCTTCGGCGGGACCACCCGCGCCCTGCTGGGCGCGGACCGGCCCAGCCTGTTCCTGGCCCACTGATGGAGACTGACCCCATGGCTCTCAGCCGCATTGTCCTGCGCCTGGCGCGCAATCCCGGCACGGAGTTCGCCGATGGCGACGACCGGCGCGGCTACACCCTGGTCGCGCCCCTGACCGAGGACGGGCTGCTGGACGCCGGGGCCTTCGCCAGGGACGCCGAGGCCTGCACGGTGCGGCGGTTCGCTCCCGACGGACCGGCGGAGGAGGGCCGCCTGGCCCGCCGCGGCGACAACTGGTTCTTCGACTATGAGGAAGGCTCGGACGACGACGAGCCGCTGTACCGGCTGCGGGATCACAGCTTCAATCTGGGCGACTATGTCACGGTGACCGACGAGGATGGCCCGCTGACCTACAAGGTGACCGAGGTGCAGCCGGTCTGATCAGCCGCCGGCGTTGAGCGAGACCAGCGCCTTGGCCCCATCGAACACCGCGTCCTCGCGCCGGTCCTTGCTGCGCACGATGGCGACCACCAGCGGTCCGCCGGCCGGCCCGCGGGCCTCGTAGCCGACCAGCCGCCAGCCGGTCTGGGCCGGATCCTCGTCGACCAGGATGTAGGTCGTTCGCAGTCCGTCGCCGCTGGAGCGGGTGCGGATTTCGGCCGCCTCGTTGCTGGCCCGCACCCGGACCGACTCGTCGTCAGAGCGAATATCCACATCGCCGGACGCGTCGTTGGCGTCGATGGTCAGGCCGCCGACGCGGACGTTGGACGCGGCGCCGTCGCTGTCGATCGAGATGCCCGGCAGGCGGATGGTGGTGGAGTCCCCCTCGGAGCGGATGGAGAGACCCGGCATGCGGACCTGGACGTTCTCGGTCGTGTCGCCGTTCGCGGATGGCGCCGCCGGGGTCGGCGGCGCGGACGGGGCCGGCGGCGGCGCCTGATCGGCAGTCTCGCCCGCGGCTCGCGGCAGCACGGCCTGCAGTTCGCGTTCGATCTCGCCCAGCACCGTGTCCACGTCGCGGCCGTCCAGGGCGATCAGGCGCAGGACGACCTCGGCTCCGCGCGGACCCGAATAGGTGCAGGACAGGCCGTCGGCCCCGGTGGCCGTGCGGGTCAGCACGCCCTCGGTCTGAGGACACTGAAGGGTGTCCACCACGCGCAGGGCCGGGCTGGTCGACTCGCCGCCGCCGCTGCCGCGGCTGGAGATCCGCACCGAGCGTTCGGAGTCGCAGGCCGCCAGGGCCAGAGCCGTCACACCTGCAAGCAGCACCAAGGATCGCATGTCGCCAACCTTCATTTGCCGATGATTTTGACCCACCGTGACGGTTAAGCCAGTGAAATCGCGGTAACGCACGGCCCTGAATGGGGCGGGATCAGGCCCCGGGGCGGGGCCCGTCGCGACGGCCCAGGAAAGCCAGCCGCTCGAACAGGTGCACGTCCTGCTCGTTCTTCAGAAGAGCGCCGTGCAGCGGCGGAATGAGCCGGGCCGGGTCCTTGCCGCGCAGGGTTTCCGGGTCCACGTCCTCGACCATCAGCAGCCGGAGCCAGTCCAGCAGTTCGGAGGTCGAGGGCTTCTTCTTCAGGCCAGGGGTCTGGCGGATTTCATAGAAGGTGGTCAGGGCCGCGGAGATCAGGCGCGGCTTGATGTCCGGGAAGTGCACCTGGACGATCGCCCGCATGGTCTCTTCGTCCGGGAAGCGGATGTAGTGGAAGAAGCACCGGCGCAGGAAGGCGTCGGGCAGCTCCTTCTCGTTGTTGGAGGTGATCACCACCACCGGCCGGACCTCGGCCCGGATGGTCTCGTCGGTCTCGTGGACGTAGAACTCCATGCGGTCGAGTTCCTGCAACAGGTCGTTGGGGAACTCGATGTCGGCCTTGTCGATCTCGTCGATCAG
>CAZQBJ010000005.1:0-18484 GCA_964591465.1 uncultured Brevundimonas sp.
GCCCATCTCCAGCGCCCCGTTGGCCAGGGTCTCCAGCCGCTTGACCCGCCAGCGCCCTTCGCCCTCGGGCGGCAGCAGGCGCGGGCCGGCGCCGTAGGCGTCCAGCCATTCGCAGATCACCGGGCTGTCGGTGAACACGGTCCCGTCGTCGCCGACCAGGGCCGGCACCTGGACCAGCGGATTGGCCGCGACCAGCGCCGGATCCGAGGCGTAGGGGTCCGCGACGATCTCCTCGATCCGGTCGGCCAGCCCCTTCTCGCGAGCCACGATCCGGCACTTGCGGGCGAAGGGGGACGGGGCGGTGATGTAGAGCTTCATGGATCCGGTCCTGTGGCGCGTCCCTTCGGTGTGGCCCTCCGCGCCCGGATTGTGAAGCCCGCAGGTTGTTCAGCGCCCGCGGCTCAGGCGTAGAAGCCCTCGCGCAGGTTGACGCCGTGCTCGACCCAGACCTTCAGGGCGGCCAGCATCTGGGACCAGCCCTGGCAATTGCCGAACGCCGCCTTCAGCCCCGCCGGCGTCTCGCGCCAGCCGCTTTCCTCGATGGTCACCAGGGTGCGGCCGTCGTCCAGCGGTTCGAAGGTGAAGACCACGGTGGTCATGTAGCCGGCGCCGGCGACCGGATCGCCCGCTTCGGGCGGGCCCTCGCTCGCCTCCCATCGCAGGACGATGCGACGGTTCGGCTCGACCTCGACCACCTCCACCGGAAACGCCCCGGAGAAGTCGGCGAAGTCCCACTGGACCGTCGCGCCCGTCTCCAGACGACCGACGGCCCCGCCGGTGGTGAAATAGGCGGACAGCTTCGCCGGATCGGCCACGGCCTCGAACACCTCTTCGACCGGGCGGGCTATGCGGCCGGAAATCCTGAACTTCAGCTCCATGGGCGTCGCTCCTTGTGCGCGGGAAAGAATGTTATAATTTTATAACATGTCAAGCGAGACGAATCAGGACCGGGTGTTCAAGGCCCTTTCGGCATCTGTGCGACGGGCCATGCTGGACGCGCTGAAGGATGCGCCACAGACCACCGGCGCCCTGTGCGCGCGCTTCCGCCCGCTGGACCGGTGCACGGTGATGCAGCACCTCAAGGTGCTGGAAGCGGCCGACCTGATCATTGTCCAGCGCAAGGGGCGCGAGCGCTGGAACCACCTCAATCCGTTGCCGATCAAGCACATTCACGATCGCTGGATCGGCCCCCACGCAGCGCGGGCGGTCGAGGTGCTGGACCGGTTGAAGACCGACCTGGAATCGAGCGGGCGCGAACCTGAGCGGGGCTGACGCCTTCGGTCGACCCGGCTCGCCTACCGCAGGTTCAGGGTTACGGCCTTGATATCGAGATATTCGTCGATCCCGTGGGTCGAGCCTTCGCGACCGTAGCCGGACTGCTTGACCCCGCCGAAGGGGGCGACCGGGGTCGAGATCAGCCCGGTGTTCACCCCGACGATGCCGTTCTGCAGCCCGCGGGCGATGCGCAGGGCGCGGTCCAGGTCGCGGGTGAACAGATAGGAGGCCAGGCCGAACTCGCTGTCGTTGGCCCGGGTCATGACGTCGGCCTCGTCCTCGAAGGCGAACACCGGGACCAGCGGACCGAAGGTTTCCTCGTTGCGGAACAGCCGGTCGTCGCCGCCGAGGGTGGCTGTGGGCTCGAAGAACCGGCCGCCCAGCGCGTGGCGCGCGCCGCCGGTCAGCACCTCGCCGCCGGTGGCGCGGATGTGGGCGACGTGGGCCTCGACCTTGTCCAGCGCCTTGTCCTCGATCAGCGGGCCGATCTTCACCCCCGGCTCGAAGGCCGCGCCGACCTTCAGCCCGGCGACCGCGGCGGCCAGTTTCCCGGCGAAGGCGCGCGCGACCGGGGCCTCGACATAAACCCGGTTCGGACAGACGCAGGTCTGGCCCGAATTGCGGAACTTGCCCTTGATGGTCTCGGCCACCGCATGGTCGAGGTCGGCGTCCGCGAAGACGATCAGCGGCGCCGCCCCGCCCAGCTCCATCGACACCCGCTTCAGGGTCGGGGCGCATTGCCCGGCCAGCAGCCGGCCGACCGGGGTCGAGCCGGTGAAGCTCAGCTTGCGGATCAGCGGCGAGCCGGTCAGGGCCCCGCCAATGGTCGCCGCGTCGCCGGTGACCACGCTCAGCGCGCCGCCGGGCACGCCCGCCTCGTAGGCCAGCTCCACCAGGGCGATGGCGGTGAACGGCGTCTGGCTGGCCGGCTTGACCACCGCGGTGCAGCCGGCGGCGAAGGCCGGTCCCAGCTTGCGGGTCAGCATGGCGGCCGGGAAGTTCCACGGGGTGATCATGGCGCACGGCCCGACCGCTTCGCGGAAGGTCAGGATGGCGTGGCCCTGCGGGCTGTCCTGGGTCTCGCCCTGCAGCCGGTCGGCCTGGACGTCTTACGTTTTGATGAAGCCGTTGGCGTAGGCCACCTCGCCGCGCGCCTCCTCCAGCGGCTTGCCGTTCTCCAGCGCCATAAGCCCGGCGAGGCCCTCGGCCTTGGCGTCGATCAGGGCGGCCCAGCGGCGCAGGATGGCGGCCCGCTCGTGCGGGCTGGTCCCGGACCAGGCGGGGAAGGCGGCGTGGGCCGCGGCGATGGCCCGCTCGGTCTGTTCGACCCCCAATTCGGGTACATGGCCGATCACCTCGCCGGTGGCCGGATCGTCCACGGCGATGCGCGAGTCCCCCTGGACCGCCTCGCCGGCGATCAGCACGTGGGAACGTAGAAGGGCGAGGCCGGCGGCGCGGGCCGTGTCGGACATGGCGGGAGCTCCCGGAAAAAGCCTCAGGCGAACAGGCTGCGGTCCAGGCCGGCGGCCCGGGTCTGGCCGCTGAGGGCCAGGGTCAGGTCCAGCTCGGCGATCAGATTGGTCAGCACTGTACGCACCCCCGCCTCGCCGTCCATGGCCAGGCCGTAGACATAGGGCCGGCCGACGCAGACGGCCTGGGCCCCGAGGGCCAGCGCCTTGACGATGTCAGCCCCGGTGCGGACGCCCGAATCGAACAGCACCGGGATGCGGCCGGCGACCCGGTCGGCGCACAGCGGCAGCTGGTCCAGCGAGGCGGCGGCCCCGTCGACCTGTCGCCCGCCGTGGTTCGACACGACGATCCCGTCGAAGCCGTGCTCGACCGCCAGGGCCGCGTCGTCCGGGTGCTGGACGCCCTTGAGCAGGATGGGCAGGTCGGTCATCCGCCGCAGGGTCTTGAGCTTGTCCCAGGTCAGGCAAGGGTCGGAATAGATCTGGGTGAACAGGGTGGCGGCGGCCAGCGGATTGGCTTCCGGGGGCTCGGCCAGCATGGCGCGGAACACCGGGTCGGAGGTGTACTGGGCGATGCCCTGGCCCTTGAGGAACGGCAGGTGCCCCAGGTCCAGGTCGCGCGGCCGCCAGCCCAGGATGGTGGTGTCCAGGGTGACCACGATGGCCTCGCAGCCGCTGGCCTGCGCCCGCCCGACCAGCGAGGCGACCAGCTCGTCGGACTTGCCCCAGTACAGCTGGAACCAGCGCGGGCCCTCGCCGCCGGCCTCGGCGATCTCCTCCATCGGCCGGCTGGCCTGGTTGGAGATGATCATCGGCAGACCCAGCGCCGCCGCGGCCCGGGCGACGGCCAGGTCGGCTTCGGGGTGGACCATCTCCAGCACGCCGATCGGGGCGGTCAGCACCGGCGCCGGCAAGGTGCGGCCCAGCAGGGTGACGGACAGGTCGCGGGTGGCGCAGTCGCGGCCCATGCGCGGCACGATGCGATGCCGGTCGAAGGCTTCCAGATTGGCCGCCATGGTCTGTTCGTCGCCGGCTCCGCCGTCGATGTAGGCGGCCGCCTCTTCGGACATGGCCCTCTCGGAGCGGTCCTCGAGCTCCTGCAGGCTGGCCGGCACCGTCGGCCGTTCGCCGCGCAGGCCGTTCAGGTAGATCTCGATCTGGCGGGCCATGCCGGGGGCGGAAGTCATGGGCGGCGTCCTCAGGTGCGGATGGCGTTCAGATCGCGCCCGCGGGTCTCGGGCAGGAACAGCAGGGCCACGACCACGGACACGACGGTGAAGGCGATGGGATACCAAAGGCCGAAATAGATGTCGCCCGACCAGGCCACGAGGGCGAAGCTGGCCGCCGGCAGCAGGCCGCCGACCCAGCCGGTGCCGATGTTGTACGGCAGGCTCATGCCCGTATAGCGCACCCGGGTGGGGAACAGCTCGACCAGGGCCGCGGCCTGGGGCCCGTAAAGGGCGGTGGCGGCGACGATGAACACCATCAGGATGCCGAACACCGCCGGCAGATTGATCCGGTCCGGGTCGGCCCGGTCGGGATAGCCGCTGGCGGCCAGGGCCCCGGCGATGCGGCCGCGCACCTCGGCCCGCGCGGCGGCGGTCTCGGCCGGCGACAGACCGACCGCCGAGATCGAGTCCAGCGTCCGGTCGCCGATGCGCACACGGGCCGGCGCGCCCGGCTCGGCCGCCTCCTTGCGGTAACTGATGCCGGCGTCGCCCAGGGCCGCGCGGGCCAGGTCGCACGAGGTGACGAAGGCGGCCTTGCCCACCGGGTCGAACTGCACCGAGCAGCTGGCCGGGTCGGCGATCACCGTCACCGGCGCCCGGGCCTGGGCCGCCGCCAGGGCCGGATTGGCCGCGTGGGTCAGGCCGTGGAAGCCGGGGAAGAAGGCGATCAGGGCCAGGATCATGCCGAACAGCATCACCGGCTTGCGGCCCACCTTGTCCGACAGCCAGCCGAAAAACACGTAGAGGAACGCCGAGGCCACGGTGATGGCCAGGATCAGGGCGTCGACCGTGGCGAGCTCGACCTTGAGCACCCGCTCCATGAAGAACCGGGTGTAGAAATAGCCGGCGTACCAGACCGCCCCCTGGGCGATCATCACCCCGAACAGGGCCAGCAGGACGAAGCGCCCGTTGCGCCAGGTGCCGAAGGTCTCGCGCAGCGGCGCCCGCTTGGTCTCGCTTTCGGCCTCCATGCGCTGGAAGGCCGGACTTTCGTCCAGCCGCAGGCGGATCCACAGCGACAGCGCCAGCAGCAGGAACGAGACCAGGAACGGGATGCGCCAGCCCCAGGCCTCGAAGGCCTCGGTCCCGACCACCAGCCGCACGGCGAGGATCACCGTAAGGGCGCCGATCAGGCCGAAGGCGGCGGTGGTCTGAATCCAGCCGGTGTAGTAGCCGCGCCGGTGGTCGGGGGCGTGCTCGGCCACGAAGACCGCCGCTCCGCCATACTCGCCGCCCAGGGCGAACCCCTGGGCCACGCGCATCAGGATCAGCAGCGCCGGCGCGGCGATCCCAGCCTGGGCGTAGACCGGCAACAGGCCGATGGCCACGGTCGCCGTCCCCATCAGGCTGATGGTCACCAGGAAGGTCTTCTTGCGCCCGACCCGATCGCCGAACCAGCCGAACACCAGCGCGCCCAGCGGCCGCACGACGAAGCCGACCCCGAAGGTCAGAAGGGCGAGGATGTAGCTCGTCGCCTCCCCGACCTCGGCGTAGAAATGCCGGGCGAGGATCGCCGTCAGCGAGCCGAAAATGAAGAAGTCGTACCACTCGAAGGCGGTGCCCACGGCCGAGGCGGCGACCACCCGGCGCAGGCGGGCGGACTCCGGACCGGCGTCGACGTCAACGGACTCGCTCATCCCTTCCCCCCGCGTTCGCCAGACTTAGCGCCGGGGCGCGCGCCTGCAAAGCGGGCATGACAAGCCCCGCCGCCCGGGGAGGGGCGACGGGGCCTGAAGACGTTTCAGTCGAGCCGTGGCCTGGGCCGCGCGGTCCCGGATGAACCCGGTCCTAGCAGCTCCGGCCTTCGGCGCAGTTCTCCACCGCCTCGCCGGCGGCCTGGGCGTCCTGGCCGACGCCGGCGACGGTGTTGCAGGCGGCGGTCGCCAGCGCGGCGGTCGCGGCGAAAAGTACGAACAGTTTGCGCATGTCAGCTTGCTCCTGTGGCCTTTGCGACCCGTGAGAGATCACCGCGGCGTAACGTGTCCGGCACAACCGGGTTCCGCGAGGCGGACCCGGGTCGCGGCGCGGCCGGCGGCAGGGGCGGCGCTCCGTCGTGAGGCGCCGGGCCGTCTTCGGCCTCGGGGGTCGGGAACACCAGCCGGGCGATGGCGCCGCCGGTCGGCGAGGGGACCAGTTCGGTCTGGCCGCGCAGCTGGCGGGCGAAGGCGGTCATCAGGGTGCGGCCGACGCCCTGGGCGGCGTCCGGACCGAGGCCGCCGCCGTCGTCCTCGACCTCCAGCACGCTTTCGGGCCCGTTGACGTTGAACCGCACCTTCAGCGAGCCGCCGCGCCCGGCGAACGCGTGCTTCTGGGCGTTGGTCACCGCCTCGACCGCCCACAGGGCCAGCGGGGCCAGCTTGTCCGGATCGATCACCAGGGAATCCGCGTCGACGGCGCTGGTGACCATCGGCCCGCGGCCGGACTCGCTGGCGATCAGCTGGCCGACCAGCTCATTGAGGAAATCCGACAGGTCGGCCTGCCGGATGTCGGCGCTCTGGTAGAGGGTGCGATAGATCAGGGCCAGGGCCGAGATCCGCTGGCGGGTGTCGTTGATCGCCGCCCGCGCGGCCGGGTCGGTCAGGGCCCGCTGCTGCATGCTCAGCAGCGAGGAGATGATCTGCAGGTTGTTCTTCACCCGGTGGTGGATTTCCCGCAGCAGGGCGTCCTTCTCGGCGATCGATTCCATCAGCGAGGCGTCGCGGATGCTGATCGCCTCGGCCATGTCGTCCAGGGTGCGGGCGAAGATGCGCAGTTCGGACGGCGCGCTGACCGCCTGCACCGGCCGCACCGAAAAGCGGCCCTTGGCGTACAGGGCGGCGACCCGCTCCAGATAGTCCAGCCAGCGAATGATGATCCGCTCGGAAAAGATCATCACCGCGATCAGGGCCACCAGCCAGGCCAGGATCGGCAGGACGAACACCCCGATCGGGTCCAGTCGCGCCCAGGACAGCAGGCCCGGATCCGGCGCGCTGATCAGCACGTAGACGTCGCGGCCGGCGATGGCGGCGCCGGCGAACACGCGGCGCTGGCCGCTGGCGTCGACGCCCTCGAACAGGGTCGACGGGTCGGCCCGGGCCCGTTCGACCCAGCCGGCGGCGCCCTGGCCCTCGGTGACGGCGAAGGCTTCAGGGTTGGTCGCGGTCAGCACCCGCCCCTCGGCGTCGGTCAGCGCCACCTCCGAGCCGTCGGGCAGGGCCCCGGGCGGCGGGACGGGTCTCAGTTCGCTCAGGGGCAGCAGGGCGGCCAGGGCGCCGTCGAAGGCGCCCAGCGGCCGCTCGGACCGGACGGCGACCAGGAGGGCCGGCTCGGGCGAGATTTCAGGCGGCGCGCGGACCACGGCCATGTCCTCGCCGCCGCGCAGGCGGTCGAACCAGTCGGCCCCCGTCGCCGCCAGGGTCGGCGGCACGTCCCTGGAGGCGCAGGCGACCTGGCCGGTGGGACTGAATTGGAGCAGGGCGTCATAGCCGGGCAGCCGGTCGACCAGCGCCCGCAGGCGCGGTTCGCAATACAGGCCCAGCGACTCCGGCCGCAGGGCCTCGAGCAACACCAGGGTGCTGTCCAGCCGCGTCCAGGCGTTGGCCGCGCTGCGCTCGGCGGCCAGCACCAGATCGTTGCGACGTTCTTCGGCGTCGGCGCGGAAGGCGGCCTGGGACTGGATGGCGCCCAGCAGCAGGATGGGCAGCAGGGCGAAGGCCATGGCCACGCCAAGCCGGAAGCGAATGCCCTGGAACCGCGGTCCCCGCTTGCCGCCGAAGCGGACCACCGGGCTTACCGTGCGCCGCTGAGCCGGTCGGCGTCGGCGAGGATCGCTCCCATGGCTTCACCGGCGGCCTTGCCGTCCCGGCCGTAGCCCCCACGATCGAGCGTGGCCTGAAGCGCCTTGCGGGCGCGGCTGACGCGACTCTTCACGGTGCCCACGGCGCAACGGCAGATGTCGGCCGCCTCCTCGTAGGCGAAACCGCCGGCGCCGACGAGGACCAGGGCCTCGCGTTGTTCAGGCGGGAGGGTGGCCAGGGCGAGCCGCAGTTCGTCCAGGGCGACGGGCGCCTCCGGATCGTCGACCGCCACCAGGGTGCGTTCGGCGGCTTCCTGGTCGAGCTGGGACTGGCGCCACGAGCGGCGCTTTTCCGAATAGAACTGATTGCGCAGGATCATGAAGGTCCAGGCCTTCATGTTCGTGCCCATCTGGAAGCTGTTGCGGGCGTCCCACGCCTTCATCATGGCGTCCTGCGCCAGATCGTCGGCGGCCGTCGGATCGCCGGCCAGGGTTCGGGCGAAAGCGCGCAGGTGCGGGATGAGGCTCACCAGCTCGCGCTTGAACGCCTCGTCGACCTGTGGGTTGTGCTCCGCCTTCGAGGAGGCGGCCGTCATGCCTTGCTCCCGCCGGGCTTGTCGCGGTCGGCGCGCTTGAGGATCTCCAGGAACTCGTCCGGCACCGGCTCGTTGACCACCTGATCGAACAGGTGGCGCAGCTTCACGCCGATGGCCTGCTGACGAAGACGCGCTTCCTCCAGTCCGTGGCCGGACGGGTCGGGGTTGCGCGACTTGCGACGCGGAGACTCGGTATCGTCTATCATCAATGAGGCCGCCGCCACGCTCGTGCTCTTTCCGGTTCCATCGGCAGCCTCAACGCCGCGTCAGTGCCCCGGTTCCTAACATTACAGCGATTTTACGCCAAAGCTTGTGACTTGGTCGAGGAACCGTGGCCGATTTGATACGTTGGAGCCGGCAAGCCCCCGGCGCACGACGCGTCGGGTCGAGAACACGTGTCGGGGAATCATATGAGCCTTCTGGCCAGACTTGCGCCGCATCTGCCTTACGTCCGTCGCTACGCCCGCGCCCTCACCGGCGAGCAGGCGACCGGCGACAACTACGTCCGGGTGGCCCTCGAGGCTCTGGCGGCCGGCGAACGGTCGCTCGAGGCGCACATGACGCCGCGGGTGGCGCTGTATCACGTGTTCCACACCATCTGGGCCTCCACCGGCGCCCACCTGGAGGACCAGGGCGCGGCCGCCCAGTCCGAGGACGCCTCGCGCCGTCTGATGCGCATCGCCCCGCGCTCGCGCCAGGCGTTCCTGCTGACCGCGCTTGAAGGATTCACCCCGTCCGAGGCCGCCCAGATCCTGGGCTCGGACATCAGCGAGGTCGAAGGGCTGATCGGCGAGGCCCAGCGCGAGATCGACGCCGAACTGGCCACCGACGTGCTGATCATCGAGGACGAGCCGGTCATCGCCGCCGACATCGAGGCCCTGGTCCGCGAACTGGGTCACAAGGTGACCGACATCGCCACCACCCACGACGAGGCGGTGGACGCCGTGGCCCGCGACCGGCCCGGCCTGGTGCTGGCCGACATCCAGCTGGCCGACGGCTCGTCGGGCATCGATGCGGTCAAGGACATCCTCAAGCGGATCGACGTGCCGGTGATCTTCATCACCGCCTTCCCCGAGCGCCTGCTGACCGGCGAGCGGCCGGAGCCGGCCTTCCTCGTCACCAAGCCGTTCCAGCCCGAGACGGTGAAGGCGGCGATCAGCCAGGCCCTGTTCTTCCATCCCGCGCGGGCCCGCGAAGCGGCCTGAGGCCGCCGCGCGGGACCGCGGGTCATCTAGTAGGACGGCGCCGCCGGCTGCGAGCCTTCGGGACGCGTGGCCGGCGGCGTCGGCGCATTCGGATCGGCGAAGGCGGCCGCATCGGCCGGCTCGCGCCCGGCGTCCGGATTGGTCTCGGCCAGGCCGCCGGAATTCAGCGCCCACCAGCCCAGCAGGGCCGCCGCCGCCAGGGCGGTCGAGATCGCCAGCAGCCAGACGATGCGGGAGCCCTTGCGGCCCTGGCGGACGTACTGGGCCTCGACCGGCCGGCCTTCGTGCACCGGGTCGGCGGACCGGGAATGCGGATCGTCGTGGGTCACGGATGCGTCTCCTGTCAGCGTCGGCGCGGCCCCTGCGCCGTGGCGGCGTAACGCGAAGCCAAGCGACGCCGTTCCGCCTCGCGCGGGAGGCGAAAATATTTCGCAACGGCCCCGGAACCGTTCGTCAGGACCGTCGTTTTCACGATGCGGAGGCGGCGACGCCCCCCCGACTTGAGACTGGCCACAGCCAGTCTGTCGCCTCCGCACCTTATTCTCGATGATGCGACTGGGCGGGCCCTTCCTGGGGCCCGCCCTTTTTCTTTGCCTGCGTCGCCCCCTCGACCCCCGCTGCGGATGGCGGCAAGATGCGGGTTCACAATTGAAACGGGAGCGCCTCATGGCCCTGATGAACCGGCAATGGGTGCTGCGCCAACGGCCCAAGGGCCTGGTGCAGCCGACCGACCTGGAACTGATCGAAACGCCGGTGCCGGACCTTCAGGACGGCGAGGTGCTGGTGCGCACCATCTATCTGTCGCTGGACCCGACGAACCGCACCTGGATGAACGACGTCAAGGGCTACCTGCCGCCGGTCGGCCTGGGGGAGGTCATGCGCGGCCTGACCCTGGGCGTGGTCGAGCAGACCCGGTCCGAGCGGTACAAGGTCGGCGACGTGGTCACGCCCCAGTCCGGCGGCTGGGCCGCCTATGCGGTGGTGCACGAAAAGGCGCTGCGGCCGTCGCCGCAGGTGGCCGGCCTGCCGCTGACGGCCAATCTGAGCGTGCTGGGGATGACGGGCATGACCGCCTATTTCGGGGTCACCGACGTGTGCGCGCCGAAGGCCGGCGAGACCATGGTCATCTCCGCCGCCGCCGGGGCGGTCGGCTCGATCGCCGGCCAGATCGCCAAGCTCAGGGGCGCGCGGGTGATCGGCATCGCCGGAGGGTCGGCCAAGTGCGCCTGGCTGGTCGACGAGCTCGGCTTCGACGGGGCGATCGACTACAAGAACGAGGACGTCGGCGACGGGCTGGACCGGCTGTGCCCCGACGGCGTCGACATCAATTTCGAGAACGTCGGCGGCGACATCATGAACGCCGTATGGAACCGGTTGAACCTGCACGGTCGCATGGCCGTCTGCGGCCTGATCTCGACCTACAACGCGACCCAGCCGCCGCCCTCGCCGAATTTCGGGCGGATGATCACCCACCGGCTGACCGTCCGCGGCTTCCTGGTGCTCGACTACGCGGCCCGGGCGCGCGAAATGTACGCCGAGATGGGCCCTTGGGCGGCCGAAGGCCGGATCAAGTGGAAGGTCCACGTCGAGGAGGGGCTGGAAACGGCGCTGGATGCGCTGAACCGGCTGTTCACCGGCGATCATGACGGCAAGCTGCTGGTGCGGGTGTCGGAGGAGCCATGAACGATCCGGTCGCCGTGCATTTCGACGATCTCGAGGTCGGCCAGGTCGTGTCCCTGGGCGCCTGCGCGGTCGAGCCGGCGGCCCTCGGGACGTTCGTGGAAAGGTTCGCGCCCGGCTGGTCGCCCGAACAGGGCGCGCCGGACGCCCTGGTCTACGCCCTGTGGAGCCGGCTGAACGGCGAGCGGGCCCATTCGATGGCCCTGACCAAGACCCTGGCGATCGACGCCCTGCGATTTTCGCGAAATCCGCCGGCCGGCGAGTTGCTGCGCGGCCGCATGACGGTGATGGGCAAGGACCCGGTGGGCGACAATCGCGGTATGATCATCGCCCAGCACGACCTGCTGGACGAGGCCGGCCGGCTGGTCTTCTCCTGCCTGACCCGGGTCATCCTGATGCGGCGCTAGAAACGGCGACGGCCGCCCCGGAAACCGGAGCGGCCGTCGTGTTTCGGATCGTTCCTCCGGGCCGGAAGAACGATGCGGATCAGGCGTTGGCGGCGGCCGGCTGTTGCCGGGCGGCGCGCTCGAAGGCCATGGCGATCAGACGATCCCAGCCCAGCAGCGACACGAGGTGGGCGTAGATCTGGCCCAAGGCGCCGTTGTCGCGCAGCTCGGCCAGCTTCTTGGCCGGCAGCTTGGCCAGCTTTTCCTCGGACACCGCGTAGTAGTCGGCGATCTTCTGCGGCTGACCGGCCGAGCCGTCCGGATTGCGCGGGGTGAACACCGCCTCGCGCAGGTCGAACAGGTCCAGCTCGTTCAGCAGGTTGACGAAATTCTCGGTGCGCTGGCGCTCCGCCTCGAAGTCGCGGCAGAACTTCATCGCCGTCTCGACGAACTCGGTCGGCTTGCCGTCGGCGAAGAACGGAGCGTCGGCGTTCTCGACCACCTGCGGGGCGCCGCGGTCGACGCACAGGATCATGCGCTGCTGCTGCTCGTCATTGGCGAAGACGAACGGATAGCGGCGGATGAAGGCCGGGATGTAGGCCTCGGCGCGGAACTGGCCCTCGGGGCTGACGAACAGGTTCTCGCCCTGACGCAGGCCCATCACCGCCAGCGGGTTCTTCGGCTCGCCGACGAACACCACCGGATAGGACAGGGCGGCCGGCGCGAACTCGGTCACCGTCAGCGGCACGACGTGCGACTTGGCGACGAAGGCGAAGGCCGGCTCGACGCGGCTGATGCCGAGGTTGCCGTGCAGTTCGGGAGTCAGCGGCTCGGGCTTTTCGTAAAACAGCACGTTGCCGGTGAGCTGGGCGGACGGCGTCACTTCGGTCTGGGTCATGGAGTCGAGGCTCGAATGAACGGAAAAGGTCGGGCCTAATAGCTCACAGCCGCGCCCGCCGCAAACCGGCTCGCCCGCAGCGGGGATTCCTCGCCTCAGAAGCGCCAGGCGGCGCCCACGCGCACGTTCCGTCCAGGCGAGGGGGCCAGGTCCTTGAGGAACGAGGCGTGCTCGCGCACCTCCTGGTCGGTCAGGTTGCGGCCCTCGACATAGAGCAGCAGCCCCGAGTCCGGATCCGGCCGCCAGCCGAGGAAGGCGTTCAGGGTGTGGTAGGCGCCAGTGCCCAGCTCCAGCGGCGCGGTGCGGCGCTGGGCCCCGACGCCGCGCAGCTCCAGCCGCCCGGTCCACGGACCGATCTGCGCTTCGGCCCGGCCGGTCAGCGACCACGGCGGGATGCGCGCCGGCGGCCCCAGGTCGGTCTGCCCGCGCACCGTGTCGTAGCCCAGCTCGAAGGTCAGGCTGTCGTCCCCGTCGCGCCAGAACTCGTAGCCGACCTCGATCTCCATGCCGTGGAAGCGCGCGTCGGTCTGGGCGTAGGCGAACACCGGCAGCTCGTCCTGTTCGGCCCCCGTGGGGATCAGGTCGATGAAGCCGTCGTACTCGGCGACGAACAGGTGCAGGTCGGCGCTGAGCGGACCGCGCCCGAAGTGGGCCGTGCCCTCCACCGACACCACCCGTTCGGAATCAAGGGCCGGATCGCCGACCTCGAAGGCGCCGGTGGCCGCATGCGGGCCGTTGGC
The DNA here is from genome assembly GCA_964591465.1 of uncultured Brevundimonas sp. Classification (GTDB taxonomy): domain Bacteria; phylum Pseudomonadota; class Alphaproteobacteria; order Caulobacterales; family Caulobacteraceae; genus Brevundimonas. The sequence goes on from CAZQBJ010000005.1 coordinate 13,254, forward strand.
GAACAGCTCCGCCTCGGTCGGCGCGCGGCCGTTGGCGGCCACCGACAGGCCCAGGAACAGCGGCCGCGTCGGTCGCCAGAACAGCCCGGCCGAGCCTGAAAGGTTCGAGAAGCCGGCCTGTCCGGCGAGGCTGTCCAGTTCGCGCCGGTCCGCCCGCAGGCCGCCCTCCAGCCCCCAGTCGCCCCTGTCCAGCCGCTGCAGGGCGAAGGCTCCGACCTCGGTGATCCGCGTGCGCGGCACATAGGCCTCGGGGCCGATGGCGTCGAAATCGCGCCGCAGGGCCTGGACGCCGATGGCGCCCTCCCAGCCGTCGCGCGGCGCCTGGACCAGCTCGAGCCGGCCCTCGTAGCCGCCGGACTCGAAGCGCGTGCCGGCGATTCCGTCCTCGAACTCGGTGTGGGTGTAGTCCGCATAGCCGCCGGCGAAGCGCACGGTGCGGAACGGGCCGGCGTTGAGGTCCCATTCGCCCCGCAGATCATAGCGGGTCTGGGCCAGCGACAGGGTGACGTCCGGATCGTGGTGATCGGCCGGGTCCTCGCCGTCCTCGTGTTCGTGCGCGTGAGCATGGCCGGGCGCCCCGTAGTCGCTCTCGGTGCGCTTGACCGACATCCCGACGAAGCCGCGCGCGCCGATCCACGAGACCCCGGCGCCGTAGCTGGTCAGCTCCGAAAAGCTGTTGGCCAGCACGCCCGGGCCGGAGGCGGTCGGCGCCTCGCCCTCGGCCGCCAGCCGGGTGCGCGATTCGGCCGGAACCGGAATCTCGTAGTCGGCCGCCTCGCGGGTCTGGGCGTCTACGGTGAAGACCAGCGGACCCCGCCCGACGCGCAGGCCGCCGCCGACCGACCAGCCGTCGTCGACGCTGGAGGCCTGCGCCGACAGGTGGCCCTCGCGGCCGTTCATCGGCTGGGTCTCGGGGATGCGGCCGTCCAGCACATTGACCACCCCGCCGATGGCCGAGCCGCCGAAGGCCAGGGTCTGGGGTCCGCGCAGCACCTCGATGCGCACCGCCTCGCCCGGGTCGGCCGCCACCTGGTGATCAGGCGACAGGGCGCTGGCGTCGATCAGGCCCAGTCCGTTGCTCAGCACCTGCACCCGCGGACCGCCGAGGCCCCGGATGACCGGCCGGCTGGCGCCGGCCGAGAAGCTGGAGGAGCGGACCCCCGGCAGGCCGTTCAGAATGTCGCCCAGGGTGGCCGCCGGGGCCTGGCGCAAGGCCGCCTCGTCCAGCACGTCGACCGCGATCGTCGAGGCCCGCGCGCTGATCCCGTACGGAGCGGCGGTGACGATGATCTCGTCGACCGTGGCGATCACCGAGTCCGACTGCGGCGCCGCCTCCGCATGAGCCGCGCCGGCCAGGGCCAGGGTGCTGGCCGCGGACAGCCACACGACGCGCGAGGGGGATCGACCCATAGCCATAACCGGAACTCCACTGGCGAGGGATCAACTGTTATGTAATAACATCACCGTCGGTCAAGCCGTCCGGTTGCGACGGCGGCCATCCCGGTCTAGCCAAGGAACCATGAGCAGCGCCTGCCAGCACGCCAGAGCCGGTCACGAGCACCTTTCGGGCGCGGCCCTGGCCAGCGCCCTGGACACGGCCGCGGCCCGCTGCACCGCCCGGGGCGAGCGGATGACGCCGCCGCGCCGGAGGGTGCTTGAGCTGTTGCTGGCGGCCGGCGAGCCGGTCAAGGCCTACGACCTGATCGCCGCCTACGGCCGCGACGGCGAAGCGGCCAAGCCGCCGACAGTCTATCGCGCCCTGGATTTCCTCGAGCGACAGGGCCTGGCCCACCGGATCGCCTCGATCAGCGCCTATGTCGCCTGCCAGGGCGGAGAGGCGGCCCACGCGGCGGCCTTCCTGATCTGCGACTGCTGCGGCGCGACCGAGGAGGTGGCGGCCGGGCCGCTGTTCGATCTGAACGCCCTCGCCCGGCGCAGCGGCTACGAGATCGCGCACACCACGGTCGAGGGCCACGGCCTGTGCGCCGCCTGCCGCACGGCTGCGCCGACCCCCGCGCTGGCGCCCGGCGCCGGGCGCGCCTAGCTATCGCTCCCCGGCCCAGAGTTTCGAGCACCATGGACGCCACGCGCATCGACCCGCCCCGGCGGCTGAGCTTTCCCATCGCCAATCGCTGGGGCGAAGGCGAGATGGCGGCGCTGGATTTCGGCGACTCCAGCCGGCCGTTCGACCTGGTGTTCGTTCACGCCAACGGGTTCAACGCCCTGACCTATCGGCAGCTGCTGGCGCCCCTGTCCGGTTCGCTGCGGATTCTGGCTCCGGACCTGCGCGGGCACGGCCGCACCCGCCTGCCGACGCAGATCGCGGACCGCCGAGGCTGGGCCGATCACCGCGACGACCTGCTGGCCCTGCTGGACGCCCTGGACGGACCGCCGGTGGTGATGGCCGGCCATTCGATGGGCGCGGTCTGCGCCCTGCTGGCCGCCGCCGAGCGGCCGCAGGCGGTGGCCCGGCTGGTCCTGCTTGACCCGGTGATCTGGCCCCGACCGCTGGCCGCCGCCTTCCGCCTGCCGTTGCTGCGTCTGGCTCCGCGCCGGCTGTCGCTGGTCGCCGGCGCCCTGCGGCGGCGGGCGACCTTCCCCGACCGCGCGGCCGCCCTGAAGGGCTATCAGGGCCGCGGCGCTTTCCGCGGCTGGCCCGCCGGCATGCTGGCCGACTATGTCGAGGACGGGCTGGTCGACCAGCCGGACGGGACCGTCGCCCTGGCCTGCGCGCCGGAATGGGAGGCCTCCAACTACGCCAGCCAGGCCCACGACCCGTGGCGGGCGCTGGACCGCTTCGAGGGACCGGTGGAGATCCTGAAGGCCGAGCACGGCTCGCCCTGCTTCGTGCGCGAGGGCGGCGCGCGGCGGCCGAACCTTACGGTCCGCACCGTGCCGGAGGCCGGCCACTTCTTTCCGATGCTGCAGCCCGAGATCGCGCGCGACGCCCTGTTCGAGGCCGCCGTCTAGCGGGTTTTCGGGATCAGTTCTGGGCCGGGGCCGCCTGGACCGAGGCGTACTGGCGGCCGGCCTCGTCGCGGTGGACGAAACCGTAGGTCGGATAGACCGTCGAGCCCAGGTCGCGGATCGGATTGTACCAGACCTTCACCCGGCTCCAGTCGTTGTCGCTGGAGACGTCGACCACGGTCACGTTTTCCTCGACCCGGCCGCGGCTGCCGCCCCAGTTGGCGTGGGTCACGCGGATCACCCGGTCGGTCAGGATGTCGCTGACCACCGCCACGTGGCCGCGGGTCATGCGGCCGTGCGGCTGGAACACCAGCACCGAGCCGGTTTCGGGCGCCTTGCCGGTGCGGAAGCGATTCACCGCCTGGTTCCACCAGGTCCAGGCGTCGCCGAAGATCTGGATGCCCGACAGCATGCGGGCGAAGGTCACGCACTGCCAGTAGGGCTCGTCGGCCTTGGCCACGGGGGAGCCGACGGCGAAAAAGGCCAGAGACGCCGCAATCGCGGCGGCGGTGAACCGTTTCAGCATTACGCGAGCTCCCGACAAACCCTTGGGATTCGCTTAAACGATGTTGAGAAAAGGTTGAAGAACCCTTTTCAAGCGGCGCCGTTGGCCGCCGCGGGGGCCGCCGCCGGACGGCGCCGACGCTCGGCGAAGCGCCGCATCCCTTGGCGCGCCGGCTTTTCGATCAGGTGGTAGGAGGCCGCCGCGATCAGCGGAATCGCCGCCACCACCGCCAGCCAGACCCACAGGTTCAACTGGTCGTCCACAGCGCCGGTCAGCCGCGCCGCCCCGTTCACCGCCAGCAGCTTCCACGGCACGCAGACCATGTAGACCGAATAGCTGATCTCCCCGAGGTAGACCGCCGGCCGCGCCGCCAACCAGCCGGCGCCGTCGCGCGCGAGGCTCGCCAGGGCCAGGATCAGCGGGCCGAACAGGGCCACGATCAGCCCGTCCCACAGCTGCAGGCCGGCGGCCACCGCGATCAGTCCGGCGCAGGCGGCGGCGAACAGGCCGGGCCGCGACAGCCCGCCCTTGCGCCAGGCCAGATAGGCGGCGCAGCCGTAGGCGAAACACGGCACGATGCGCAGGGCGCCCCAGTGAATGGTCGCCTGGGTCAGGGGAAAGCCGGCGAGGCGCTCGAACACGGCGTACAACCCCATCAGCCCGAGGGTCGCGCCGATCAGCGCCACGCCCGGCCGCTCGCGCAGCCGCCAGGCGACCCAGGCGAAGGCGGGGAACAGCAGATAGGCGAACCATTCGGCCGAGATCGACCACGAGGGGTGATTCCACCCGGCGTCCGGCGCGAAGCCCCAGGCGTGGACCATCAGCAGGTTCGCCGGCAGCGACCGCCACGACAGGATGTTGCCGTCGATGGCCATGCCGGCCACGGTCGCCGCCCCGGCCATCAAGCCGACGCCCGCCAGGGTGGCCAGGTGTAGCGGATAGATGCGCGCCAGCCGGGCCCACAGGAAGGCGCCGTAGCGGAACGTGCGTTCGCCGGCCGCCTGCAGATAGACGTGGCTGAGAATGAATCCGGACAGGACGAAGAACAGCTCGACGCCCAGATAGCCCTTGGCCACCGCGCCGGGCAGGACGGCGACGTCCAGCGCCGGCCAGTAGTGGAACATCACCACCCACATGGCGGCGAGGAAGCGCATCGAGGTCAGCGGCTTGAGGTGTTCGGCGGTCATCGGTCGGCCCTGAGCTGTCCCGTCCCGGGCCACGACGACCCGTTTTCCCCTCCGGCGCGGCAAGGACGGCGCCAGACTCGCGTCGCGGGCGAGCGGGACAGCATGGAGCCGCAGCCCTTCAGGACGCGTTAAAAGCAGCGCCATTCGCAGGAGCGCCCCGTGATCGACCGACTCATCACCGACGCCGCCGGAGCCGCCGGCCTGGAGCCGGATCAGGCGCGCGCCGCCCTGGCCGGGGCCCTGGGCCTGCTGGAGAAACACGCCGATCCGCAGCGGATGGCCCGCCTGTACGCGCAAGTCCCGGGCGCCGAGGCGTTGGCGACCTCGGACGAGGCCAGGGCGCGGCCCGGCGGCGGCCTGTTCGGCGGGCTGATGCGCGGCGCCGGCGGGCTTTCGGGCGCGGCCATGGCCGACGCCATGGGCCTGATGGGCCGGCTGGAGCGGATCGGGGTTGGCAAGGCCGAGCTGAAGCGCCTGCTGCCGGCCGCGCGCGAACGGGTGCGGGCCGAGGTCGGCGAGGACCTGCTGGGCGAGGCGGTGCGCAGCGTGCCGGGCGTCGGCGCCCTGCTGGG
>CAZQBJ010000005.1:18584-27481 GCA_964591465.1 uncultured Brevundimonas sp.
TCCGTGTTGTGGATGAAGTCGCGCGAGGCGGCGCAGCCGTTCAGCACCTCGCCGGCGATCTCCACCCGGGCGGTCAGCGGATACTCCCGGTCGCTCATCCCGTCCGAGCAGGGCGTCGGCATGACCATGACGGTCAGATCCTGGCCCTGGTCGGTCCGCGCGCTCCAGATGGCCATGGTCCCCTGCAGGGTCGGGCCCGGGTTGGGCGCCCGCTGCTCGGGCCGGTCGACCCCGGAATAGGTCAGGCCCTGGGGGTCGATCTGCACGGCCCAGAACGGCTCGTTGCCCAGCACATGCACCGGGCCCTCCAGATTGACCCCGCCCAGGGCCAGGGCCGGCGGCGCGGCGGTCGGGGCGTCGGCGGGTTCGCCGACCGGCTGTTCGGGCGAGCAGGCGGCCACCGCGGCGAGGGCGGCCAGGCAGGCGAGGCGGCGCATGACGGGCTCCTGTGAAATCGGGCGCAGGGGACAACCGCGCGGCGGTCGGGTCAAGGGCGGCCGTGCGCCCGGCTCCGGGCTGGTCTAGCCTCGGGCCGATGTCGATTCGCCCGCCCCTGACAGCCTACGAGTTCTTCGCCGGCGGCGGGCTGGCGCGGCTCGGGCTCGAGGGCTTCGAGACCCTGTTCGCCAATGATGTCGATCCGGCCAAGGCGCGGGCCTACCGGGCCAATTTCGACGACGGGCGGCTGGTCGAGGCCGATGTCTGGAGCCTGGGCGCCGCGGACCTGCCGGGCCGGGCGGACCTGGCCTGGGCCTCCTCGCCCTGCCAGGACCTCAGCCTCGCGGGCCTGCGCGGCGGCCTGTCGGCCGCCCGGTCGGGCGCCTTCTGGGGTTTCTGGCGCCTGGTCGAGGCGCTGGCCGCCGAGGGCCGCGCGCCGCGTTGCGTGGTGATCGAGAACGTCGCCGGCCTGCTGACCTCGCGCGGCGGCGAGGATTTCGCCGCCCTGTGCCGGGCCATGCAGGCCCAGGGCTATCGTTTCGGCGCGCTGGAGCTCGACGCCGCCGACTGGCTGCCGCAGTCGCGGCCCCGGCTGTTCGTGGTCGCGGCCCGCGAAGCGGACTTGGCCGTCGGCGTTCCGGGCCCGGGCCATTCGCCGCGGGTGCGCGCCGCCGTGGAGCGCCTGCCCCACGATCTTCGGCGCGACTGGGTCTGGTGGCCGATGCGACCGCCGCCGCGGCGCAATCTGGACCTGGCCGCCCTTCTGGAGCCCGACGATCGCGTGCGGTGGTTCGACGACACGCGGGCGTCGGCGGCCCTGGCCCTGCTGGCCCCGCTGCATCGCGCCCGGCTGGACGCGGCTCTGGCCGCCAGCGGTCGCCGGGTGGGGGCGGGCTATCGCCGGGTGCGGCTGGAGCACGGGGTTCGCGCCCAGCGGCTGGAGCTGCGCTTCGATGGCCTCGCCGGCTGCCTGCGCACGCCGGCCGGCGGCTCGTCGCGCCAGCTGATCGTGGTCTGCGAGAACGGCCGGGCGCGGGTGCGTCAGCTGGCTCCGCGCGAGGCGGCCCGACTGATGGGCCTGCCGGACAGCTACCGGTTGCCGGCCACCGACGGGGCGGCGCTCAAGCTGGCCGGAGACGGCGTGGCCGTGCCGGTGGTGCGGGCGCTGGCCGAGCAGGTGCTGCGGCCGCTGCTGACGCCGGGGCGTCGGGCCGCGGCCTGAGCCTCAGTCCTTGCGCTCGCGCTCGCGGTCGCGCTCGAATTCCGGATTGTGCACGTCGTCGACGCGATCGTCGTAACCGCGCTTGGACGAATGGAAGGCCAGCAGCATCAGGCCGACCGACAGGGCGACGGTGCCGGCCAGGCCGAGGATCATGGCGGCCCAGCCGTGCCCGCTCATCTCGCCGCCGCCGACCTTGATCCAGAGCAGCGCGGTCCCCCAGACGCCGGCGATCAGGAGGGCCGCGACCACCCCCAGTCCGAGAATGACGCGGGTGGGTCTGCTCATGGCGTGTCCTCAGTCTATGGCTTGCGAACCCATTCGCCGGCCGTGTTGCGGTACCACTCGCCCGACCGGATCCGCGGCAGCAGGAAGCCCTGGAACATCCGGGCGCCGGCGACGTCGGCGGTGACGCCCGTCTGGGCGCCGCTGGCGGCGTAGGCCCGGCGGCGGGCCTCGTTGGTCACGGTGACCGCGCCTTGCAGGTTCGAGTCGGACGACGGGACCCTGAACCCGAGGTAGCCATCGGCCTGTTCGCCGACAATGCCCTCGGCCTTGGCTGCGTCAATCAGCGCCTTCTGGGCGTCGGTCTGGGCGAACGACCCGCCGGCGGCGACGCCGAGGGCCAGGAAGGCGGCGGCGAGGACGGCGAAAAGATTGCGGATGCTCATGTCGTTCTTCCTGATCAGAACAGGTTCGGGTTTTCTTCCAGGAGCGTACGCAGCTCCTGGTCCAGCCGGACGCGTACGTCGGCGTCCAGCTTGGCGTAAATCTGGATCGGGTCGACCTGGACCCGCACGGTCGGCACGCAGGCGGCGACCCCGCCCAGCAGGGCGATGCCGAGCACGCTCGCGACGATTTCGCGTTTATTGATCATTCCGCTCCCTCGCTCCGCTGGCTGTTCGGTTCGGCTGGCGGGGATGCAACGCCCCGCAGCCTGAACCGGTTCTGAACAGTCGCGCTTTCGGACCGGCCGTCAATCCCCGTCGGCGGCTTCGGGCAGGCCGCGACGGGCGCGGTTCATCGCCGCCAGGTCGGCCAGCAGCTGGTCCAGATTCAGGGTGGTGTCGAGCGTCAGGTCGACGCCGGTGCCCGAGGGCAACGGCAGGGTCCGGTCGAGGAACCGGCGGGCCAGCACCTCGCGGATCGACAGGCGGATCTCCTGGTGCTGCGGCGGATCGTGCCGGCCCCGGATGTGGAACAGCACCCCCAGACGGCCCTCGGGCAGGCTGTTCACCTCGGCGTCCAGCAGGTCGAAGGCCAGGTTCTCCATGGCCTGATAGGCGAAATCCTGCACCGTGTTGGGCGGCAGCTCCTCGCCGCCGCCGCCGGCCTGCAGCCCGGCCAGGGCGGTGCGGTCGATGGACAGCCGGCCCGGCTCGTCGGCCCGCAGATAGCCGCCGACGATGCGGAAGCCCTCGCCCGGCTCCGAAACGAACGGCAGGCGGCCCGAGACGATGGCGTCCAGCTCCACCTGTTCGCCCAGCCCGGTGTCGGGGATCAGTTCGCCCAGCTGCACCCGCTCGAACACCAGCACGCCCTGATAGGGCACGGCCGGGTCCAGCGGAACCTCAAACGGCTCGATGCGGATCATCCCGCCGGCGGCCTGCACCGCGCCGGAGCCCAGGCGGACCGCGTCCGGGCCCAGTTCGAACACCAGCTCCAGATTGCTGAGCGGCGTGATGGCCTCGACGTTGGAGATGGTCAGGCGCTGGCCCGGGGCGCTGATCAAGGGCGCCAGGCTGACGAACTCGACCCGCCCGGCCAGATCGGTGATCAGCCCCAGCGGGCTGGCGAAGTTCAGTCCGGGCGTCTCGAACACGCCGAAGCTGGTCGAACCGTCCGCATCCCAGTTGAACCGGCCGGCGAAGCTGGCCGAGCCGGTGATCGGGCCCTCCGACAGGCGCTCGGCCAGCGGGGTCAGCCGGGCCGGCTGCAGGCCGCCCTCGACGAAGGTCAGGCCGGACGCCTCGATCGTCACCCCGCCGCGACCGGCGCGCCCGTCATGCGACAGCCCGATCTCGCCCAGATGGTGGCCATCCGCGCCCAGGGTGAACAGGCCGTTCCACACCTCGCCCGCCAGCGACGCCTGGCCGGTCGCAGAAACCGGATGAAAACGGGCGGGGTCGGTGGTGTCGCGCACCTGGGCGGTGGCGACCACCGCCTCGAGATCGAGGCCCGACGGGCCGCCGCGGACGCGCAGGGGGCCGCCGATCCGGTCGAAGGCCATCTGCAGGAACGGCGCGCCGGCCGCGCCCTCCTGCACGGTCCCGTCCACCCGCCAGCCGCCGTCGCCGACCGCCACCAGCGGGCCGCCGGCCGCGCACAGATCACCCGAGACGTCGACGATATCGTTCTCGCCCAGCTCGATCCGCTCGACCGAGACCGGGGTGCAGCCATCGGGGGCGAAGGTCAGCTGCCCATTGGCCAGGGCCAGCCGCCCGTCAGCCTCCAGGCGCGCGGCCCGGAACAGGTCGAAGTCCAGCGCCGCGGTTCCGGTCAGCTCGGCGTCGAAGCCCGATCCGGTCAGCCGCCAGCGCGGCACGCTCAGCGCCAGGTCGGGCAGGGCTCCGCCCGAGGCGGCCAGCTCCAGCCCGCCGCCGCCCTCGCCGCCGGCCCGGGCCGAGAACAGGGCGACGTCGCCGCGCGGGGTGACGGTCACGGCGCCGCCGTTGGCCGGGTTCAGGGTCGCCGGCCGGGTCAGCCGCGCCTCGGTCCCGGGCGTCCCGGCGGTCAGCCGCAGGCCGGGGGCCGCGAAGGCGAAATCGGCGAAGGCGGCCTTCAGTCCGGCCAGGTCGGGGCCATCGCCGGCGCGCGGGGCGCCCAGCACCGGCCAACGGCCGCGCACGGCCGACAGGGCGCCGTCGAGGGTCAGCAGAACCGGTCCCGAGATCCGCAGATCGCCGTCCAGCCGGCCGCGCACGCCGCTCAGGTCCAGCGATCCGGCCCGCATCCGCTCGGCCGCCAGCGACAGCGGCGCGGTCGCCTCGGTCCCGCCGCGCCGGCCGCCGGCGACCAGCCGGCTGGTGCGCGCGACCAGGCCGCTGAACTCCAGCCCGGCGGTCGAGGCCGAGGCCGCGCGAACCGCCGCGGGGCCCTCGACCCGCCAGTCCATTCCGGCGTCGTCGCGATTGATCGTCACCCGTGCGGCGCCGGTGCTGACGCTGGCGCCGCCGGCGGCCAGCCCGGCCGAGCGCACGACGCCGGCCGTGGTCGTCGAGCGCAGGTCGCCGGTGATGTTGAAGGCCTCAAGCCAGCCGAGGGTCTGGCCGTCGAAGGCGAACTCCGCCTCGACCATGCGCGCCTCCGCCTCGCCCGAGCGGAGACGGTCGGCCGCGAGCGTACCGGAAACCACCGCGCGGCCGTCGCCGCGACGGCGGGTCATGTCCGGATAGGGCAGATCGCCGTCCAGGGTCAGCACGGCGGCCTCGATCGCGGCGTCGCCCCAGGCCGCCCCGGGGGCGGCGGCGCGCACATTGGCCTTGATCCGGTCGCCGGCCGTGCGCAGCGAGACGGTGGCGGACTCCACCGCCAGGTCGAAGCCCTCGCCGTCCAGCACCGTGCGCGGCAGGCGCGCGTCCAGGGCCAGCAGCCGGTTGTTGTCCAGTCGTGCGTCGGCCCCGGCGGTCACCAGCCCGTAGTCGGTGGCCAGGTGTAGCCGGCCTTCCTCGACCAGCACGTGGGGGCCGCGCGCGTCCGGGCGCGGCGGGCGGGCCATGAACTCGTCGATCACCGGGTCCAGCGAGCCGAAGCTGAGCTCCCCGTCGCGCCAGCTGGCGCGCAGCACGGGGCGGACGAGGCGGATGCGGCTGGGCGTCACGCCCAGGCCGGTCGGCGACCACGGCCAGCCGACGGCGTAGTCGACCTCGACCCGCTCGGCGGTGAAGTCCGGCGCCGACTCCGGCCCGGCCCGCACCCGGCCGACGAAACCGTCCAGATCAATGCGCTCGATCTGGATCTCCGCCTCGACGCCGCGCCGCTCGAGCCAGCCGGTCAACACCTCGCGGGCGGCTTCGCGCCGGGCGAGGTAGAGCACGACCGCCAGAACCAGAATCAGACACAGGACCGCGACCGCGCCGAGGGCGGCGTATCGCAGGATCCGCCGCAAGGGGGCGGCGCGCGAGGGGGATGAAGAGGTCGGCTGGCTCAAGACGCTCCACCGGCGACGGGTTGACGCACCCTTTAGAACCCATGACCAGCCAGGGCGAAAGCCTGGCCCGAAATTCGCTTCTACGCCAGCGCGAAACGCCTGGACGACTCAGGTCGACGTGACCCCGCGGCAACGGTTGACGAAATTTTCCGTCGCCGCCCCTGAACCCGCCCGGCTTCGCGTCGAAAGCGAAAAGGCGATAAAAAACATGGTTTACCGAGAAAAATGCTTGCGGTTAACTCCCTGTAAGGGTCATCCTTTCCAAGCTAGCGGCGCTGGGTTATAGGGCGTCCGCCGCTGAATTTTGTACCGAGTGCTTTTGGCGCCGCATGGCGTCGCAGTTTCCGACGGGGACCGATGGCTCAGTTCGATCCACGCCGCCAGCCCATGCGTTTCGCGCCGCACCTGTTCACGGCCTGCGCCGCGCTCACGGTGGCGCTGCTGGCGTCTCGAATTTACCAACCGGCCACGGCGTCCGAGGTTCCGCCGATGACGGCCGAACAGGTCGCCGCGCTCGAGGCGCGCGCCTTCGCCAGCGCCGGCGCCCCCGCCGGCATGAGCCAGCCCGAATCCATCCCGGTCCAGGTCCGTCCCGGCGAGACCTTCGAACAGGCCGTGGCCCGCACCGGCATCGCGCCCGACGAGGCGCGCGACGTGGTCCGCACCCTGGCCAGCGCCTTCGACGTGGTGAACATCCGCGCCGGCCTGCGCTTCGAGACCGCCATCTCGCGCCCGCGCGCCGGCCTGGGCGAAGCCCGCCTGATCGGCCTGACCATGCGCACCGGTCCGGCCACCCAGCTGACCGTGTCGCGCAGCTTCGACGGCGCCCTGCGCCTGCGCGAGCTCGAGGAAACCGTCACCCGCGAGACCACCGTGGCCTCCGGCGAGATTCACGGCTCGCTGTACCAGTCGGCCGCCCAGATGGGCGCCAACTCGCGCCTCGTGGCCCAGGCCGTGCAGCTGTTCGCCCACAAGTTGGACTTCGCCCGCGACATCAAGGCCGGCGACCAGTTCACCCTGGTGTTCGACCGCACGGTCACCGAAAGCGGCCGCACGGTCGAGACCGGCGACCTGCTGTACGCCGAGGTCAAGGGCACCGAATTCTATCGCTTCACGCCCCCCGGCTCGAGCACGGCGCAGTACTTCGACGGCGAGGGCAAGAACATCCGCGGCTTCCTGCTGCGCACCCCGATCGACGGGGCCCGCATCAGCTCCAACTACGGCGTGCGCCGCCACCCGATCTCGGGCTACCGGCGGATGCACCAGGGCACCGATTTCGCGGCCCCCACCGGCACCCCGGTGTTCGCCGCCGCCGACGGCGTGGTCGTCGAGGCCCGTCGCTGGGGCGGCTACGGCAACTGGGTCCGCATCCGCCACACCGGCGGCTGGGAAACCGGCTACGCCCACCTGTCGCGTTACGCCCGCGGGCTGCGCGCCGGCCAGCGCGTCAGCCAGGGCCAGGTGATCGCCTATGTCGGCTCGACCGGCGCCTCGACCGGCCCGCACCTGCACTACGAACTGTGGCGCAACGGCCAGCGGACCAATCCGAACGGCGCCCGCGTGCCCCAGGGCACCGTCCTGACCGGTCGGGACCTGGCGGCGTTCCGCGCCGAAAAGGCCCGCATCGACGCCCTGATCGCCGCCCGCACCCGCCCGGCGGCCCAGCACGCGGCGGCCGAAGGCCTGCGTCCGGCCCAGGGCTAAAGAGGGGTCAGCCGGCCCGGGCCGTCTCCACGGCGGCCAGCAGGCGGTCCAGATCGCGCGGCCCCGACAGCCGGTGGTCGCCATCCTTGATCAGCGAGATCGTCACCTCCGGCGCCTCCAGTCGCTCGACCAGCTCCATGGCGTGCCGCCACGGCACCGCCTCGTCCGCCATGCCCTGGAGAATCTGCACCGGCGCCGGCAGCCGGATCGGCCCGTCCAGCAGGGTCCATTGCCGGGACTCGTCGAAGAAGGTCCGGGTCAGCGGATAGGGCGGCAGGCCGTCGTGGTCCGGCGCCAGCGCCTCGCCGTCGCGCAGGATCGCCTGACGCGTCTCGTCCGCCAGCCCCGGCCACATCAGCCGGTGGGTGAAGTCCGGGGCCGGGGCGACCAGCACCAGGGCGTGCAGGCGTTCGGGCCGGGCCAGCCCCGCCAGCAGCGAGACCCAGCCGCCCATCGACGAGCCGACCAGCACCACCGGGCCGTCCGCCAATTCGTCGATCACCCCGATCAGGTCCTCGCGCCAGCGGCCGATGCTGGCCTGGCGCCAGTCGCCGGACGAGGCGCCGTGCGCGAAATGGTCGTAGCGGACGAAGCGCCATGCCCGGGCGGCCGCCGCGTCGGCCAGCGCCTGGGCCTTGGTTCCGGTCATGTCCGAGCGGAAGCCGCCGACCCAGATCACCGTCGGCCCGTCGCCGTCGATCCGGCGCCAGGCCAGGGACTCGCCGTCGGGGCGGACCAGGGCGCCGGAGCGTTCGGGGCTGGGCATGGCGGGGCGTCTCCATCTCGATTATGCAGGACAGGTGCCGACGCTTCCCCCGAACTTCACCCTGTTGCAAGTCGTCCCGGAGCTGAACGCCGGGGGCGTCGAGCGCACCACCCTGGACATCAGCCGGGCGGTGGTCGCCGCCGGCGGCCGGTCGCTGGTCGCCAGCCAGGGCGGGCGGCTGGAGGACGAGCTGGCCGCGGGGGGCGGGGAGCTGCACCGCCTGCCGGTCGCCTCGAAGAACCCGCTGGTCATCTGGGCCAACGCCGGACGGCTGGCCGGGCTGATCCGCCGCGAGGGCGTCAGCCTGGCGCACGCCCGCTCGCGGGCGCCGGCGGTCAGCGCCTGGCTGGCGTGCCGGCGCGCCGGCACGCCGCTGGTGACCACCTATCACGGGGTCTACAACGCGCGGTCGGCGGCCAAGCGCTGGTACAACGGGATCATGACCCGCGGGGCGGCGGTCATCGCCAACTCCGAGTTCACCCGCCGCCACGTGATCGCCGAGCACCGGGTCGATCCGGCCCGCGTCACGGCCGTGGCCCGCGGGACCGACCTGTCGCGGTTTGACCCGGCGAAGGTCGAGCCGGCCCGCGTCGCCGCCTTGCGCGCCGCCTGGGGTCTGG
>CAZQBJ010000005.1:27581-29927 GCA_964591465.1 uncultured Brevundimonas sp.
GACATGCCGGCGGCCTGGCTGGCCTGCGACGTGGCGACGGTCCCGTCGCTGGATCCCGAGGCTTTCGGCCGCACGGCGGTGGAGCCGCAGATCATGGGCCGGCCGGTGATCGCCTCGGCCCACGGGGCGCCGTGCGACACGGTGGTCGAGGGCCGCACCGGCTGGCTGGCCGCGCCGGGCGACGCGGAGGCCTGGGCCGCCGCCATGGCCGCGGCCATCGATCTGGGTCCGGCCGGACGCGCGGCGATGGGGGCCGCGGCGCGCGAGCGGGCCTGCGCGCTTTATTCGCTGGAGGCGATGATCGCCGGCACCTTCGCGGTCTATCGGCGGGTGCTGGCCGACGCCGCGTCCCAAGCGCGCCCTTGATCGGACAGGGCCGGCCCGTCATATACGCATGCGAGGGGAACGCGGCCGCCGGTCGCGCGCTCTCCCGTGCACTCCGATCGACCACATAAAGGAACGACGCCTATTCGCCGCCCCATGCAAGCGCCTCCCGTCAAGGACGGGCCGCGCATGAACCAGGATATCCGCGCTCCGCGCGTTCTGCTCATTGACCAGAACGGCGAGAAGCAGGGCGTGATGCCCACCGCCGCCGCCCTCGAGGCCGCCGAGGAGGCGGGCCTGGATCTGGTCGAGATCGTCGCCACGGCCGATCCGCCGGTCTGCAAGATCCTCGACTACGGCAAGTTCCGCTTCCAGGAACAGAAGAAGAAGGCCGAGGCGCGCAAGCGGCAGAAGGTGGTGGAGATCAAGGAGATCAAGCTCCGCCCCAACATCGACAAGCACGACTACGAGGTGAAGGCCCGGTCCATGACCCGGTTCTTCGAGGAGGGCGACAAGGTCAAGGTGACCCTGCGCTTCCGCGGTCGTGAGATGGCCCACCCCGAACTCGGCATGAAGCTCCTGCAGAAGGTGCAGGCCGATTTCGAGGACGTGGCCAAGGTCGAGTATGCGCCGCGCATGGAAGGCCGGCAGATGATCATGATCCTCGCCCCGCGCTGACCGGGGCCTGATCCACGCACCAAACGCCCCGGCCCCGCGCCGGGGCGTTTTTGCGTCCGGCCCACCCCCGGACAATTCCGCGCTTGGGCCGCGCGGCGCGGCGCGCTATCTGCCCCGCCATGTCCCAGCCCGCCGCCGCCCCTGATTCCCGACCCGCGGGCATGGCGGCCCTGGCGGTGCTGTTCGCCATCGTGTTCATCAACCTGGTCGGCTTCGGCCTGATCCTGCCGCTGCTGCCGTTCTTCGGGCAGAGCCTCGAGGCGGCCGCCTGGCAGATCACCTTGATGTTCTCGGCCTATTCGCTGGGCCAGTTCTTCGGCGAGCCCTTCTGGGGGCGGCTGTCCGACCGGATCGGCCGCAAGCCGGTGCTGCTGATCACCGTCGGGGCCAACGCCGTCGGCTACCTGGCCCTGGCCTTCGCGCCGAACATCTGGGTCGCCATCGCCGTGCGCCTGTTCACCGGCCTGGGGGCGGGCAACATCTCGACCGTCCACGGCTACGTGGCCGACGTGACCCCGCCCCAGCTGCGGGCCGGCCGCATGGGCCTGCTGGGCGCCGCCTTCGGCCTCGGCTTCATCGTCGGACCGGGGCTGGGCGGGCTGCTGGTCCGGCCCGAGCTGGGCCGCCTCGGCTACCAGCTGCCGATCTTCGCCTCCGCCGCCCTGGCCGCCCTGGCCGCCGCGGCCGTGGTGCTGTTCCTGCGTGAAAGCCGGGCCGCCGCCGATCCGGCGACGTCGCGCACGCCGTTCCTGGCCGGGGTGCGCGAGGCGCGCCGACACCCGGTGATCGCCCGGGTGCTGCTGGTCACCCTGATCTACACCGCCGGGTTCGCCGGCATGGAAGGCGTGTTCGGGCTGTGGACCGAAGCCCGCTACGCCTGGGGCGCCCGCGAGGTCGGCCTGGTCTTCATGGTGGTCGGGGTGGTCTCGGTGATCTGCCAGGGCTTCCTCGCCGGCCGGCTGGCCCGGCGGTTCGGCGAGAGCCGGGTGCTGGCCTGCGGCATGCTGTTGTTCGGCGGCTCGCTGGTGCTGCAGGTGCTGGGCAACCAGCCGTGGATGGTGGTCGCCGCCATGGCCGTGGGCGCCTCGGGCATGGCCATGGCCATGCCCAATATCTCGGCCCTGATCTCCCGATCGGCCGACCCGGACCGGCAGGGGGCCATGCTGGGGCTGAACATGGCCGCCAGTTCGGCTTCGCGGATCGCCGGGCCGATGGCCGCCGGGGCGCTGTTCTCGGCCTTTGGGCACGACTGGCCGTTTCTGATCGGCGCCGCCTTGACCGTTCCGGCTGCGATCATGGCGGTGAACGCCGGCCGCGCCTTCCGGCGCGAACAGGCCATCAAAT
>CAZQBJ010000006.1:0-28844 GCA_964591465.1 uncultured Brevundimonas sp.
GCGGTCGAGGCCCTGACCGACCTGGTCGGCTGCCGGTTCGACGAGGACCGCTAGGCCCCGGCCGCCCCCATTCTTGGGCGCCCGGCGTTTCGCAATCGGGACGTCCGCGCCCTCGACCCCGCTCGGCCCGCCTTGCTACCTACGGCTCATGTGCCCCGAGTCCGCATCGCCGTCCGGCGTCGACCGGCTGACCCCGCGCGAACGCCAGTGCCTCGAGCTGGTCGCCCGGCACTACACGTCCAAACAGATCAGCGCCCGCCTCGGCCTGTCGCCCAACACGGTCGACGAATACGTCAAGAACGCCACCCGCCGCCTGGGCGCGGCCGACCGGTTCGCGGCCGCCCGGCTGGCGTTCGCCGGCCCATCCCCCAGCGACTGGGGGGCCGGCCCGTCGGGGGATGAAACCGGCGGCGATCCCGGCCAGGAAGCCCCGGGCATGTACGGGGGGCGTAATGGGGAACCGGGACCAGACGGAGGCGATCTGCGAGGTGATGCGTCGGGCGGCGCCGTTGCGGGCGGAGATCGATCGGTTCGAGGCGCGCTGGCTGGCGCCGCCGCAGGACGCGACGCCGTTTCCGGCGATCAGCTGGCTCCAGCTGTCGCGCCAGATCGAGGATCTGGCGGCGACGCCGGAGTCGCTGGAGATCGCGCGCGAGGCCCTGGCCGGGCTGCGCAAACTGTCGCCCTGGATGCCGGCGGAAATGGTCCTGCGCCGGGCGCTGGTGATCGCCTGGGCGGCGATGGACGAGCAGCTGTGCGAGCCGACGGAGGCCCCCGAGGCTGGCTGAGCGCGCCGACCACGGCGCTGGGCAAGCTGGCCTGGGTGCTGGTCATCGCCGTGGCCGCGGCCCTGTCCCTGGCGGTGATGTTCCTGTTGCTCAGCGCCGGGCTCAACCTGTTCGACAGCCTGCAGATGCAGGCCCGGGCCGGCCGGTGAGCGCCCGCCGGTGCTGACCTCGATCCAGCAGCAGATCGGTCTGGCGGTGTTCGCCGCCGTGCTGATCGCGGCCTTCGCGGTCGGCCGGCGCGACGAGCGGCTCGGGGCGGCCATCGTCACCGTCTCGGCCCTGGCGACCATGGTTCATCCATACTGGGAGCCGTGGCTGGATCTGCGGCTCGGCGGCCTGGCGATCGACGGCCTGACCCTGGCCGCCCTGGCCTGGCTGGTCGCCGTCAGCAAGCTGCGCTGGCCGCTGTTCGCGACCGCCTTCGTCCTGCTGCTGGTGCTGCTGCACCTGGTCGCCCTGGCCAGCCCGCCGGCCCTGCGCATCACCTACCTGGACGCTTCGGTGGCGCTCAGCTACGGGGCCCTGGCCGCGCTGGCGGTCGGGACCTGGGCGGCCTGGCGGTCGCGGCGTCTGGCATAGGGGAAGGACGCCTGGTGGAGCCGAGCGGAATCGAACCGCTGACCTCGTCATTGCGAACGACGCGCTCTACCAACTGAGCTACGGCCCCAGGCGGAGGCGCGACATAGGCGGCGCACGCGCAACCTGTCAATAGAACCGACGTTGGCCTCGCGCCCGGCGCACGCTAGAAGCCCCGGACAACCCCTTGACGGAGGCGACCTTGGGCCTGGCCGGATTCATCTGTTTTCTCTTCAGCAGCCTGCTGTCGCTGTTGGTCCTGGCGATCATCATCAATGCGGTGCTGAGCTGGCTGTTCGCCTTCGACGTCATCAATTACCGCAATCGGTTCGTCGCCCAGGTCGCCACCTTCCTCGACGCCGTGACCGGGCCGCTGCTGTATCCGCTGCGCCGGGTCATTCCGCCGCTGGGCGGCATCGACATCACCCCGATCCTGGCGCTGCTGATCCTGCAGGGCATCAAGCTCTACCTGCTGCCGCGGGCCTGCATGGCGCTGTACCAGCTGTTCGGCAGCTGACCGTCCGGCCGTGGCGCGACTGCGGGTCCGGCTGACTCCCCGGGGCGGCGCCGACCGCGTCGATGCGGTCGAGACGGACGAGGCGGGTCTGCCGCTGGTGCGCGCCCGGGTGCGCGCCGCCCCCGCCGACGGCCAGGCCAATGCGGCGCTCGAGGTGCTGCTGGCCAGGGCGCTGGGCGTGCCCAAATCGGCCGTCCGCGTGGCCCGCGGCCAGACCGCCCGGATCAAGACGGTGGAAATCGACGGCCTCGACGATGCCGGGGCCCTGGCGGCCCTCAGGCCTCCGGCAGCAAGCGCGCCATAAGGGCGGCGGTCGACGGATCGTGGGCCGCCCCGCGGCTGCCGCCCTCGATCGCCCTGGCCAGGGTCTTGCCCAGCTCGACGCCCCACTGGTCGAAGCTGTTGATCCCCCAGATAACCCCCTCGACGAACGTCTTGTGCTCGTACAGCGCCAGCAGGGCGCCCAGGGCCGGACCGTCCAGTCTCGGCAGCACGATGAAGCTGCTGGGCCGGTTGCCGGCGAAGGCCTTTTGCGGGGCCAGGGCGCGGATCTGATCCGGCGCGGTCCCGGCCGCCTCCAGTTCGGCGGCGGCCGCCTGCACCGTCTTGCCGACCAGCAGGGCCTCGGCCTGGGCGATGGCGTTGGTCAGCAGGCCCGCGTCTCCGGCCACGGTGATGAAGTCCACCGGCACGACCCGCGTGCCCTGGTGCAGCATCTGGAAAAAGGCGTGCTGGGCGTTGGCCCCCGGCTCCCCGAACACCACCGGGCAGGTGTCGCGGCCCGCCGGCGCCCCGTCGGCGCGCGCGGACTTGCCGTTGGACTCCATCTCCAGCTGCTGCAGGTAGGCCGGCAGGCGCGCCAGCCGGCTGGCGTAGGGGATCACCGCCCGGGCCGTCCGGCCCAGCCCGTTGACGTTCCAGATGTCGGCCAGGGCCATCAGCACCGGCGCGTTGCGCGCCAGGGGGGCCTCGGTGAAGTGCCGGTCCATCGCCGCGGCGCCGGTCAGCAGGGAGTCGAAGGTTTCCCAGCCCAGGGCGATGGCGCACGACAGCCCGACCGCCGACCACAGGGAAAAGCGGCCGCCGACCCAGTCGTCGAAGCCAAAGATGTCCTCGCAGCCGGCCTCGCGGGCGCGATCCTCGGCGGCGGTGACGGCGACCAGATGGCGCGCCGCGCCGCCTTCGGGCAGGCCGGCGTCCAGCCAGGCCCGGGCGCGGGCCAGGTTGGTCGAGGTCTCGGCGGTGGTGAAGCTCTTGGACACCACCACCACCAGGGTGGTGTGCGGGTCCAGCCCCTCGACGGCGTCCGCGAACTCCTCCGGATCGATGTTGGCCACGAAGCGCAGGTCGATCGGCGCCCGGCGCGGCTTCAGCGCCTCCCAGGCCAGCCGGGGGCCCAGGTCCGACCCGCCGATGCCGATGTGGATGACGGCGGCGAACGGCCGGCCGGTGCAGCCGGTGCGCTCGCCGGCGCGGACCTGGCCGGCGAACGCGCGCATCCGGGCGCGGCTGGCCTCGACCTTGCCCGAGACCGGGGCGCCCAGCGCCTTGAAGTCCGCGCCGTCGGGGGCGCGCAGGGCCGGATGCAGCGCCGCGCGGCCTTCGGTGCAGTTGACCGGCTCGCCGGCGAACAGGGCTTGCCGGCGAGCCTCGACCCCGGCCGCCTCGGCCAGGGCCAGGGCGGCCTCGAAACCGTCGGCGGTCCATGCCTGTTTGGACAGGTCCACAAACAGCCCGGCCGCCTCCAGGGTGAATCGCTCGCGCCGGCCGGCGTCGGCGGCGAACTGGTCGAGGATGGAGACGTCGCGGTCTCGCTCGGCGACGCGGTCGAAGGCGGTCCAGGCGCTATCCAGGGTCATGTTTGTCCGACCAGTCGCGTCAAGGTTGAGTCCGATTCATCAAGACTTGGTTCAGCTGTCAAGCGTAACCCGTGTGACGAAGGATAAGGAGAGAGCCGTCATGTCCTGCGCCGTCCTGCTCGCCGCCAGCCTGCTGATGGCCGACCCGGTCGCCAGCGCCCAGACCCCCGCTCCGGCTCCCGCGTCGATCGCGGCCGAGCCGCTGTACGCCGATATCGTGCTTCGCGCCCAAGGTCTCAAACAGATCGTCGACGGCTGGATCGCCGAGGGCGCGGCCCAGGACGCCGCCTTCGCCCGGCGGCCGGACTTCGCCGAGTTCAGCGCCGGCATCACCGATCTGGCCGCCCGCGACATGGCCGGCCACGTCGACCTGCGCGAGCGGAACACCGACGGGGATCTGAAATGCATCCTGCGCGGTCTGGCCGAGGACATTCCGCTCAAGCTGAACGCCCTGGCCGAGGCCGAGGCGCCCCAGGCCCGGGCCGAGGCCCTGTCGGACCTGGCCTATCTGCTGGATGACAACGCCGCCGTCATCCTGGCGCCGCCGGCGCCGGCGACGGTTCCGGCCTCCTGACCGCGGCCGCGCGCAAGGCTTCGACAACCAGCCCCTCGGTCAGCAGCTGCGGCAGGATCCGCGGCTCGGCCTCGCCGGGGCGATAGACCAGATACAGCGGCACCCCCGAGCGGCCGTGGCGCTCCAGCTCGCGGCCGATGCGCGGTTCGCGCCGGGTCCAGTCGGCGACCAGATAGCGCGTCCCGGTCGCGTCCAGCGCTTCGGCCACGGCGGCGCCGGACAGGGCGGTGCGCTCGTTGATCTTGCAGGTGACGCACCAGTCGGCGGTGAAATTGACCAGCACCGGCCGGCCGGCCGCCTGGGCCTCGGCCACCGCCTCGGGCGACCAGCTGTCGGCCGAGGCCGGGGCAACGGCCCGACTGGCTGGAACGCGGGCGGCGGCGACCGCCAGGGCTACGGCGGCGATCAGGGCGATCAGGGCTGCGACGGTGGTCGCGACGGTGCGCTCGCCCGCGGCCCGGCCCTCCTGCACCCGGCCGCGCAGATAGGCCCCCAGCGCCAGGGTCAGGCCGGCGGCGAACAGCAGGGCCAGGGCCTGGGCGTCGGTCTGGCGCGCGAACACCCAGGTCAGCCACAGGGCCGCGCCGTACATCGGGAAGGCCAGCAGGGCCTTGAGCCGCAGCATCCACGGCCCCGGCGCCGGCAGCCGCCGCATCAGCCGCGGCGAAAAGCTCAGCAGCACGAACGGCAGGGCCAGCCCCACCCCCAGCATGGCGAACACCGCCAGGGCCAGCGGGGCCGGGAAGGTCAGGGCCGCGCCCATGGCGAAGGCCATGAACGGGGCGGTGCACGGGGCGGCGACCAGCACCGCCAGGGCCCCGGTGAAGAAGGCGCCGGTGCCGCCGGGCAGGCCCGCCAGCCGGCCGCCGACCCCCTGGGCCGCCACGCCCATGTGATAGACGCCCGACAGGTTCAGCCCGACCGCCAGCATCAGCAGGGCCAGGCCGGCCGTCACCGGCGGCGACTGCAGCTGGAAGCCCCAGCCGATCGCCGCGCCGCCGGCGCGCAGGGCGATCAGCAGTCCGGCCAGCCCCAGGAAGGTGGTCAGCACCCCGGCCAGGAAGGCCAGGCCGTCGCGGCGGGCGGCGGCCGGCGCGTGGGCCGCCTCGGCCAGGGCGGCGGCCTTCATCGACAGCACCGGGAACACGCACGGCATCAGGTTCAGGATCAGCCCGCCCAGCAGGGCGAAGCCCAGGGCCTGAAGGACCAGCAGGGGGCTGGCCCCCAGGGTCAGCCGGCCGTCGCCGGTCGTGCCGGGCAGGGGCGCGCCGGGCCGCGCGGCGATCTCCCAGGCCCCGGCGTCGGTCTGCAGCACCCCGGCCAGCACGCCTTCCGGCGGGGCCGTCCCGGGCGTCAGCCGCAGGGTCAGGCCGTCCGGGCCGCGCTCCCCGGACTGCTCGGCCGGATGCGACAGGGCGCGCGGTTCGAACGGGAAGAAATAGGCGTTGGCCGCCCCCGCCAGCGGTTCGCCGGCGACCGACAGGCGCAGGCCGTCGGCTTCGCGCGACCAGCTGGCGGTCAGCGCGCCGGGCCGCGGCGCCTCCCGCACGACGCGGGCGATGGCCCGGCCGTGATCGCGGTGCAGGGGCGCGGCTCCCTCGCCGACCGGCAGGGCCAGTCTCAGCTCGTGGGTCTCGGGGACGCACATCTGATCGCTGCAGACGAAGAAGGTCGCCTCGACCGCCAGCGGCAGGGTGTCTCCGGGCCGGGCCGCGGCCGGGACCTTGATCGGGACCGGCAGGAACACCTCGCCCGAATAGCCGTAGTTCATCAGCCCCTGCAGCGGCTGGCGCTCGGGCGCGGGCCACAGGATGTCGCCGGCCTCGACGCCCGGCGGCAGCGACCAGCTCAGTTCGGTGGCCCCGCCGGAGTCGCCCGGGTTGCGCCAGTAGGTGTGCCAGCCAGGGGCGATCTGCTGGCGCACCGCGACGATCGCCGTCGAGCCGGGCGCCGCCCAGACGCTCATCGGCGCCAGTTCGGCGTTCAGGGCGCCGCTCGGCCGGGGCTGGGCCGTCGCCGCGCCGGCGAGCGCCAGCCCCAGAACCAGCCAGGTCAGGAATCGAAAGGCCACGTCCAGTCTCCGGGGAACGGACGGACCCTAGAAGCTGGACCGTCGCGGGAGAACCCCCGCCGGCCCGCCTGCGACCTTCAGCGCCCCGGCGCCGCCGCGTGGACCACCACCTCGGTGCGTCGGCGCAGGGGCTCGGCCGCGCCGCTGGCGGTGATCGCGCCCTGGTCGCCGGCGGCGGCCACGTCGAACGCGGGGGCCGGCCAGCCGGCCTCGGCGAAGGCGGCGGCGACCGTGTTGGCCCGTCGCTGCGACAGCGTCAGATTGGCCGAGGGGGCGCCGGTGGCGTCGGCCAGGCCCAGCACCTGCACCCGACGGATGTCGCAGGCCTTCAGCGCCGCCGCCGTGGTCTCGATCAGCTGCCGCGCCGGCGCGGTCAGCCGGGCCTGCCCTTCGGCGAAATAGATCTCGAACCGGTGCTCGGCGCAGACCGCCGGCTCGACCACCAGGTCCGAACGCTCCCAGAACCGCGGCCCGGCGCTGCAACCGGCGACCAGACCGGCGGCCGCGGCCGCCCAGATGAGCCGTTTCATCCCCGCTCCTCCCAAGGCGAAGGGCGGCCCGCCGCCGGCGAACCGCCCTCGTTCCTCACCGGAAAGACCGCACCTACCGGCGCCGCCCATCCTCCCAGTAACATTCAACCTGGCGGTTATCGTAGCAATAGTAGTACGCGCCAGCGCGGGCGTCCCAGTACCGTTGCTGGTTCTGGCGATCCTGCTGCGAGCCGCGGATGCCGCCGATGACGGCGCCGATCGCGGCCCCGGCGACGGTGGCCTCGGTGTCGCCGCCGATCGCCTGGCCGGCGGCCGCGCCGATGGCCGCGCCGATGGCGCCCTGGCGGACCGCCTCGGACGTGCCGCGGTTGTAGCCGTACGGATCAGACTGACAGGCGGCCGCCAGCAGTCCCGCCCCCGCCACAGCGATAAGAACCTTCTTCATTAGGACATCCCTTCATCCCGGTTTCGCCCCCGGGGCGAGAACGCTGGATTATCAGGGGGGTTCCCGCGCTATGGTTAGCCAGTGACGCGCGTGGGAGGCGGGCGGCCGGCTGATTCGGCCGTCGGGACCGGCGCGCGATTGAAACTTGGGGGCTTCATTCGATGCGATTTCCTGAACCCGTCCGCATGGCGGACGATGCCGGCGAGGGGCCCGTCTGGGCGCGCACCAGCGGCCGTCGTCGCGGCGGCGGCGGCGGCGCGATCTTCGGCCTGCTGGTGTTCGTGCTGGCGCTGTTCGGCGCGCTGATGATCGGACTGGGCGTCAAGGAACGGTCGGTCGCCGAAGCCGGCGCCATGGTCGACGGCTGGGTCTCGACCGGCTGGAGCAAGGCCAAGGCCCTGGTGGGCCAGGGCGAAGCCGCCGCCGAGGCGGCCGCCGTCGAGGCCGAGCCCGCCGTCGAGGCGGCCGAGGCTGACGCCCAGCCCGCGTCCGAGTAACGGCCACCCGGGTTCCGCGCCCGGAACTACGGCCAAGCCGGAGCGTTCGGGCGGCATGAGCCAGGCCGCCCCGGACGTTCCCGCGCAACCCGATCCGGAGCAGCTCCCCCGGGGGCTGACTCCGCACGCGCCGCTGCGCCGCATCACGGTCCTGGTCAATCCGATGTCCGGGGGCGTGGGCCCCGGCGCGGCCGAGGAAGCCCGCGATCTGATGGCCGGGTTCGCCTGCGATTTCGAAATCGTCGAGCTGGAGGCCGCGCGGATCGACGGGGCCATCGACGAGGCCCTGGCGTCAAAGCCCGATCTTCTCGTGGTCCTGGCCGGCGACGGCACCGCCGGGGCGGCGGCCTCGCGCGCAGGGCCCGATGGTCCGCTGGTGGCCCCGTTGCCGGGCGGCACCATGAACATGCTGCCACGGGCCCTGTACGGGTCCCGCGACTGGCGCGCCGCCCTGGTCACCGCCCTGTCCGAGGGGGTGCCCCACACGGTCGCTGGCGGCGAGGTCGAGGGCCATCCGTTCTTCTGCGCCGCCATCCTGGGCTCGCCGGCCCTGTGGGCGCCGGCCCGCGAGGCCCTGCGCGAAGGCGAAATGCGCCACGCCTGGCTCTATGCGCGCCGGGCTTTCCGGCGCGCCTTTTCGGGCCGCATCCGCTTCAACCTGGACCGTGGCGAGTTGCGCCGGGCCGAGGCCCTGGTTCTGATCAGCCCCATGATCTCCAAGGCGATGGAGGAGCCGGTGGGGCTGGAAGCGGCCATCATGAATCCCTCGGACGCGGCAGAGGCCTTCCGGCTGGCGGCCCGGGCGGTGTTTGACGACTGGCGCCATGACCCGTCCGTGCGCACCCAGCCGGCGCGCGAGATCACCGTCCGGTCGCGGTCGCGCATCCCGGCGATCGTCGACGGCGAGCCGATCCTGCTGGGCCCGTCGGCCCGCGTGCGCTTCAACCCGCGCGCCTTCCGCGCCCTCGCGCCGATCCCTGAAGCGGCGGCGGACAGCGTTTGATGGGCGTCATCCTCCAATTCTCGGACGTTCATTTCGGGGTGGAGCATGTCGCGGCGACGGAGGCCGCCCTGGCCTGGGCGCACGAGCGCCGGCCCGATCTGGTGCTGATCACGGGGGACATCACCCAGCAAGGCTACCGGCGCGAGTTCGAGGCCGCGGCCCGCTGGATCCAGGCCCTGCCCGAACCGGTGTTCGTCACCGTCGGCAATCACGACGTGCCGTACTGGAACCTGCTGGACCGCCTGTTCTGGCCGTGGCGACGGTTCGAGCAGACGGTCGGCCATCCTGCGCACGACCACGAGTATCGCAGTCCCGGGCTGATGGTGCGCGGCGTGACCACCGCCCGCGGCTTCCAGCTGCGGCCCAACTGGTCCAAGGGGGTGATCGATCTGGATCAGACCCGGCGGGCGGCCCAGGCCCTGTCGGAAGCCCCGGCGGGGGCGCTGCGCGTGCTGGCCTGCCACCATCCGCTGATCGAGATGATCGGCGCGCCGATGACCGGCGAGGTGAAGCGCGGGCAGGCGGCCGCCCGGATCTTCGCCGAGGCCGGCGTGGATCTGGTTATGACCGGGCACGTGCACGTGCCCTTCGCCCTGCCGATCGACCTGTCGGACCGCTGCTCCTATGCGGTGGGCTGCGGCACGCTGTCCCGGCGCGAGCGGGGCGCGCCCCCCGGGTTCAACTGCGTGGAGTGGGATGAAGCGGAGATCCGCGTCTCGGCCCTCGGCTGGATCGGGTCGCATTTCGAGCCGCAGCGCACCTGGAACCTGCCCCGCCGCGCATGAAAAAGCCGCGGTCCGAGGGACCGCGGCCTTTCCGTATCCAGCGTGCGGCGCGGCTATAGCCTCGGCCGGCGAATCCCGCCCATGACGAGCGACACGACGAACAGGATGATGGCGATGATCGCCAGCCACTTGGCGGCGGCGAAAGAGAAGCCTGAAATCCCGCCGAAGCCGAGGACGCCGGCGACAATGGCGATGATCAGGAAAATGACGGCCCAGCGAAGCATGCCGCAGTCCTCCAGGGGGTGTTGCGGGCCCCGATCGGACCCGCAAGCTCAACGCCGCCGGACGAACGCCGTTCCCACCTAGGCGGTGGGGTAGCGCCAGCCCGTACCGCCCGAAACGGCGGCCTGGTGCTGCTCGGCCGCGAACCGCCAATTGGCCAGCCGGTCGAACCACCCTTCGAGGAAGCCTTTCCGGTCCTGTTTGTGGTCCAGGTAGTAGGCGTGCTCCCAGACGTCGCAGACCAGCACCGGGGTCGCCCCTTCGGTGACCAGGGCGGTGTCGGCGTCGTGGGTCGAGATCACCTCGAGCTTGCCGCCGCGGACCACCAGCCAGGCCCAGCCCGAGGCGAAGTGGGTCGCGCCTTCCTCGACGAAGCGGGCGCGCAGCGCGTCCAGCCCGCCCAGATCCCGGTCGATGGCCGCGGCCAGGGCGCCTTCGGGGGCCGCGTAGTCCGGCGTCATGCACTGCCAGAAGAAGCCGTGGTTCCAGGCCTGGCCGGCATTGTTGAACAGCTTGGCTTCCTTGTGCGCGTGGGCGTGGCGGACCACGTCCTCGACCGTGGCGAACGGGCCGTGCTCATGCTTGGCCAGCAGCTCGTTCATGGTGTCGACGTACTTGGCGTGGTGCTTGCCGTGGTGGGTGTTCAGGGTATCGGCCGACAGCACCGGGGCGAGGGCGTCGGGGCGGTAGGGCAGGGGAGTCAGGGGAAACACGGCAATACTCTCAAGTCAGGGTGAAGGGCGGGCGCCAGCTCGCGCTAGCGCCTGCGTCGGGGGTGGCTGGTCTCGGTGAAGGCGGCCGCCACCATGGTCGCCAGGGCGGGGTTGCGCAGGAAGATCCAGCCGCCCGCCAGGGCCGCCGCCGCGCCCAGGATCGGACGTTGGCGGAACAGTTCGACGGCCCGCTGGCCGAGGCCGACGGGCTCCTCGGGTTCGGAGTCGCCCAGCGCCTTGCCGGCCGCGATCCAGGCGCACAGGCCCGCGGCGGCCGCTGCGATCAGCGCCGTCAGCGCCGCCGCCCCGGCCGGGACCAGAACCATGGACAGCAGCGCGTACACGGTCGCCCCCAGGGCGACCACGGCGACAAAGGCGAAACCCGCCACGGCGCCTGCCGCGGCGAGCCGACCGATCAGCTTGCGGCCGACCATCAGCGGCGGCGACCGGCCAGCAACAGGCCCAGAACGACCCCGACGCCCAGGGCGATGAAGGTCGATTGCACCGGCTTCTCCTGAACCCGCTCGGTCAGGTAGCGCTGGGCTTCCTCAAGCCGCTCGGCGGCGTCGTCGTAGTACTCCCGACCGCGCACCCGGGCCTGGTCGTAGTAGTCCCGGGCCTTCTCGCGAACCTCGTCGGCGCGCAGGCGGACGTTCTCCTCGGCGCGGGCGGCCAGCTCGCGCAGGCGCTCGCTTTCCTCGCGGGCGCCGACCTTGAGGTCTTCCTTGAGCGTCTTGAGGTCTTTCTTGATGTCGTCTCGAGCCTTGCTCGTGGCCATGATGCGATCTCCGGGAAGCTTGGCTTTATGAAATAGGATGCCCAGTCGGCAAACGCCATAGCCTGTCGGGGGTTCCGTCGGTTTCAGACGCTGGCGCGGCGGTCCGTCGCGGCCTATGACCGGAGTCATGACCGGCTTTGTTTTCGACCCGCCTGCGCGGCCCTCGCTGCCCGTGGTCGGCCGCGCCGAAAGGTTCGCGGTGCGCCGCATTCTTTGCGTCGGTCGCAACTATGCCGACCACGCCCGCGAGATGGGCGGCGATCCGCAACGGGAGCCGCCGTTCTTCTTCAGCAAGCCGGCCGACGCCCTGGTGTCGGACGGTCGCAATCCGGCCTGGCCGTCGGCCACAGCGGACCTGCACCACGAGGTCGAGCTGGTGTGCGCCCTGGGTCCCGGCGGGACGATCGCCGGCTGGGCCGTGGGCGTGGACCTGACCCGCCGGGACCTGCAGGCCGCCGCCAAGGCCAAGGGCCGCCCGTGGGACGCGGCCAAGGGCTTCGACGACTCCGCGCCGTGCGGCGCCCTCACCCTGGCGGCGAAGTTGCCCGCGCCGGCCGGGGCGATCAGCCTGGCGGTCAACGGAACGACGCGTCAGGCGGCGCGGCTGTCGGACATGATCTGGAGCCCGCCAGAGGTGGTGGCCCGCGCCGCGCAGCTGTGGCGGCTGGCGGCCGGAGACCTGATCTTCACCGGCACCCCGGCCGGGGTCGGACCGCTGGTCCGCGGCGACCGGGTCGAGGCTCGATGCGAGGGCCTGTCGCTGCTCGATTTCGAGGTGATCTGATGATTCTGCACGGCTACTGGCGCTCCGGCACCTCTTACCGGACCCGTATCGCGCTGAACCTCAAGGGGGTGGCCTACGAGCAGGCCGGCGTCGACCTGCGCGCCGGAGCGCAGAAGTCCGAGGATTATCTGCGGCTCAATCCGCAGGGGCTGGTGCCGGCGCTGCAGGTCGACGGGGCGGTCCTGACCCAGAGCCCGGCGATTCTCGAGTGGCTGGAGGAGCGGTTTCCCCAGCTGCCCCTGCTACCCGCAGGACCGGAGGACCGGGCCGTGGTGAGGGCGATGGCCGCCCTGGTCGCCTGCGACATCCATCCGCTGAACAATCTGCGCGTGCTGCAGGCGCTGAAGGGCGAGTTCGGCGCCGACCAGGCGGCGCTGGACCGGTGGGCGGCCCGCTGGATCACGCCGGGGTTCGAGTCGCTGGAGGCGATGATCGCCCGCCACGGCCGCGGCTGGGCCTTCGGTGATTCGCCGACCCTGGCGGACTGTTGCCTTGTGCCGCAGGTCTATTCGGCCCGCCGGTTCAACGTGCCGCTGGAGGCTTTCCCGGCCATCCGCGCCATCGAGACAAGGGCCGCCGAACACCCCGCCTTTGTCGCGGCCCACCCGGATCGCCAGCCGGACGCCGGATGAAAACACGGGTTTTTTAAGGCCGCGTAAGGGTTCCGATCAGCGCTGGTTAAGCTTTGCCGCCCATAGTCGGCCGCAACGAATCCCGCGGCCGGAGACCAGGGTCATGGCGAAAGCCAGCCTTCGCGAAAATCGCGACCCGATCCTTCCGACGGCGCCCGGCTACGCCGCGGCGCTGGGTTCGGCGGCGCGCATGGGCGGGGCGTGGATCGAGGATCGGACCGGCCGCCGCTGGCTGGATCTGGTCAATCAGGACGGGGCGGTGATTCTCGGCTGGGGCGACCAGGCGGTCGAATCAGCCGTGGCCGACGCCGGTCCGGATCTGGCCCGGCTGGAAGCCGCGGCGGCTGCGCGTCTGGCCGCCCGGTCGCCGCTGACCGAATCAGCTGTCTTTTACGCCTCCTTGAGCTGCGCCATGGGCGGCGCCCTGTTGGCCGCCAAGGCCGTGACCGGCCGCGACGGCGCCTTCATCTGTTCGGACCAGACGGTGTTGCGCGACGACCGCCCGGCCCTGGCCGAGGCCGTCGGGCGTCACGTCGGCGACCTCGCCGCCCTGGTCGTGCGCCCGCTGGACGCCTCGCGGCCGTTTCTGGTCGAAGCCCGCAGGCTGGCCAGCCAGGCCGGAGCCCTGCTGATCTTCGAGGAAAGCCGTTCGGCCTTCCGCGTGCACGCCCTGGGGGCCGAGGGCCTGACCGGGGTGCGGCCGGATCTGGTGGTCTACGGCCCTTCGCTGGCCAACGGCCGGCCGCTGGCCGCCGTGGCCGGCCCGCGCGAATTGCTGCGCGGCGCCGAGCGAATCGGTCCGCGCCCGGCGATCGCCTCCGTGGCCGCAGCTGTAGCCACCCTGGACCGGCTGACGCGAGTTGATGCGCCGCAGGCACTAGCCGTGCGCGGGGCGGAGATCGAGGCCGAGACCCTGGCGCTGTTCGCCCGGTACGGCGTCGAACGGCTGTTCAGCCTGAACGGCGATCCGTGCTGGAGCGTGGTCACCGGCGCGCGGCCCGGACTGAACGATGCCCTGGCGGCCGCCCTGCACGCGCGCGGGGTGCTGAGCTTCGGGGCCCATGTCCCGTCGCTCGCCACCGAGGATCGCGACATCGCCCACCTGCTTCAGGCCTACGCCGGCGCCCTGCCGACCCTGGCGGAGCGCTTCGCCGCATGAGTCTGGACCCCGTGGCATCGCCGGCGGACAAGCTGGCGCTCGGCACCTCGCGACTGGGCGGTCCGCGCCCGGGGATGCCGGCTGACGAGCTGGTCCGCGCCCTGCTCCAGGCGGCCAAGGAAAGCCGCGTCGGGCTGGTCGACACCGCCCCGGCCGAAAGCGAACGCCTCCTGGGCCAGGCCTGGCCGTTCCCCAGCCCGTTCCGGGTGATCGCCAAGACCCTGCCGCTGGCCGACGGCCTGGACCGCGTCGAGGCGCGGGCCCGCCGCTCGCTGGAGCGCATGGGCCTGCCGCGCGGCGAGGCCCTGCTGGTCTCGTCCGCCGCCGACCTGGTGGGCGCCGAGGGCCGCGCCCTGTGGGCCCGGCTGGAGCGGCTCAAGGCCGAGGGCTATTACCGGCGCATCGGCTTCTGCGCCCGGATGGAGGACGGCCCGGCCCTGATGGCCCGGCGCTACGGCCCGGACATTGTGCAGATCCCCTGCAGCCTGCTGGACCAGCGCCCGGTGCGCGAGGGCGTGCTAGAGGCCTTGGCCGAACAGGGTGTCGAGGTGCACCTGCGGTCGGTATTCCTCAAGGGATTGCTGTTCGCGCCTCACGACCGGCTGGCCGACGCCGCGCCGGGCGCCGGCCAGGTCCTGTCGCGCATCCGCCGGACCCTGGCCGAGGCCGGAGCCGATCCGATGCAGGCCGCCCTCGGCTTCGCCCTGAACCGTCCCGAGGCCTCCGCGGTGGTCGTGGGCGCCGGCTCGGCCGCCGAGCTGCGGGCGGTGGTCGCCGCCGCCTGCGCGCCGCTGCCGGATCTCGACTGGAGCGCCCTGGCGCTGGACGATCCGGCGGTGCTGTCCGGCGCCCGCCGGGTCAGTAGCGCAGCCTGAGGCCCAGATAACCGGTCCGCCCCGGTTCGCCGTAGCCTAGTGCTTCCTGGTAGGCCGCATCGGCCAGATTGACGATGCGGGCGGTCAGCTCGACGTGGTCGTTCACGGCCCAGCCGGCGGTCAGGTCGGCGGTGACGAAGCCGTCGCGCACCCCGCCGACATCGACCTGTTCGGCCTCCGCCCGCACCCGCAGCCCGGCCCGCCACGGCCCGCCGCGCCAGTCCAGACCCAGCGAGCCGGCCTTGCCGGGCGTCATCGGCAGCCGCGCGCCGGTGGTCGAATCCTTGGCGTCGATCCAGCTCCAGGCGCCGCGCAGCTCGAAGCCGCCGCCCAGCCGGGCCGAAGCCTCCAGCTCGACCCCGTCCGCCTCTGTGCGGGCGATGTTCCGGTAGTCGCTTTCGAAGGTCGCCGGATCGGTGAAGAACACGATCTGGTCCTCGACCTTCAGCCGCCACAGCCCCAGCCGGGCCGCGAAGCGACCGTCCGGGGCGCGCCACGCCGCCTCCAGATCAACCCCCTCGGCCCGCTCGGGCGTCAGGATCGGGTACGGCGAGGT
This sequence comes from uncultured Brevundimonas sp., assembly GCA_964591465.1. GTDB lineage: Bacteria > Pseudomonadota > Alphaproteobacteria > Caulobacterales > Caulobacteraceae > Brevundimonas. The sequence continues at coordinate 15,326 of CAZQBJ010000006.1, forward strand.
CGAAAAACAGAAGTCGCAGACCGACTGGCTGATGGTCGGCGTCTTGAACCCCTGCCCCCACGCGGCCGCCAGTCGCCAGCCGACGGCCGGACGCCAGCTGGCCGCCAGCCTGGCCGTGGTTTCGGCCCCGTAGCGATCCGGATCGTCCAGCCGCACGCTGCCGGTCAGGTCCAGATCGGCGCCCAGGGCGTAGCGCGCGACGACGAATCCGGCCGCGGCCCGCTGCCGCTCGCGCCGCCCGGTCGACAGATCGCCTTCGGCCGTCTCGTGCTCGATCCCGAAGGCCAGCCCCAGCCGGTCGGTGACCGTCGGATTGTGCGCCTGCCAGCGCGCCAGCTGTCGCCGGCCGACGTAGTGCGAGGGGAAGTCGCCGCCGCGAATGGTCCGGTCGACCTCGGAGCGGGACCAGCTCAGCTGGTGCTCGAAGCCCCAAGGGTCCGCGATCAGCGCCTGCAGGCTGCCGACGCTGTTGGTCGTGTCGGACACCTCGTCGGTGTCGGCCAGGCGGTACAACGGCGCCGGATAGCCGTCGAGCTCCGCCCGGCTGTCGCTGAACCGGTAGCGGGCCCGCAGCTCGACCGACGGCCCGGCGCGCAGCCGGCCCGACAGGCTTACGGTGCGGTTGTCGAACCCGTCCGTCTCGGTGTTGCCGTCCCGGACGTCGGCCCGCGACACCCCGTCGGTGGTGAAGCTGGAGGCGGCCAGGCCCACGGCCCAGTCGGCGCGCGCCAGGCCGGTGGCGACCGACAGTCGGGCGGTGTCCAGCGACCCTGCCTCCAGATCGGCGCGGAAACCGTCGGGCTCGCGGGTGGTGAAGGCGATCACCCCGCCGATGGCGTCGGAGCCCCACAGGGCGCCCTGGGGGCCGGCCAGGATTTCGATCCGCTCGACGTCGCCCAGGTCGAGCCCGGCGAAGTCGTAGCCACCCGTCGGGTGCGACGCGTCGTTCATCGGCGCGCCGTCGACCAGCACCAGGGTCTTGTCGGCCGAGGCGCCGCGCAAGCGCACCGAGGTCACTCCGCCGAAGGCGCCGTTGCGGTACAGGCTGACGCCCGGCGCGTCGGCCAGCACGTCGGCCGCGAACACGGCCCCGCGGGCCTCGATCTCGGCCTCGCCGATCACCCGGGCGCCGGGGGTGGCGGCCAGCGGCGCGGGCAGACGCGAGGCCGTCACGATGATCTCTTCGAGCTCCACCGGCGTCTCGGCCCGGGCGAGGCCGGCGACGGCGGCGAAGGCGGCTGTGTAAATCAGAATTTGGCGCGTCATGCGCGGAGCTCCGTCGGAGCCCGGTCGCGGCGCGCGGCGGGGCGGGTTCAGCGACAGACGGTCCGCCCGGACGGGCGACGCCGGACCGTGTCGCTGCGACGGTTGTCCCCGCGCCTCTGCCTGATCCCGGACAGCGGACGAGCGACGTCGGCGGCCAGGTCTCCTGGCTTGCGGATAATCGGCCTGCCGCCCCGCCTTCCCGGATCGCTCCAGTGGCGCCGCCCGATAGGGGCCGGATGGACGGCGGCCTGACCGCCTACAGTTGCGGGCACAGCCGCGGTTTTCGACCGCGTTCCCTAAACCGCCTGGCCCCGTTGTGGCGCCCGGGGATAAGCCGGGCAAGCCGCTTGAGCCGAGCGGCCGCTTCGGTCACGTTGGCGGCGGAAATGAACGCCCCCCTCAAACGCCCTGCAGACCCCGGCGTGACGCCGGTGATGGCCCAGTATCTGGACGCCAAGGCGCGACATCCGGACGCGCTGGTGTTCTTCCGCATGGGCGACTTCTACGAGCTGTTCTTCGACGATGCGGTGAAGGCGGCCGAGGCGCTGGGCGTGGCCCTGACCAAGCGCGGCAAGCACCTGGGCGAGGACATCCCCATGGCCGGGGTGCCGGCCCACGCCGCCGACGGCTATCTGGCCCGGCTGATTCGCCAGGGCTTCAAGGTCGCGGTGTGCGAGCAGCTGGAGGACCCGGCGGAGGCCAGGAAGCGCGGCTCCAAGGCGGTGGTCCACCGCGACGTCACCCGGGTGGTGACGCCCGGCACCCTGACTGAGGAAAGCCTGCTGGATGCCCGCGGGGCCAACCGGCTGGCGGCGGTGGCCGTGCGCGGGGGCCGGGCGGCGGTGGCGGTGGTCGAGCTGTCGGCCGGGGCGGTCGACTCCCTGGCCTGCGCCCGCGAGGACCTGGCCGCGGCCCTGGCCGCCTTCAACCCGTCGGAGGTCCTGGTCCCCGACCGGCTGTTCTCGGACCCGGCCCTGGCCGGCGCGGCCGAGGCGTCCGGCGGCGTGGTCCAGGCCATGCCCCAGGCGCTGGCCGATCCGGCCGCGGCCCAGGCCCGGGTCGAGCGGCTTTACGGCGTCGACACCCTGGACGGCTTCGGGGTGTTCGAACCGGTGGAGCTGTCCGCCCTCGGCTTGATCGCGGCCTATCTGGAAACCACCCAGGCCGGGCGCACGCCGGCCCTGAAGCCGCCGCGCCGGGCCGCCGAAACCGGCTTTCTGGCCATCGATCCGGCGACCCGCGCCAGTCTCGAGATCGACCGCAGCCAGGCCGGCGGCCGCGACGGGACGTTGCTGGCGACCATCGACCGGACGATCACCGCCGGTGGGGCCCGGGCCCTGGCCGAGCGGCTGGCGCGCCCCCTGTGCGATCCGGCCCGCATCGCCGCGCGGCTGGATGCGGTCGAATGGTTGCTGGATCACCGCGACCTGAGGCGCGACCTGCGCGATCATCTGAAGGGGTCGGCCGACGTCGCCCGCGCCCTGTCCCGGCTGGCCCTGGGCCGCGGCGGACCGCGGGACCTGGCCGCCCTGCGCGCGGGGCTCCTTGTCGGCGAAGCGATCGGCGCTCGCTTTGGCCGCAGCCCCGACCCGCTGGCCGGTCCGCCGCCGGAGCTGGCCGGGATCATAGCCGACCTCAGTCCGTCCGACGACCTCTCCGGGTTGCTGCGCGACCTGCGCCAGGGGCTGGTGGACGAGCCGCCGCATCTGGCCCGCGACGGCGGCTTCGTGCGCGACGGATTCCGCCCCGACCTGGACGAGGCCCGCACCCTGCGCGACGACAGCCGCAAGGTGGCCGCCGAGCTGGAGGCGCGCGCCCAGGCCGAAAGCGGCGTTCCGCTGAAGGTCCGGCACAATGCGGTGCTCGGCTATTTCCTCGAGACCGGCGCCCGGCACGCCGAGGCCCTGATGAAACCGCCGCTGAACGCGGTCTTCATCCACCGGCAGACCCTGGCCAACCAGGTTCGCTTCACCACCGTCGAGCTGGCCGAGCTGGACGCCAAGATCGCCCGCGCGGGGGCCCACGCCCTGGCGCTGGAAACCGAAACCTTCGAGGCCTTCCGCGCCCGGGCCCACGCCCTGGCCGCGCCGCTGCAGGCCCTGGCCGACGCCCTGGCGGCGCTGGACGTGGCGGCGGCGCTGGCCGAATGGGCCGAGGAGGTCGGCGCGGTCCGGCCGACGGTCGATTCAAGTCTGGTGTTCCGGGTCGAGGCCGGCCGGCACCCGGTGGTCGAGGCGGCGGTGGCCCGGGCGGGCGACCCGTACACGCCCAACGACTGCCGGCTGGACGGCGAGGGCGCGGCCCACGCGCGGATGGCGATCGTCACCGGGCCGAACATGGCCGGCAAGTCGACCTTCCTGCGCCAGAACGCCCTGCTCGTGGTGCTGGCCCAGGCCGGCTGCTTCGTGCCGGCGCGGGCCATGACCCTCGGCGTGGTCGACCGGCTGTTCAGCCGCGTCGGCGCCGGCGACGACCTGGCCCGGGGGCGGTCCACCTTCATGATGGAGATGGTCGAGACGGCCGCCATCCTGACCCAGGCGACCGACCGGTCGTTCGTGGTGCTGGACGAGATCGGCCGCGGCACGGCCACCTATGACGGCCTGGCCATCGCCTGGGCCTGCGCCGAGGCGCTGCACGAGACCAACCGGACCCGAACCCTGTTCGCCACCCACTACCACGAGCTGGCCCAGCTGGAGGGCCGGCTGGACCATGTGTGCAACCTGTCGATGCGCGCCCGCGAGTGGAACGGCGACCTGGTGTTCCTGCACGAGGCTGCGCCGGGCGCGGCGGACCGGTCCTACGGGGTGCAGGTGGCCCGGCTGGCCGGGGTGCCGCCCGCCGTGGTGGCCCGGGCGCGCGACGTTCTGGCCCGGCTCGAGAGCGAGAAGGCCGCCCCGGCCCGGCTGGAGGAGCTGCCGCTCTTCGCGGTGGCCGAGCCGACCGCCCCGGCCGGTCCCTCGCCGGTCGAACTGGCGCTGGATCAGATCGAGCCTGACGATCTGACCCCGCGCGAGGCGCTGGAGCAGCTGTATCGCCTGAAAGGCCTGATCCGGCCGTGACCAGCCCGCTGCAGGCGCGGCTCCGGGCCCACCTCGGGTCGGACGACGTCCGCGCCGGGGTGGCCAACGAGCTGCGCGCGGCGCTGGAGGCAGGTCGGGCGCGGGCCCGGGCGCGGCTGGAAGCCGGCGGCGGCGGGGTCGAGGTCGCCCGGCTCTACGCCGCCGCCGCCGACGAGGTGGTCTGCGCCCTGTGGGACTTCACCGCCAACGACCTGTTTCCGGCCGGCAATCCGACCGAAGGCGAGCGGCTGGCCCTGCTGGCCGTCGGCGGCTACGGCCGCGGCGTGCTGGCGCCGTTCTCGGACCTCGATCTGCTGTTCCTGCGCCCGTGGAAGGCGACCCCGCGCGGCGAGAGCGTGGTCGAGTTCATGCTCTATGTCCTGTGGGACCTGGGGCTGAAGCTGGGCTGGGCCGCGCGCAGCATCGACGAGAACCTCAAGCTGGCCCGCCGCGACATGACGGTGCAGACGGCCCTGCTGGAAGCCCGGCCCCTGGCCGGCGACGAGGCCCTGACCCGGACCTTCCTGCGCAAATTCCGCCGCCAGGCGCGCCGCAGCGACCCCCGTCCGTTCATCGCCGCCAAGCTGGACGAGCGCGACGCCCGCCACCGCAAGTCCGGCGAGGTGCGCTATCGGGTCGAGCCCAACGTCAAGGACGGCCAGGGCGGCCTGCGCGATCTCAACACCCTGTTCTGGATCGCCCGTCGGCTCGAGCCGGACAGCCCGCTGGGCGAGCGGGCGCTGGAGCCGCTGCTGACCGCCCGCGAGCGGCGCAGCTTCGAGGTCGCCTTCGATTTCCTCTGGCGGGTGCGGGCCCACCTGCACCTGATCGCCGGCCGGGCCGAGGAGCGGCTGAGCTTCGATCTGCAGCCGGAGGCGGCCCGCCGGATGGGCTGGTCCGGACGCGGCGAGGAGCCGGCCGTCGAGCGGTTCATGCGCCGCTATTTTCTCGTCGCACGCGATGTCGGCGGTTTGACCCGGGCCCTGTGCGCCAAGCTGGAGGAGCGGGGCGAGAAGTCGGCCCTGGGCCTGTCGCGCCTGCTGCCCGGCCGCCGCCGCGCCCGGCCGCTGGCCATCGAGGGGTTCGTGCAGGACGGCGGCCGGCTGTCGGTCGCCGGGCCGGAGGTGTTCGCCGACGATCCGGTCAAGCTGATGACCCTGTTCGCCACCGCCGACCGGCACGACCTGGACCTGCATCCGGACGCCTTCGCGGCGGTGATGCGGTCTCTGGACCTGGCCACGCCGGCCCTGCGGCGGGACCCGGCGGCCTCGCGCGCCTTCCTCGACGTGCTGGCTCACGGCCGCCAGCCGTACCGGGTGCTGTCGATGATGAATGAGACGGGATTGCTGGGGCGCTTCCTGCCTGAGTTCGCCCGCGTCGTCGGCCAGACCCAGTTCAACATGTACCACGCCTTCACCGTGGACGAGCACACCCTGCAGGCCATCGGGATCATCAACGACATCGGCCGCGGCAAGCTCAAGGCGGCCCATCCGCTGTCCAGCGAGGTGATGCCCCTGATCGCCGACCGGGAGGTGCTGTACCTGGCGATGCTGCTGCACGACGTGGGCAAGGGCGGCAGCCGCGGCCAGCTGGAGGACGGCGCCATCGCCGCGCGCCGGGCCTGCGAACGCTTGGGACTGGAGCCGCGCCGGGCCGAGCTGGTCGCCTGGCTGGTGCGCCATCACCTCAGCCTGTCGGACTTCGCCCAGAAGCGCGACCTGTCCGACCCGGCGACCGTCGCCGCCTTCGCCGATCTGGTCGGCGATCCGGAGCGGCTGCGCATGCTGCTGGTGCTGACCGTGGCCGACATCCGGGCCGTCGGGCCGGGAGTGTGGAACGGCTGGAAGGGCCAGCTGATGCGCGAGCTGTATGAGGCGACCGAGCGGGCCTTCCGCGGCGAGTCCTTGGCGGCCAGCGATCCGGTGGCCGACCATGCCGCCCTGGTGCGCAAGGCCCGCCGGCGCCGGGCCGCGGCCGAGGCGGCGCTGGACCCCGCCGGCGCGACCACCCGGCTGGTGCTGGCGAGCGCCGACCGGCCGGGTCTGTTCGCCGATGTGGCCGAGGCCCTGGCGGCCGCCGGGGCCGACGTGGCCGGGGCCCGGCTGCACACCACCGAGGACGGCGTCGCCCTGGATGTGTTCCAGCTGCAGGACGGCGCCGGCGCCCCGTTCGGGGCGGACGATCCGGCGCGTCTGGCGGCGCTGGTCGGCGAGGTGGAGGCGGCGGCGGCGGGCAAGGGCGCGGGCCGGCCGGACGGCGGGACCCTGCTGGCCGCGCGCCGGGCCGCCTTCGACGTCGCGCCGGTGGTCACCGTCGACAACCGGGCCAGCGCCGCGGCCACGGTCATCGAGGTCTCGGGCCTGGACCGCCCGGGCCTGCTGGCCGCCCTGGCCCGGGCGCTGAGCGAACGGGGCCTGTCGGTCGGTTCGGCCCATGTCGCCACCTATGGCGAGCGGGCGGTGGACGCCTTCTATGTGCGGACCGCCGATGGAGGGAAGCTGACCGACGCGCGGGCCATCGCCCGGGTGCGCCGGGCCCTGACCGGGGTGCTGGAGCAGACGGCCAGGGCCCCGGCCGGCCGGCGGCTGGCGCGGGCGCGCGCCAATCCCGCGCGGTGAGCCGCTTGCCCGCCGCCCGCCCAGGCCCTAGAGGCGAACCGTGACCCATCCGCCCGCCGATCCGACGCCGCCCGTCGCCGCGCCCCCGGGCGGCGGTTCGGGCAACATGATCCGCTCCTCGGCGATCTTCGGCGGCCTGACCCTGGTCAGCCGGCTGGCCGGCTTCGCCCGCGACGTGGCGGTGGCGGCGATCCTCGGGGCCTCGGGCGGCCCGGCGGCCGACGCCTACAACACGGCCCTGTCGTTCCCCAACCTGTTCCGCCGCATCTTCGCCGAGGGCGCCTTCGCGGCCGCCTTCGTGCCGGCCTATTCGCGCAAGCTGGCGGCCGCCGGCGGCAAGGCCGCCGACCAGGTGGCGACCGACGCCATGGCCATGCTGGCGGCGATCACCGTGGCCCTGACCATCGTCGCCCAGCTGGCCATGCCGTGGCTGATGATGGCCATCAACATCGGCTTCCTCGACGACCCGGCCCGCTACAACCTGGCGGTGGTCCTGACCCAGATCACCATGCCGTACCTGCCGTGCATGGCCATCGCGGCCCTGCTGTCGGGGGTGCTGAACGCCCGGGGGCGGTTCATCGTCTCGGGCGGCTATCCGATCCTGCTCAATGTGATCATGCTGGCCATGATCATCCCGGCGCGCGACGACCAGGTCGCCGCCGCCTACGCCGCCTCATGGTCGGTGCTGGTCGCCGGCGTCGCCCAGGCCGGCCTGTGCTGGTGGGCGGTGCGCCGGGCCGGGGCCCGCCTGCGCATCCGCCTGCCGCGCCTGACGCCCGAGGTGAAGGCGATCATCATCACGGCCATTCCGGCGGCGATCGGCAACAGCGCCACCCAGATCAATGTGTTCATCTCCGGCAACCTGGCCTCGTTCGTCGACGGCGGCCGGACCTGGCTGGCGACCGCCGACCGGCTGTACCAGCTGCCCCTGGGCCTGGTCGGGGTGGCCATCGGCATCGCCCTGCTGCCGCGCCTGTCGGCGGCGGTGCAGTCGGACGACCGGGCGCGCCAGCAGACCTCGATGGACGAGGCCCTGGCCCTTTCGCTGGCCCTGACCGTGCCGGCTGCCGCGGCCCTGATGGCCATGCCCTATTTCCTGATCGACGGCCTGTTCACCCGCGGCGAGTTCGTCGCCTTCGACGCGCGCAACACGGCCGCGGCCCTGCTGCAGTTCGGCTGGGGCGTGCCGGCCTTCGTCCTGATCCGCATCCTGGCCCCGCCGTTCTTCGCCCGCCGGGACACCCGCACTCCCATGCGCTACGCCCTGGTTTCGGTGGCGGTGAACGCCGCCCTGGCCCTGTCGCTGTTTCCGCTGTTCGGCGTCACCGGCATCGCGGCGGCGACCAGCGCGGCGGCCTGGACCAACGCCGGCCTGCTGGGCGGGGCCCTGATCTGGCGCGGCTACTACAAGCCGTCCGCCGCCGTGGTCGGCCGGCTGGGCCGGATTCTGCTGGCCAGCGCCGTGCTGGGCGGCCTGCTGATCGCGGCCGAGCGCGCCCGGCCGCTGCTGGAGGCGCCGTTGCACGCGGTGCTGGAGCACGGGGTCAAGGAGATCGCCCTGGTCGCGGTCACCGGCGTGGGCGGGCTGGTCTATCTGGGCCTGCTGTTCGCCACCGGCGCCCTGACCCTGTCCGAGGTGCGCGGGCTGGTCCGCCGCACCGCGCGCTAGACCGCTTGCCCAAAGCCGGACGGTGGGGCATCTGCCCTCCATGACCGATCCGACCGCCGCCGCCGCTCCCCGCCGCATCCTGTCCGGCATCCAGGCCTCCGGGGCCCTGCACCTGGGCAACTACCTGGGCGCCCTGAAGAAGTTCGTCGCCCTGCAGGACGAGCGGCCGCTGCTGTTCGTCGCCGATCTGCACGCCATCACCGTCTGGCAGGACCCGGCCGCCCTGGTCGAGCAGCGTCGCGGCATCGCCGCCTGCTACCTCGCGGCCGGCCTCGATCCGGACAAGGCGATCATCTTCCCGCAGTCGGCGGTGCGAGCCCACGCCGAGCTGGCGTGGATCTTCAACTGCGTCGCCCGGCTGGGCTGGCTGGACCGGATGACCCAGTTCAAGGAGAAGTCGGGCAAGCACAAGGAGCGCGCCTCGGTCGGGCTGTACACCTATCCCGTGCTGCAGGCGGCCGACATCCTGCTGTACCGCGCCACCCACGTGCCGGTCGGCGAGGACCAGAAGCAGCACCTGGAGCTGACTCGCGACATCGCCCAGAAATTCAACAACGACTACGACGCGCCCGGCTTCTTCCCGCTGCCCGAGCCGCTGATCCAGGGCCCCGGCGCCCGGGTCATGTCGCTGCGCGACGGCAAGGCCAAGATGTCCAAGTCCGATCCGTCGGACGCCTCGCGGATCAATCTGCTGGACGACGCCGACGCCATCGCCGCCAAGATCCGCAAGGCCAGGACGGATCCGGAACCCCTGCCCGAAACGGTCGAGGGGCTGGAGGGCCGGCCGGAGGCCAAGAACCTGGTCGGCATCTACGCCGCCCTGGCCGGCCTGACCCATGAGCAGGTGCTGGCGCAGTTCGGCGGGCAGGGCTTCGGCGCCTTCAAACCGGCCCTGGCCGAGGTCGCCGTGGCCGAGCTGGCCCCGGTCGGCGACCGGTTGCGCCGGCTGCTGGCCGACCCGGCGGAGATAGACCGGGTGCTGGCCCGCGGGGCCGAGCAGGCGGCCGAAATCGCCGAGCCGGTGCTGGCCGAGACCAAGCAATTGGTCGGGCTGTGCGCCGCCTGAGGCCGGTGTGGTGAGCCACCCGCTGGATCGGGCGGTCTGGAGCTGCCTGACCACCCGCCAGCGCCATCTGGCGCTCGGCGACGACCGGGCCCTGCGGCTGCATCCGGCCTACGGAATCTTCGCCGCCGCCGCCGACGATTCTCCCGGCAGCCTGGCCGCGCTCGCCCGGCTTAACCCGCCCGAGGGCGGCCTGGCCCTGCTGCAGGTCGGCACGCCCCGCCTGCCCGACGGGGTCGGCGTCCGCCGGACCGCCGCCGGGGTGCAGATGGTCGCGTCGGCCCTTCGTGGCGGCGCGGCGGCCAAGGCGCCCGTCGAGTCGCTGGGCGAGGCCGATGCGCCGGCCATGCTGGAGCTGGCGCGGCTGACCGAACCGGGCCCGTTCTTCGAGCGCACCCACCAGCTGGGCGACTTCGTGGGCGTCAAACAGGACGGGCGGCTGGTGGCCATGGCCGGCGAGCGGATGAAGCCCGAAGGCTTCACCGAGGTCTCCGGCGTGTGCACCCATCCGGATCATCGCGGGCGCGGCTACGCCGGGGCCCTGATGCGGGTGGTCGCCGACCGCATCCTGGCGCGCGGCGAGACGCCCTTCCTGCATGCCTACGCCGACAACGCCTCGGCCATCGCCCTGTACGAGTCGCTGGGCTTCACCTTCCGCACCGGCGTGACCATGACGGTGCTGGATGGGACCAGCGGCCCCATGGCCGACGCCGCGCCCGGCCGCTAAGGTCGGGCCCTGAAGACTTCCGGAGGCCCGTCATGTTTCGTCCGCTCCTGTTCGCCGTCGCCGCCCTGTCCCTGGCCGCCTGCTCCCCCGCCGCCGACCAGCCGGCCGCGGCGCCCGATGCGGGGCCCAGCCTGAGCGTGGCGGACGGCCAGGTGCGCGCCAGCCTCGGGCGCAATCCGAACACCGCCGGCTATCTGACGGTGACCAACACGGGCCCGACGGCCGACCGGCTGATCGGGGCCAACTGCGACTGCGCCGACCGGGTCGAGCTGCACACCATGTCGACGGCCGGCGGGGTCATGCGCATGAGCCAGGTGACCGGCTTCGACGTGCCGGCCGGCGGCGCCCTGACCCTGGCCCCCGGCGGCGACCATCTGATGCTGCTGGATCTGCGCGAGCCGCTGGTCGCCGGCGAACAGGTGCGCGTGACCCTGACCTTCGCCCGGGCCGGGGAAATGGAGGTCGATCTGGCCGTGGTCACCGCCCCCGGCGGCGGCCATGGCGACGCCCACGCCGATCACGGCGATCACGGCGCCTGAGGTTCTCAGGCCGGGCCCAGCGTCGAGCCGATGAAGCGGCCGAACCGGCCGATCGCCTCGTCGGCCAGGGTCCGGTCGAAGGCCATCGGCCCGATGTTCGACGGCTCGTCGAACGAATGGGCGCCGTCGGCCACCCAGGTCTCCACCTCGACCCCGCAACCGCGGACCATCTCGTGCACCCGTCGGGCGTTGCGCACCGTGGTCAGGTGGTCGCGCCGGGCGATCACCGCATAGGTGCGCGGACAGCGTCGCCAGGCCAGGCTGTGCGCGCGCGACCCCGGGCCGATGTACGGATAGGCCAGGAAGGCCGCCTTCACGCCGGACAGGTCGGCCGCCATCGGATCGGCCAGACCGACCTCGCCGGCGCGTTCCAGCGGCGCGGCCATCAGCTCCATGATCCCCCAGCCGCCGTGGCTCCAGCCGGCCAGGGCCAGCCGGCTCCCGTCGACATCCGGCCGTCGGGCGACGCCCCACAGGGCCGCCAGCACGTCGCCGGCCCGCTGGCGGCCGCGGAACATCGCGCCGGAACAGACCAGACCCAGGCTGATCGCCCGGCCCCAGCCGCGGGCCCCGAAGGAATCGACGATGAACGCCCGATGTCCCCGCGCCGCCGCGGCCGCCGCATACTCGGGCAGATGGGGCCGCACCCCGCCGCAGCCGTGAAACAGCAGCACCGCCGGCCGGGGACGGTCGTCGTCCGGACCGACGACGGCGGTGTGCGGCTCGAGCCGGGCCCAGCGGGCGGCGAGGGTGTCCATGCGCGCCAGCTTAGCTGTTGTGCGTCCGATTGCCGAGAAAGACGTCGATCAGATAGGCGCCGTCCGATCCGCGATGGGCGAAGCGGCGGCGCACCTCCTGCATCACGACCCGTTCGATCTCGTCGGCGCGCTCCGGATGTCGGCTCTTGAACCGGTACGCCGGGCCGCGTGCGAATTCGAGGACGCGGGCGCTGCCGCGTACGCCCTCCGTCTCGCCGCACAGATCGAACATCCGCTTCATTGGCCCGCTCATCAGCTCGTCGAGCGACCGGGCGGGCCAGGCTTGGTCGGTGGCATTGACCTCGACGTAGGTCATGTTCGACCAGTCGATGGCGCCATCAGGATGGCGCGGCGGCCACCGCGGCGGGCCGTCGCGTCGCGCCTTTCGGGTGAGGCGCTCGGCCGGACTGACGTAACGTCCGTTGAGCGTTGCAACGACGCTCCCCAAGACGACCATGCCGCCGATGTGCCGGCGGCACACCCTCAGCGCCTTGAGAATCCTGTCCAGCATGGCGCCGAAGGTCGAGGCGCCGAGGCCTGACCGCAAGGCGCCCGGGCCTGACGATCAGTGACGGAACACCCGCACCCCGGTGAACGCCATGGCGATCCCCGCCTCGTCGGCGGCGGCGATGACCTCGTCATCGCGGATCGAACCGCCTGGCTGGATCACCGCCGTGGCGCCGGCGGCGACGGCCTCCAGCAGGCCGTCCGCGAACGGGAAGAAGGCCTCGGAAGCGCAGGCCGAGCCCTGGGCCAGCGAGTGCGCCAGGCCCTTGGCCTCGCCGGCTTCCTTCGCCCGGATGGCGGCGATGCGGGCGGAGTCGCGGCGATTCATCTGGCCGGCCCCGATGCCGGCGGTCTGGCCGTCCTTGGCGTAGACGATGGCGTTCGACTTGACGTGCTTGGCCACGGTGAAGGCGAACAGCATGTCCTGGATCTCGGTCGGCGTCGGCTGGCGCCGGGTGACGATCTTGAGATCGGCCGGGGCGATGCGGCTGCGGTCGCGGCCTTGCACCAGGAAGCCGCCGGCCACCGAGCGGAACACCTCGCCGGCCGCCAGCGGGTCGGGCAGACCGTCTGTCAGCAGCAGGCGCAGGTTCTTCTTGGCCGCGAAGACGGCCTGGGCCTCTTCATCCGCGCCGGGGGCGATCACCACCTCGGTGAAGATGCCGGTGATGGCGCGGGCGTCGGCGCCGCTAAGCGGCCGGTTGACCGCCACCACCCCGCCGAAGGCCGAGACGGCGTCGCACTCCAGCGCCCGGGCGTACGCCTCCTCGAGGTCGCCGCCCACGGCCACGCCGCAGGGGTTGGCGTGCTTGACGATGACGCAGGCCGGGGCCTCGAACTCGGCCACCAGCTCATAGGCGGCGTCGGCGTCGGCGATGTTGTTGTAGCCCAGCTCCTTGCCCTGCAGCTGGCGGGCGTTGGCGACTCCGGGGCGGCTCTCGCCGGTGCGGTAGAAGGCCCCGGTCTGGTGCGGGTTTTCCCCGTAACGGAGGGTCTGGGCCAGCGCGCCGGCGATCGACTTGCGGGCCGGGGCGGCGTCGCCCAGCTGGTCGGCGAACCAGCCGGAGACCGCCGCGTCATAGGCGGCGGTGCGGGCGAAGGCCCGGGCCGCCAGCCGCTTGCGCAGCGCCAGGGTCGTGGCCCCGTCCGCCTGCAGCGCCGCCAGGGTCTCGTCCAGACCCTCGCGGTCGACGCAGACCGCGACATAGCCGTGGTTCTTGGCCGCCGAGCGGATCATCGCCGGGCCGCCGATGTCGATGTTCTCGACCGCCGCGTCGAAGCCGGCGCCCGACGCCACGGTGGTCTCGAACGGA
>CAZQBJ010000007.1:0-19877 GCA_964591465.1 uncultured Brevundimonas sp.
AGGTACGACGGGTGGCCCTGGGCGGTCTGGCTGCGCACCAGACGCTCGGCGGTCCAGCCGTACATGGCGTCCCGGGTGGTCGCCAGCATGGCCTCGTCGAGGTTGTCGCCCGGATAGCGGGCCAGCATGGCCTCGGCCAGGTCGCCGTAGCGGGCCCGGATCTGGGCCTCGTAGGTCGCCGCGTCGGCGGGCGGCGGGGGCAGGAGGAACCGCAGGGAGCGGATCTCGCCCTCGTTGAAGCCGGCGAGGATCGGGACCTGGGCCTGCTGGCCGCGATCGAACACCTCGACCAGCTGGGCCGGAAGCACCTTGCCGTCGACCGCGCCGAGCGGGAAATAGCCGGCCATGGCCGCGCCGACCGTCAGGGCCTGCGGATCCATCGCCCGCAGCCGCGGCAGGCCGCGCACCTCCAGCTGGCGGCTGAGGTTCAGGCCGGTTTCCTCCGCCGATGGCGTGCCGTGTACGGTCTCGCGCAGGGCCGGGGTCGAGATCATGTAGGCGCTCTGGGCGATCGCCTTGTGGAACAGGCCGTGGGCGTCCGGGGCGGCCATCAGGTACATGACGCTGAGCGCGCCGGCGGACTCGCCCGCGACGGTGACATTGCCCGGATCGCCCCCGAAGGCGGCGATGTTCCGCTGGACCCAGCGCAGGGCCTCGATCTGGTCCAGCAGCCCGTAGTTGCCCGACACCCCGTCCGGCGACTCGGCGCTGAGGTCAGGGTGGGCCAGGTAGCCCAGCACGCCCAGGCGATAGTTGATGGTCACCACCACCACGCCCTCGGCGGCCATGGCGGCGCCGTCGTACATCGGGTCGGCCCCGGTGCCGCCGGTCAGCGAGCCGCCGTGGATCCACACGAACACCGGCGCGTCCGTCGCGCCTTCGGGAGCCCAGACGTTCAGCGACAGGCAGTCCTCGCTCATGCGCGGGATATCGGCCGGGGCGTAGATGCTGCCGGGCCGCGAGGGCGGCTGGTGGCAGGCGGGGCCGAAGCGGGTCGCGTCGCGCACGCCGCGCCAGCCGTCGGCCGGAACCGGCGGGCGCCAGCGGCGCTGGCCGGTCGGGGGCGCGGCGTAGGGAATGCCGCGGAACACATTGACGCCGTCCAGGGCCTCGCCGCGCACGGCGCCGGCGGGGGCCTGGACCACGGGCGCCTCGGCGCCGGCGGCGACGGGGCTGGCGCAGGCCAGCACGAGCAACGCCGACACGGCGGCGGCGGTGGCGGGGAAGCGGATCATGCCGCGGCCTCCTTCGACTGCAGCCTCAGGGCCCGGGCCAGCCACAGGAACAGGGCGATGGCCAGCACGTAGAACGGCGTCAGGGTGTAGAACGCCAGCTGAAGCGAGTTGTCCGGGTTGGTGCGGGCGAAGAAGTCGCTGGCGAAACCCAGGTAAGTCGGGCCGAAGCCCAGGCCGACCATGTTCATCACCAGCAGCAGCAGGGCGCCGGCCAGCACCCGCTGGTCGGGCCTCACCTCTTCCTGCACCAGGGTCACCGCCGGCGAGAGGTAGAAGTAGTTCAGCCCCATCGGCAGCAGCAGGAAGGCCAGGGCCAGCGGCCAGCTGGGCGCCCAGATGAAGCCGACGAACAGGGGCGCCGCCAGGGCCAGGCCGATGGCCGGCACATAGCCGTAGGCCGACTTCCAGCGGCGGGCGAAAAGGTCGACCAGCCGGCCGGAGACCAGCATGCCGGCGCTGGCGCCGATCAGCACCAGCAGGGCGTACCAGACGGCCACGTCCTCGAGCGTCATGCCCTTCTCGCGCATCAGGAACAGCACGGCGAAGCCGAGCAGGGCGTAGGTGATGAACTGGGTCGCGGCGCAGGCCAGCGAGCAGCGCAGCAGCACCGGATCGGTGAAGAACATCTTGCAGGTGGCCCAGAAGCCCGGCGCCGGCGCGGCGGCGGCCGGCTCGGCCTGCGGAACGGCCGGCTCGGCCGGGGCGACGTCCAGGCCGCCCTTCTTCGGTTCACGCACGAACAGCCAGATGACCACCGCGGTGATCACCCCGATGACGCCGACCCAGATGAACGCCTGGCGCCAGGAGAAGGCCGAGGCGACCGAGGCGCCGAAGGCGACGCCCAGGGCCATGCCGATCGGCGGGCCCATGTTGAACAGGCTCAGCGCCGTGCCGCGCGAGCCCCTGGGGAAATAGTCCGAGATGATGGCGTAGGAGGGCGGCACCCCGCCGGCCTCGCCGACGCCGACGGCCATGCGCGCCACAGCCAGCTGCGGGAAGTTGGCGGCCAGGCCGCAGGCGGCGGTCGCCGCGCTCCACAGGCCGCAGGCGATCGACAGCACCTTGGTCCGGTTGGTCCGGTCCGCCAGCCAGCCCACCGGGATGGCCAGGAAGCAGTAGAACAGGGCGAAGTAGAACCCGGTCAGCAGGCCCAGCTGACCGTCGGTGACGCCCAGATCGTCCTGGATCGGCTTGGCCAGGATGCCCAGCAGCTGCCGGTCCAGAAAGTTCAGGACATAGACGAAACACAGGATCGCCAGCACGATCCAGGCCCGCAGCCCCGGGCGCGCAGCGCGCGCGCCCGGGGCGACGGTCGGGGAGGATGCCTCGGTCATCAGAACTCGTACCCCACGCGAATGCCGACGGTGCGCGGGCGGACCCGGGCGTACAGGCTGTCGACAAAGCCCTCGGGGTGAACGTAGGCCACCGAGCTGTCGTCGAACAGATTCTCGACGTAGGCCCCGATCGTGTAGTTCCTGAACGCCGCCGCGATGGTGGCGTTGACCACGGTGTATTCGTCGGTGTGGTCGTAGGTCGGGCTGGTCGCCCACGGCTGTCCGGGCACGTTGGGGAACATGTTCGGATAGGACGACACGTGCACCACCGCGACCGAGGCGTTGCCCTCGGCGTTGTTGAACAGCGGGAAGTTGTAGTTCACCCGGAACGAGCCCTGGAACTCCGGCCCCGAGAGCGGCGCGCCCAGAACGGCTCCCGACACGGCGGCCTCGGCCGGCGTCAGGGTGTCCACCTCCGAATCGTTGATCGAGCCGTTGAGCGAGAAGGTCCACCGGTCGGTGGGCAGGGCCACGATCTCGAACTCGAAGCCGCGGCTGACGGCCCCGCCGATGTTGGTGGCGAACTGGATCTGGTCCGAGACGCGGTTGGCCTGGACCTGAATGTCGTTCCAGTCGATGTGGTACAGGGCGAGGTTGGCGTAGAGCCGCCCGTCGAGCCAGCGACCCTTCACCCCGATCTCGTAGTTGATCAGTTCGTCGGACGTGGCGCCGAACGGGATGATCAGGTCGGTCGGATCGGTCAGGCTGGGCGCGCCGGCGTAGGCGTTGACGACCGGGGCGCGGAAGCCGGTGGCCACCGCCGCATAGGTGGTCACCGAAGGCGTCGGCCGCCAGGAGAGGCTCACGCGATAGGACGGACCGGTGTCCTCGGCGACCAGGCCCTCCGCCGGCAGGATCGGCGTGATGGTCAGCGGCCCGGGGATGTCGAGCAGGGCGTTGGTCAGATAGTTGCTGTTGTAGCCGCCCTCGGTGAACCCCTGGGCGTCGGTCTTGCCGTAGCGCAGCCCGCCGGTGATCCACAGGTCGTCGCTGAACCGGTAGGTCAGCTGGCCGAAGCCGGCCATCTCCCGGGAAATCGAGTGATTGTACAGCCGTTGATAGTACTCGTCCGGCAGGCCGGTGATGCCGCGCATGGCGAGGAACTCGGGGGTCGAGCGATAGCCGAAGTCGACGTCGCGGCGACGCTCGAAATAGAAGCCGCCAACGACCCAGTCGATGCGGCCGCCCGGGTCGGAGACCAGCCGGGTTTCCTGCACGATGGTGTCGTCGTAGGCGTCGGCCTCGATGCCGAAGGCGATGAGGTGGCCGAAGGTGCCGCCGAGGTCGGCGTGGAATTTCTGGTTGAACTTCGACCAGGTCCACGAACTGGTCAGCCGCGCGCCGTCGAACTGGTATTCGCCGGTGAAATTGAAGTTGCGCATGATGCCGGTGTACAGGTCCGGCCGGTCGGAGCGACGCACGTACTCGCCCAGCGACGGGTTCGTCAGCGAGGCGTCCTCGGGATTGCTTTCTTCTCGCGAGGCCAGGAACCGCAGCGTCAGCCGGTCGCTCGGCTCCCACTGCAGCACCGCCCGTCCACCCAGCGATTCCAGGGTGTTGGAGTTGGTGATGCCCGTGCCGATGTTGTCGACGTAGCCTTCCTCGTGCCGGCCGAAACCGACGATCCGCAGGGCCAGTTCGTCCTCGATCAGCGGGATGTTGACCATCCCGTTGTAGCGCTGGCGAAGCGAGTCGGCGCCGGTCAGGCCGATGTCGACCAGGGCGGCCGCCTCGAAGCGCGTCGGGTCGGGCTTGTGGGTCAGGATGCGCAGGGCGCCGGCCAGCGAGCCCGCGCCGAACAGCGTGCCTTGCGGTCCGCGCAGGAACTCGATGCGCTCGACGTCGAACAGGGTCGGATCAAGGATGGTCGAGTTGCCGTTGGCCGAGATCGGCAGCTCGTCGATGTAGATCGCGACCGTGCTCTGCAGGTTCGCGTTGTAGCCGTTGGTCGCGATGCCGCGGGCGGTGAAATTGTTGAAGTTGGCGCTGGCCCGGTTCAGCACCACGCCAGGCGTCTCGGCGGCCAGGCCCTCGATGCCGACGATGCCGCGCTCGTTGAGATCTTCCTGGCTCAAGGTGGTGATGCTGAGCGGCACGTCCTGCAGCCGCTCGGCCCGCCGGGTGGCGGTCACGATGATCTCGTCGACGGCGGTGGCGCTGGCGGCCTCAGGCTCGTCGGCGGTCTGTTGCGCGAACGCCGGCATCGCCCCGGCTGCGTAAGCGACGGCGCAGGCCGACGCGAGAAGAATCGCCCTCATCCTCATGTCCTCCCATGGCGTCGATCGTTCGTGCCGACGCTCCAGGCCGCCATGAGACGCACGCAGCCCAGCTTGTGTCAATATTCACTCTCGCGTGTGTGAATGTTACGGTCAGGGGTGCGCGAAGGCGTTGCGGGCTCGGGGATCTG
Organism: uncultured Brevundimonas sp.; assembly: GCA_964591465.1. Lineage (GTDB taxonomy): Bacteria > Pseudomonadota > Alphaproteobacteria > Caulobacterales > Caulobacteraceae > Brevundimonas. Next base: position 4,977 of record CAZQBJ010000007.1, read on the forward strand.
GCGGCCTGCGCGGCCGTGGCGCGGGAGGAACAGCCTGATGATAAACCGCCGCGCCCTGCTCGTTTCGGCCGCCTCCGCCGCCGGCTTGATGACCGCGCCGGCGTGGGCCAGCGACCGGTTCGCCCCGGTCGTCGACCGACTGCGGCGGTTCGTCGACGACGGCGCCCTGCCGTTCGCCGCGCTCCGGATCGCCCGTCACGGCGTCGTGCTGGCCGAGGCCCACGTGGCGGGGATCGAGCCGGTCGCGGCCGGTTCGGTCTATCGGCTCTATTCGATGACCAAGCCGGTGGTGGCCGCCGGGGTGGTGCTGCTGGTGCAGGACGGCCGCCTGACGCTCGAGACGCCGGTCGCGGAGCTGATTCCGGAGTTCGCCGGCCTGACCGTGCTGGATGCGGACGGGCGGACCGTCCCGGCCGCGACGATGAGCGTCGGCCACCTGCTCACCCACGCCTGCGGCCTGGCCAACAGCTGGGGCGGCTCGCGGGTCGCGCCGCTGTACCAGGCCGAGGGCCTGATCGCCGGCTCGTGGATGTACGACCCGGCCGTCGGCGGCCTGGACGGATTCGCCCGCCGGCTCGGGACCCTGCCGCTTGCGTTCCAGCCGGGGACCGACTGGCTGTACGGCTACGGCCTGGACATCGCCGGCCTGGTGATCGAGCGGGTCAGCGGCCGGCGGCTTGGCGCCTTCCTCGACGAGCGCATCTTCACCCCGCTGGGCATGACCGGCGCGGGGTTCTTCGCGGCCGAGCCCGGCGCCCTGACCGGCCTGTACCAGACCGCCGCCGGCGGCCCGCGCCGGGTCGAGGGCGGAAGCCAGGACCTGGCCCTGCGTCGGCCGCTGGCCGATGGCGGCAGCGCCGGCCTGGTTTCGACCCTGGACGACTACGGCCGGTTCGCCGACATGCTGGCCGGCGGCGGCGCGCGCGGCGGGGTGCGGGTGATGACCGAGGCCTCGGCCCGGCTGCTGATGTCGCCCTGGGGGCCGCAGGCGCCCCTGGCGGCGGGGCTGAGCCGGTTCTTCAACGGCTATGATGGTTTCGGCCAGGCCCTGGGCGGGGTGGCGCGCCTGGCCGATGACGCCGGGCCGGGCTCGGCGGGCGAGTACGGCTGGGGCGGCGCGGCCGGCACCAGCTTCTGGGCCAGTCCCCGACTGGGCTTGTCGGTGGTCGTCATGACCCAGCTGATGGGGGCCGGCGCGACGCCGGTGCGCGAGGTCCTGCGGCCGCTGATCTATCAGGCGCTGGCGGCCTAGGCGGTCCCGTTCCGGCGGCGGCTCCGCCAGCCCTTCAGGTCCCGCGCCAGCCGGATCCACAGCAGCACGACCCCGGCGATCGCCATGACCAGGGTCAGGGCGGTCACCGCGACCAGCAGGGGATGGTTGAAGTCCTCCCCGGACTCCAGGTCCATGATGTGCAGCCGCCAGAAGAAATCATAGAACCGCCACAGGTCGGACCGCCGGGTGACCAGCTCGCCGGTCTGGGGCGACAGGTAGAAGGTGGTCTTTTCCGGATCGTCGAAATCCACCCGCCACAGCGGTCCCTCGCGGCCGGTCTCTTGCGGGGCCTGCGCCAACAGCTCGGCCGAGACGGCGCGGTGCTCGCCGGCGTAGGCGCGCTGGGCCAGGGCGCGCGCCTGGTCGGGGGTCAGCGGCGGCGGCGTCTCGCCGGTGACGGCGTCCACCACCACGGTGCGCCCGTCCGGCGACTTGAGCGCCCACACCGGCCCGCGCGGCGCGGCGCGCAGCTGGGCATCGACCGGAGCGATTCCGGCGCGGCGCGCCGCCTCGGCCGGCGACAGCACGGCCTCCAGCGGCAGCGGCGCGGTCTCGACGGCGGCGACCCGGTGCTCGCTGCGGACCCGCTCGATCGGGATGGCCGTCATCACCAGGCCGCCGACGACCCAGAACAGCACCTGCACGCCGATGATCAGCGCCAGCCATTTGTGCAGCTGGGTGGAGAGCCTGAGAACCGACACGGCGGCGTCAGCGGTGGCGGGCGAACACGCGGGTCCGCCCGTCGCGCAGGATCAGGAGGGTGTCGAAGGCGTCCCGGGTCCCGTCGGGGACCTCCATGCCGGGCGAGCCCAGCGGCATGCCCGGCACGGCCAGCCCGGCGGCCTGGGGCCGCTCGGCCAGCAGGCGCAGGATGTCGGTCGCCGGCACGTGGCCTTCCAGCGCATAGCCGTCGATCACCGCCGTGTGGCACGAGACGACCGCGTCCGGCACGCCCAGCCGCCGGCGCACCGGGGTCAGGTCGACCTGCTCGATCACCGTCGCGGCGAAGCCGTTGCGCCGCATGTGCGCGACCCAGCCGCCGCAGCAGCCGCAGGTCGGCGTCTTGTAGACGGTCAGGGCGCGGGCCGGCGCGGCCCGCGCGGCTGTGGCGGTGAGGGCGCCGGCGGTCGCGGCCAGCAGGAGGCGTCGGGTCAGCATGGCTGTTTCCTACACCCGAACGCGGCCGGGCGCAGCAACGGGCCTCAGTCCAGGGCGTCGATCTCCGCCTCGCTCAGCTTGCGAACCGAGCGAACGAGACATCGCTGCGGCGCGCCCGACGAGTCCTCGATGATCAGGTCGGCGTCGAAGCCGGTGCACACCCGGTCGCCGGCTCCGCGCGCGTCGATGCCGATGCGATGGGTCCAGTCGATGTCCGGGCACACGCCCATGACCTGCATCTCGTAGATGTCGTTGACGCCGGTCCGCACGTAGATTCGCCCGTCGTCGCCGGTGCTGAAGCCCTGGGCATGGCGGGCGTAGAAGCACTCGCGCGGGGCGCTGACCGAGTCGCCGACGGCGGACCCGTTCGGGGCGCATCCGACCGTCAGGGCGGCCAGCCCGATCAAGGCGCCGTGGATCGCTGGACGCATGCTGTGTTCCTCCGTGCAGCCTCTGCCGGAGTCGCCAGCCTAACCCAGGTCCCCCGACCCGGAAACCGCCGGCCGGTCAGGACGCACCAGCGCCTCGGCGCCGCCCGCCAGCGGGGAGGGGGCGCCGGCGATGCGGGCCGCCAGGTGTTCGCCCAGCAGCGGGGCCAGGACAAATCCGCGCGAGCCCAGCCCGCCCAGCAGCCACAGCCCCGGCCGTCCGGGCGCGGGGCCGCACAGCGGATGCCGGTCCGCCGTGGTCGCCCGCACCGCCGCGCGAGAATGCACCGGATGCCCGTCCAGTCGGGCCGCCAGCACGGGCAGGGCCTCGGCCAGCCGCGCCCGGTTGCGCGCCGTGTCGGCCGTCCGTACCTCGACATCCGTCTCGTCCCGGTCGTGGGTGGCGCCGAACAGCACCCCGGCGCCAGTGGGCAGGGCGTAGCCGCCCCAGGTCGCCGCCGGCGGCGCCGCGAACCCGTCGGCCCACTCGGCCTGGCCGCGCACCGCCTGAAGGCCCAGCTGCGGGAGCAGCGCCGCCTTCCCCCAGCCGGCCGCCAGCACCACCGCCCCCGCCTCCACCACGGTCCGGCCGTCGCCGTCCAGCACCCGCCAGCGGCCATCGGCCGTGACCAGGCGCGCGGCCCGCCCCTCGACGATTTGGGCCCCCTCCAGCCAGGTCCGGAGGATCGCCGGCGGGCGAACGGTCAGGGCCTGCCGCATGTCCAGCCCGCCGACGGCCGAGGGCTCGCCCAGCCGAGCCGACAGCTCCGCCGCGTCCAGCCGGGCCATCGCGCCCTCGGCCCACAGCGGCTGTTCGGCGATGCGGTCGAACCGGCGGGCGTCGCGCGCGGCCTGTTCCAGCCGCAGGACGCCTTCGGCGATCACCGCCCCGGGCGTTTGGCGATACAGCTGCCCGGCCCGCTCCAGCGCCTGGGCGTGCAGGGCGGCGATGGCCGCGTCGCCGGCGTCCAGCCGCGGGGTGACCAGCGCGGCCGGAAAACCCGACGCTCCGGCTCCGGGGGCCTCCGCCTCGATCACCACCGGCGTCAGGCCCAGGGCGGCCAGGGCGCGGGCGGCGGCGGCGCCGGCGATCCCGGCCCCGATGATGGCCACCCTGTCCGGCGGCGGAGGCTCCGTGACGGCGCCCGGGGCCACAGCCTCCAGCCGCTCGCGCTTGCGACCGTGGCCGGGGCGCTTGGCGACGGCGAAGCCGCGGTCCGCCAGGCCGCGCCGTACGGCCCCCGCGACGGTGAAGGTGGCGACCCGCGCGCCCGGCGCCGAGCGGGCGGCGACGCCGTCCAGCACCGCGTCGGACCACATCTGCGGATTGGTGGCCGGGGCGAAGCCGTCGAGGAACCAGGCGTCGGCCGGCCCGGACCAGGCCTCCAGCGCCGCGGCGGCGTCCATCACCGCCAGGTCCAGCACCGCGTTCAGTTCAGGCAGGTCGACCCGGTGAAAGCCGGGCGTCGCCGCCGGCCAGCGCTCGGTCAGCAGGGCCGAAAGCTCGGCCAGTTCGGGCCAGGCGGCGTGGGCCCGGGCGGCCGCTGCGGCGGACAGCGGATCGGCCTCGACCGTGAAAATGTGCAGCTGGCCGTCGGCCGGGCGCTCACGCCGCCACAGGTCCAGCAGGGCCAGGATGTTCAGCCCGGTGCCGAAGCCCAACTCGGCGACCGTGAACCGGCGCCGGCCGGCCCAGGCCTCCGGCAGGCCGCAGCCGGCGAGGAACACCGCCCGGCTTTCGGCCAGGCCGTCCTGCAGCGAGAAATAGACGTCCCCGAACCGGCGCGAGCGGGGCGCGCCGTCGGGGGTCCAGTCGAGATCGTCGGGCCCGGAGCTCATGGCCGCCGATTAGCGCCGCTGGGCCTCCGGGGCGAGGTCGCGGGCAAGAAAAAAGGGGCCGCCGGAGGCGACCCCTTTTCCATCGTGTGCTCTTGCGAGCGAACGATTACTCGGCAGCCGGAGCTTCCTCGGCCGGAGCGGCCTCGGTGGTGGCTTCAGCAGCTTCGCCAGCGGCGGCGGCGGCGTCGGCGGCGGCGGCGTCGGCGGTCGCGGCGGCGTCAGCGGCCGTGTCGGCGGCTTCAGCAGCGTCGGCGGCGGCGGCGTCAGCGCCTTCTTCGGCGGCCGGCTGTTGGCAGGCAGCGACGGACAGAGCGGCGACGCCGGCAGCGGCGGCGACGAGCAGTTGGCGGATGGTCATTGGTCCCAGGTCCTTCAGAAGGAGGTCAAATCGCGGGCTCATGAAATCCCGCGTGCCTGAGATAACGCCATCGTGAGCGTGTCGGCAAGCGTTCTTTTCACGGGTTCGTGATCGGATCAGGCCCGGGCCGGCTCCATCTGCACATTGGCCAGCGCCTCTTCAAGTTCGGCGAAGGACGGCTGGGCCGGGGTCGGGATGTCGCCGCGGCCGATCTCCACCGAAATCTGCGCCGCATTGCCGTGCAGGTGGGCGACCAGCACCGACTGGATGATCTTGTAGAAGGCCGTTTCCTCGTCGACGATCGCCTTCAGCCGCGCCGCCAGCGGGCCGACCAGGCCATAGGCCAGGAACACCCCCAGGAAGGTGCCGACCAGGGCGCCCCCGATCATGCCGCCCAGCACTTCAGGCGGCTTGGTGATCGAGCCCATCGTCTTGATCACCCCCAGCACGGCCGCGACGATGCCCAGCGCCGGCAGGGCGTCGGCCAGGCTCTGCAGGGCCATGGCCGGGGCCTGGGCCTCGTGGTGGTGCTTCTCCAGCTGCTTTTCCATGGCGTCCTCGATCTGGTGCGGATCCTCGAGGTTCATGGTCATCATGCGCAGGGTGTCGCAGATGAAGTCGATGGCGAAGTGGTCCTTCATGATGCGCGGGAACTTCTGGAAGATCGCGCTCTCGGCCGGCTTCTCGATATGGCTCTCCAGGGCGATGACGCCCTTGGACTTCATGGTCTTGGTCAGCTGGAACAGCAGCGACAGCAGGTCGCGATAGTCGTCGCGCTTCCATTTCGGCCCGGCGAAGCATTTGCCCAGGCCCGACAGGGTCGCCTTGATCACCGGCACGCTGTTGGAGATCAGGAAGGCGGCGACGCCAGCGCCGCCGATGGCCATCATCTCGTGGGGCAGGGCGTGCAGGATGACGCCGAAATTGCCGCCGGAAATGATGTAGCTGCCGAACACGAGCGCGAACAGCAACACAATGCCGATGATCTGGAACATGGGGGTCGCGCGATCCTGCAAACTGGGTCAGCGCGCATCTTGACCGTTAATGTTTAAAGCCGCGTTTCGGCCCTAGGACGCCCCGCGCTCCAGGAAACGCACCGCCGTCAGCACATGGGCGCGCACGCCCAGCTCCATCACCCGCTCGTTGACGTCGAAGGCCGGCGAATGGTTCGGCGGCGAGGTCGCCGGATCGACCCCGTCGGCGCTGCCGCCCAGATGCCAGAAGACGCCGGGAATCTCCCGCTGGTAGTAGCTGAAATCCTCGGCCACCGTGGTCGGCGGCGTCGCTGGATCCACATTGCCCTCGCCCGCCGCCTCGATCAGCACCGGGGCCAGCCAGGCCGACAGGGCCGGGTCGTTGAACACCAGCGGGGCGTTCTGCACCACCGAGACCTCGGCCGTGGCCCCGTGGGCCTGGGCCACGTGGCCGATGGCCGCCTCGGCCCGCTCGACCAGGGCGTCGCGCTGGGCCACGTCGAAGGTGCGCAAGGTGCCGCTCATGGCCACCGAGTCCGGAATGATGTTGTAGCGCACGCCCGCGTCGACGGTGGCGATGGTGAACACCGTCGGGGTGGTGGTCGGATCCACCGTGCGGGCGGTCAGGGTGTTGACCGTGCCGATGACCTGGGCGGCGGCGGCGACCACGTCGACGCCCTTCCACGGCCAGGCGCCGTGGGTCTGGCGGCCGTGCAGGGTGATGTCGACCCGGTCCGAGGCGGCCATGAAGCCCTGCGGCCGGTAGAAGATGGTCCCGGGCGCGCCGGGCACCACGTGCAGGCCGAAGATCGCCTCGGGGCGCGGGTCGGCCAGCGCCCCCTCGGCGATCATCAGGTCGGCGCCGCCGTCCTCGCCGGGCGGCGAGCCTTCCTCGGCCGGCTGGAACACGAACACGATGGTCCCGGCCAGCTGGTCCCTCAGCCCGGCCAGGATCTGCGCCGCGCCCATCAGCATGGCCACGTGGCTGTCGTGGCCGCACGCGTGCGCCACCGGCACGGTCTCGCCCAGATAGGTCCCGGTGGCGGTCGAGGCGAACGGCAGGCCGGTGGCCTCGCGCACCGGCAGGGCGTCCATGTCGGCCCGCAGGGCCACGGTCGGTCCGGGCCGCGCGCCGCGCAGCACCCCGACGACGCCGGTCTGGGCCACCCCGGTGCGCACCTCCATGCCCAGATCGCGCAGATGCGCCGCGACGATCCCGGCCGTGCGGTGCTCGGCGTTGCCCAGTTCGGGGTTCTGATGCAGGTCGCGCCGCCAGGCGACCACCTGGGGCTGCACCGCCGCCGCCTGTTCGGCCACCCAGTCGGCCGAGACGGGGTTGTCCTGCGCCGCCGACGCGGTGGCCACGGCCAGGGCCGAAATGGCGCCAAGGGCCAGGGCCCGCCAGCTGGTCGATGCCGTCATCTCCGCCTCCCCGCGTCCTGAACGGCGATCATGCGGAGGGCCGCGCGCCGGTTCAACCCTCCGCCGGGGCCTCGCCGCCCAGCCGGCGCGACAGCAAGGAGGTCTTCGAGGCCGTCAGCAGCATGTCGCCGCCCCGGGCGGCCGCCTCGGGCCCGATGTCGCGCAGCAGGTGCCGGCGCACGTGCTCGGGCACCGCATCGTCCGGAATGAACTGGTCGTTGGCCGCCATCATCTCGCGGGCGGTCTGCAGGTCGGCCGCCTCGTCGCCGGTCAGATCGCCGACCCGCTCGAGCATGAACGGATAGGCGGCCGGCACGCGCAGGGCGTTGAACGCGGTCAGGATGATGCCGTCCAGCAGCGTCGCCTTGGCCATCGGCACGCCGTTCATGATCAGGAAGCTGGGCATCACCCCGGCCGGATCCGAGGCGATGACGCACAGCTGGCCCTCGAACGGCATGGCCCAGCCGATGAAGCGGAAATCGCGATTGCCCAGCTCGAACTCCAGCAGCCCGCTGGGGCCGCGGCGGAAGATGCCGTGGTCCTGGCAGAATCGGCCCGGAGCGACCACCGCCGGCCGGGTCGAGCGCCAGAAGCCCTCGTACAGGGCGCCGCGGTGGGCGGTGATGGCGCGCGCGGCGTCCAGGCCGGGCAGGGGGATTCCGTCCACCGGCGCGGGACCGCCCCCGGCCCCCGAGGGCATCTCGACGCCGAACAGCCGGGCCAGTTCGGCCGGCTCGCGCTCCCAGTCCAGCAGGGTGAAGCCGCTGCGGCGCTCGGCCACCAGATGGGTCAGCCGTTCGAGATTGTGCGCCGAGGGCGTCACGGCGCCGGAGGCCCAGCGGCCGACCAGCGACTTGTCGACCCCCAGTTCCGCCGCCAGACGCCCGCGGCTCATGGACAGGGCCTTCAGCACCAGTTCGAAGCGGACGGAGAATTCCGAAGGCGCCGGCATGGGGGGAATATTCCACGAACGACGTTCGCCGTGCAACCCGTTGCAAATCGATACAACGCGATGCGTCGCCAAGCGCGGCCGTTGCGTGCGTCGCTGCATCTGACCGAAGCGGGCGCGCCTCGCCATAGGAGCGCCCCCATCGGGCCGGACGCCCGGTCCTCCTCGGAAACAACCCTTCAGGATCAGATACACGATGCTTTCCAGAACCTCGCTTCTCGGCGCCGGGGCCAGCCTCGCCCTGCTCGCCGCCCTCGCCGCCGCCCCGTCCGCTTCGGCCCAGGTCGTCTGCGAAACCATTCCGGCGGGCGGCGCGGGCGCGACCGCCACCGGGGCGGCCAGCACCGCCTGCGGCGCGGACGCCAACGCCAGCGGCGAAAACTCGACGGCCCTGGGCGATGAAGCCGTCGCCACCGGCGCCGGCGGCACCGCCATCGGCGCGGACACCTTCGCGACCGGCGCCGACTCCACCGCCGTCGGCGAGGAAGCGGTCGCCCTGCTGACAGGCGACTCAGCCTTTGGAGCCGGCGCGGCCGCCGGCGGCGCCTATGCGACGGCGACCGGATTTGAATCCGCAGCCAGTGGAAACTTCGCCACGGCGACGGGCGCCGAGAGCAGCGCCGCGGCGGTCCGGGCCACGGCCATCGGCGGCGCCGCCAGCGCCAGCGGCGCCTCGGCGACGGCGCTCGGCGCCAACGCGGTGGCCGCCGGCGACGGCAGCATCGCCACCGGCTACCTGGCCCAGGCCGTGGAGTTCAACGCCATTGCGATCGGAACGGCGAGCGTCTCGTCGAACAACCGTGCGACCGCCATCGGGTCTGCCGCGGCCGCTTCGGGGGTCGAGTCCACCGCGGTCGGCTCCGTCTCCGAGGCGACGGGCATGTACAGTTCGGCGTTCGGCGTCGGCAGCGCCGCCTCCGGCCACAGCTCGACCGCCATCGGGCGCGATGCGGACGCCTGGGGGACCGGCTCGGTCGCCATCGGGCACGACGCGAGCAGCACCGGCGCCTCGGCTTCGGCCGTCGGCCGCACCGCGACCGCCGTGGGGGCCAGCTCCGCTGCGTTCGGCGCGCAGAGCTATGCGGGCGGCGCCGCCAGCGTGGCGGTTGGGGCCAACGCAACGGCCGATGCCGACAGCGCCGTCGCCGTCGGTTCGGTCAGCGTGGCCTCCGGGACCAGCAGCGCCGCCTTCGGCTCCAATGCGCAAGCCACGGGCATCGGCGCGACGGCCGTGGGCGCCTTCAGCACCGCCTCCGGACTGCTCGGCGCGGCATTCGGCCAGGGCGCGGAGGCCACCGGGTCCGAAGCCTCCGCGCTCGGCGCCAACTCGACCGCAACGGCCGACAACTCCGTGGCGATCGGCGCGAATTCGGTCGCCGACCAGGCCGACACCGTTTCGGTTGGCGCGGCCGGGGCCGAACGGCGGGTGGTCAATGTCGCGGCCGGGGTCGCGGCGACCGACGCGGTCAACCTGGGTCAGCTCGAGGCCCAGGGCGCGGCCACCCTGTCGGCGGCCAACGCCTACACCGACTCGGCGGTCGCCGGCCTGCTGCTGGACGTCGACTCGCGCTTCACCAGCCTCAATCGCGAGCTGGAGCGGGTCGGGGCGATGAGCGCCGCCTTCGCGGCCATGGCGGGCAACACCGCCGGCCAGGGCACGGGGGCGGCCAACCGGCTGGTCGTGGGCGTCGGCGGTTACGGCGGCGAGACCGCCATGTCGATCGGCTACAGCCGCACGATCAGCAACCAGGTGGCCGTCAACCTGGGCTTCTCCACCACCTCCAGCGGCGACTCGATGGGCGGCGGCAGCGTCGGCTTCGCCTGGTGACCGGCCGGTCCTGAGGGCCGGAGGCGGAATCCGTCGCGCATGCACGGGCCGCCCCCGGTTCCGAGCCGGCCGGCGGCGCGTCCTCCCCGTCCGCGTTCCGACGCGGCGGGGAGGACATCGCGCGTCGCAATCGAGGCGCGGGTCGGCTAAGTCAGGGGCATGAAGCTGCGATCGGAAGCCTTCGGCCTGCTGTTCGCCGTCAGCCTGACGGCCGGGGCCGGCAACATGGCGCTCCAGTCGGTGCTGCCGGCCATCGGCCGCGAGTTCGGCCTGCCCGACACCCTGGTCGCCGGCGCCTTCGCCATCTCGGCCCTGCTTTGGATCCTCAGCTCCCCCCTGTGGGCGCGGCGCTCGGACCGGCTGGGCCGCAAGCGGATCATCATGGTCGGCATGGCCGGCTTCTCCCTGTCGATGCTCGGCTTCGGCCTGGCCGCCACCCTGGGGCTGGTCGGCTGGCTGGCGCCGCTGCTGGCCTTCGCCCTGATGGTCGTGGCGCGGATGGTCTACGGGCTGTTCGGCTCGGCCGCCCCGATCGCCAGCCAGGCCTATGTCGCCGACCGCACCAGCCGGGCCGAGCGGACCAAGTCGATGTCGCTGCTGGCTTCGGCCCAGGGCCTGGGCACGGTGATCGGCCCGGCCGTGGCGCCGTTCTTCGTGCTGCCGGTCGTCGGCCTGGCCGGCCCGATGTACGCCTTCGCCATGATGGGCGCGGTGGTGTTCTTCGCCGTCTGGCGTCGCCTGCCCAGCGGCGATGTCGAGCGCAAGCCGGTCGACAAGGCCGGGGCCCGCGCCGACAAGGGCCTGTGGAAGGACCCGCGGGTGCGCGACTTCCTCCTGTTCGGCCTGCTGGTGGTCAGCGCCCAGGCGATCAACATCGCGGTGCTGGGCTTCCACGTCATCGACGTGATGACCGCCTCGGGGACGGTGGCCGCGGTGCGCGACATCCAGCCGTTCATCGGCGTGGCCATGCTGGCCGGGGCGGCCGCCACCCTGATGGTCCAGTGGGGCCTGATCCCGCTGTTCGACCTGCAGCCGCGCCAGCTGATGCGCTGGGGCGCGGCCGTCGCCCTGCTCGGCAACGTGCTGGCCGTCATCGGGCCCGGCTACTACGGGGTGGTGATCGGCTATGCGGTGATCAGCATGGGCATCGGTTTCGCCCGGCCGGGCTTCACCGCCGGTTCGTCGCTGGCCGTCGGCGCCCGCGAGCAGGGCGCCATGGCCGGGCTGATCATGGCGCTGGCCGGGCTCAGCTTCCTGGCGCCGCCGGTCGTCGGGGTGGCGCTGTACGAACTGATGGAGTCGGCGCCCTACATCGCCAACGCGGTGTTGCTGGCGGTCGCCCTGGTGCTGGCCTGGGTCAGCCCGGCCCTGCGCGCGGCGACGCCTGACCGGCAGGCCAGCGCCGGCCAGATCCCCGCCTCCCAGCCCGGGCCCGAGGGCAGCGGCCGCAGCCGCTGGGCCGTCTTCCTTATGCCGAGAAGGCGTGTGAGAAGGCGGTAATGACCCGTCCCATCGAACACCGCGTCGGGGTCCGCGCCCCGGCCGAGCGAATCTGGGAGATCATCGCCGATCTGCCCGCCTGGAGCGCCTGGAACCCGATCTTCCCCGAGGCTGCGGGGACCATCGCCATCGGCGGCCGCCTGTCGCTGGTCGAGCGGATGCCCGACCGGCCCGAGCGGCTGGTCGAGGCCCGCGTCGTCGAATGGGTGCCCAACGCCCAGCTGATCTGGGCCGAACGCCGCGGCTTCCTCGCCCGCTCGACCCGCTACATCGAGATCGAGGAGCTCCAGCCCGGCGCCTGTATCGTGGCCAACGGCGAAATCTTCGGCGGCTTCCTCGGCGAGGACTACGGCCACAAGCACCGCCGGCTGCTGCGCCGCGCCTGCGTCGAGCTGGGCGAGGCCCTGCGCCTGCGCGCCGAAGCGTAGGGCCGGCCCGCCGGCTTCACCCGGGCGGCGCGAAGGACTATCTGTCCGCCATGATCGACGAGCTCTACAGCGCGCGCATCCTGGGCCTGGCGGCCAACCTGCCTCGCGTGGGCCGGCTGACCGATCCGGACGGCACCGGCGAGCAGACGGCCAAGCTGTGCGGCTCGCGGGCGGTGATCGACGTGCGCCTGGACGCCGACGGGCGCATCGACGACCTGGCCCAGGACGTGAAGGCCTGCGCCCTGGGGCAGGCGGCCGCCTCGATCGTCGGCGACGCGGCCATCGGCGCCGACGCGGCCGAGCTGCGCGCCGCGCGCGACGCCATGCTGGCCATGCTGAAATCCGGGGGCGAGGGCCCGACCGGCCGGTTCGAGGCGCTGCGCGCCTTGCGCCAGGTGGCCGGCTACCCGGCCCGCCACGCCTCGACCATGGTCGCCCTGGAGGCGCTGCTGAAGGCGCACGAGGCGGCCCTGGCCGCGCGGGACCGGACCGTCGCCGACGACAGCCGAACTCTTCGCGCCGGTCCGGCCTGATTGCCTCTCCCCCGCGGACGGGGGATAAGCGCGGCGACATGGCCACCGGCGGAAATCTCTACGAACGCGGCGTCCGGCTGGCCCATCGGGGCTACAAGCTGACGCTGTCCCCCCTGATCGGGCAGTCGTGCCGGTTCCGGCCGACCTGTTCGGACTACGCCCGCGACGCGCTGATCCAGCACGGACCGGTCCGGGGGGGATGGCTGACGGTCCGACGCCTCTGTAAATGCCACCCGTTCAGCGGTCTGGACTGGTCCTACGACCCCGTCCCGCCGCGCGAAAAGACAGACTGATGATCGAACTGAAATTCCCCGACGGCGCCAGCCGCCAGTATCCCGCCGGCGCCACGGGCCGCGACGTGGCCGCCTCGATCTCGCCCTCGCTGGCCAAGCGCGCGGCCCTGGTCGAGATCAACGGCAAACAGTGGGACCTGGACCGTCCGCTGGAGGAAGGCGGCGCCTTCCGCCTGATCATGCGCGACGATCCCGAGGCGCTGGAGACCATCCGCCACGACGCCGCCCACGTGCTGGCCCAGGCGGTGCAGGAGCTGTTCCCCGGCACCCAGGTGACCATCGGCCCGGCCATAGAAGACGGATTCTACTACGATTTTTTCCGAGAAGAGCCGTTTTCGACAGACGACTTCGCGGCCATCGAGAAGAAGATGGCCGAGATCGTCGACCGCGACGAGAAGCTGGTCCGCCAGGTCTGGGACCGCGACGAGGCGATCAAGCTGTTCGAATCCAAGGGCGAGACCTTCAAGGCCGAACTGATCCGCGACCTGCCGGCCGACGAGACGATCACCACCTATTCGACGGGCGACTGGGTCGACCTGTGCCGGGGGCCGCACTTCCCGTCGACGAAGTTCGTCGGCAAGGCCTTCAAGCTGACCAAGCTGGCCGGGGCCTACTGGCGCGGCGACCACCGCAACCCGCAGCTGCAGCGCATCTACGCCACCGCCTGGGCCAACCAGGCCGACCTCGACGCCTATCTGAAGCGCGTCGAGGAGGCCGAGAAGCGCGACCACCGCAGGATCGGCCGCCAGATGGAGCTCTTCCACATGCAGGAAGAGGGCCGCGGCATGGTCTTCTGGCACCCCAAGGGCTGGGTGCTGTGGCAGGTGATCGAGGCCTACATGCGCCGCCGGCTGACCGCCGCCGGCTATGTCGAGGTCAAGACGCCCCAGGTGCTGGACCGCAAATTCTGGGAGGCCTCGGGCCACTGGGACAAGTACCGGCCCAACATGTTCGTCTGCGAGACGGTCGAGGGCGAGACGCTCAGCCTCAAGCCGATGAACTGTCCGGGTCACGTGCAGATCTTCGACCAGGGCCAGCGGTCGTACCGCGAACTGCCGCTGCGCATGGCCGAGTTCGGCGCCTGCCACCGCTACGAGCCCTCGGGCGCCCTGCACGGTCTGATGCGGGTGCGCGGCTTCACCCAGGACGACGCCCACATCTTCTGCCGCGAGGACCAGATCGTCGACGAGACGGCGGCCTTCATCGAGCTGGCCCGCTCGGTCCACTCGGACCTCGGCATGGAGACGGCCTACATCTCGCTGGGCACCCGTCCGGAGGTGCGCGCCGGCTCCGACGAGTTCTGGGACAAGGCCGAGCGCCTGATGGCCGACGCCGCCCGCGCCGCCGGGACCGAACCGGTGGTGACCGAGGGCGACGGCGCCTTCTACGCGCCCAAGCTGGACTTCATCGTCAAGGACGCCATCGGCCGCGAATGGACCTGCGGCACCATCCAGCTGGACTACGTCCTGCCCGAGCGGCTGGGCGCCGAGTACACGGGCGAGGACGGCCAGAAGCACCGGCCGGTGATGCTGCACCGGGCCATCCTGGGCAGCTTCGAGCGCTTCATCGGCATCATGATCGAGAACTACGCCGGGGCCTTCCCGCTGTGGCTGGCGCCGGTGCAGGCGGTGGTGGCGACCATCGTCTCGGACGCCGACGGCTATGCGGAAGAGGTCGCGGCCAAGTTCCGCGCCGCCGGCCTGCGCGTCGAGACGGACCTGAGGAACGAGAAGGTCGGCTACAAGGTGCGCGAGCACTCGGTGGCCAAGGTCCCGGTCATCGCCGTGGTCGGCAAGAAGGAGGCCGAGGCCGGCCAGGTCGCCCTGCGCCGTCTTGGCAGCCAGGCGCAGGAGATCGTCTCGGTCGAGGAGGCGATCCGCGTGCTGACCGAGGAGGCGACCCCGCCGGACCTGAAGCG
>CAZQBJ010000007.1:19977-26822 GCA_964591465.1 uncultured Brevundimonas sp.
CTTTCGGGAACGGGCCCGCGCGGCTGAGGCGCGAGGCGGGCGGCTTGCCGATGTGGCCGGCGATCCAATTGGCCGTGTCGATCAGGGCGGCCAGGTCGTAGCCGGTGTCGAAACCGCCGCGTGCGAGCATGTAGACCAGGTCCTCGGTGGCGATGTTGCCCGTGGCCCCCGGCGCGAACGGACAGCCGCCCAGCCCGCCGACCGAGGCGTCCAGCACGTCGACCCCGGCCTCGACCCCGGCGTAGGCGTTGGCCAGGCCGGTGTTGCGCGTGTCGTGGAAATGCAGGCGCAAGGTCGCCTCCGGGGCCGCCTTGCGGGCCGCCTCGACCTTCTGCGTCACGGCCCAGGGATCGCCCGCGCCAATGGTGTCGGCCAGGGCGATCTCGCCGACGCCCAGGGCGGCGATCTGCCCGACCATGTCGGCCACCTGGGCGGTCGAGACCTCGCCGTCGAACGGGCAGCCCCAGACGCACGAAATGGTCGCCGAAAGGGACGGGGCGGCGTCGCCGGGCGCCGCGTTGTGCCGGCGGGCCACGATCTCGGACAGCATGGCCATCTGCCCCTTGCGGTCGAGGCCCTGATTCTTCAGGCCGAAGCCGTCGGTGGCGGCGACCGAGACATTGACCTCGTCCACCGTCGTGGTGATCGCCCGGTCATAGCCGCGGGCGTTCAGCACCAGGCCGATGCGCGAGCGGCCGTTTTCGGCGGGCAGGGCGGCCATGACCTCCTCGGCCCCGGCCATCTGCGGCACGTATTTCGGGTGAACGAACGAGACCGCCTCGATGCGCCGGGCCCCGGCCGCCTCCAGTCGGCGGACCAGCTCGGCGCGCACCGGCGGCTCCAGCGCCCTGGCCTCGTTCTGCAGCCCGTCGCGGGGACCGACCTCGACGATCTGGATGAACCGGCCCACCTCAGCGGCCTCCCTCGGACTGCGGGCGGTACAGGGTCAGGGCGACCCGATCGCCGTTGGAATAGTTGCGCCCCTCGACGGTCCCGACCGCGCGGGCGTCGCCGCCGTCGCGGGCCAGGGCCTCGCGGAACGGCGCCTCCAGCGACCGGTCGACCACCGCCGGCCGGCCCTCGCGCACCGCCCGCGCCGCCCCGGCGGCGTCGGTCAGCTCGGTCTCGGTGCCGGTCAGGAAGACCACGCTGGGCTCGTAGTAGCCGGCCACCGCCACCGGCCCGGCCAGCTGGCCGGCGCGCGGGTGCAGCTCGGTGCTCATCAGCGCCCGGTCCAGCCGCGGCGACACCCATAGCGGCTGCAGCTGGCGGATGACGCCGGCCAGGCCGGCGTGGGCGATCAGGCCGAAGGCCATGGCCGTCAGCAGGGCGCTGACCGCCACCCGGTTGGCCAGCAGGAAGCCGCTGACCGCCGCCCCGACCAGGGCCAGGCCGATGGCCAGCGACGCCCAGGTCTGGGCCGAGGCTGTTCCGTATTCGCCCAGGCCGTACAGGGTGAAGACCGCCACCAGCAGCCCGCCCAGCAGCGACAGCACCACGCCCAGCCGCAGCGACCAGCGGTCCATCGGGCGGGTCGCCGCCGCCGCCGCCAGCCACGCCAGGGCGCCGAACAGCGGCAGCACATAGTGCCACAGCTTGGTCGGCACGATTTCAAACAGCAGCCAGCAGGGGACCAGCCAGCAGACGGCGAAGCGGATGGCGGGCTCGGCCCGGCGGGTCCAGCCGGCGCCCAGCGCCGCCGGCAGCAGCAGGGTGGCCGGGAAGAACAGCAGCGGGGCCAGCAGGAGGTACTGGCCCGGCAGCCCCCAGTCGCCGCGGCCGGGCCACAGCTTGGCCAGGATGTCGGCCCCGATCGACTCGCCCCAGAAGGCCCCGTCGGTGGTCACGGTGATGGCGAACGCCCAAGGGGCCGCGACCAGGCCGACGATCACCAGACCCCAGCCCCAGCCCAGATCCTTCATCCACGCCCAGCGGCGATCCCAGACGCCCAGCGAGACCAGCGTCAGGCCGGCGACCAGCGGCCCGACCGGGCCCTTGATCAGGATCGACACGGCCAGCCCCAGCCAGAAGGCCAGCTTGATCGGACGGGTGGCCGACATGCCGCCGCTGGCCGCGACGTAAATCCGCCCCAGCGCCGCCATGGCCAGGGTGATCGCCCCGGCCAGCACCGCGTCGGTGGTCGCGATCCCGGCCAGGGTCGACAGCAGGAAGGTCGCCCCAAGCATGGCCCCGGCGAGGAACCCGGCGCGCGCCCCGAACAGGGCCGCACCGCCCCAGGCGCAGGCCCAGGCGGCCAGCATCGCCCCCAGTAGGGACGGCAGGCGGTACGGGCGGATGTCGCGCGCCTCGACCTCGGACACGGCCGAAACCGCCATCGCCTGCAGCCAGTGGACCCCGGCCGGCTTGCGGTAATGGCCCTGGTCCTGGAAGCGCAGGTCGATGAAGTCGCCGGTCTCCAGCATCTGGGCGGTGACCTGGGCGAACCGGGCCTCGTCCCGGTCCAGCGGCGGCAACAGCAGCAGGCCCGGCAGACCGGCGAGCAGGGCGACCAGCGCCGCCAGCAGCGGTCCGCGCCAGCCCTCCACGAGACGATCGAGGTTCGGTCGCGTCATGGGCGACTGTCTAGCACGGGCCGTTCGCGGCCGTCTGCAACGGTTATCCGCTCCGCGTCTTGCCGCGCTTTCCCCTTTGGCGCGCGTCCGCTGGCATGGTCGACGGAACGGCGGTATTAACCGACCATGGCCAAGCTGGCCTGGGATGACGACCGGGGGAGCCGTCCATGCTGATCGCCTTGCCGCTGCTTGCGATTCCGGTGGTGTTTTACGTGCTGGTGGTGATCTTTTCGGTGGCCGGCGGGTCCGCCGCGGCCGGCGCGGACGCCGTCCTGCGCGAAGCCCTGTTCACCATTCCGATGGCCTCGGGCGCCGAATGGAGCGTCGGCATCGGCGACCTGATCGTGCTGTTCGCCCTGGTCCTGCTGTTCTTCGAGCTGCTCAAGGCGACGTCCAGCCGGCGGGTGTCGATCATCAACCACGCCCTGTCGCTGATCCTGTTCGTGGTCTGCCTGGCGGCCTTCCTGCTGGGGCGGGACTTCGCCACCTCGACCTTCTTCCTGCTGACCGTGATGGTCATGCTGGACGTGCTGGCCGGGTTCATCGTGACCATCATCTCGGCGCGCAAGGACTTCGACATCGGCGCCCCGGTGGCCGGCTGAGTTTGCCTAGCTGAAGGCGGTGAAGATCAGCGCCACGGTCAGGACATCGATGGCGCGGGTGGCGAGACTGGCGAAGGCGGGCATCTGAACGTCTTCCCGGACGGTTGCGTACGGGATCGTCCAAGCAAGCTTCGGGCCAGTTCAGACCTCGGTGCGGGTCGCCTTGCCCGGCTTGGGCCGCCGGTCCTTGGGGCCGGAATATTCCGCCCCGAGATAGGTCGATCGCGCCGCCTCCAGCACCGGCGGTCCGCCGCGCAGGCCCTTGCGTTCGCCATCCTGTCCCAGCACCTGGGCGGCGAACGCCGCCGGCGAGGGTGGCGGGGCCTTGGCCTCGGTCGCCGTTTCGGCCGGCGTCTCGTCGGTCAATTCCCCCGCCGGGACCAGGGCCCTGGTCGGGCCGGGCGGCAGCCCCTCGCGCCGCTCGCCCTCGCGCCGGTCGCCGGTGCGACGTTCGATCGGACCAGGCGGGCGGATCGCGTCGGTCATTCGGACGTCTTGCCCCCCGCCAGCCGGTCCAGCTGGGCGCGCATCTCGTCCATCTGGCGGCGCATCTCGTCCAGGGCTGAGGCCTCGGGGGCCGCCGCCGGCTTGACCGGCTCCGCCCTGGCCGGCTCGGCCTGGGCGTAGGTGAAGGGCGAGAACATCTTCATCGCCCGTTCGAACATGGCGATGTTCTGCCGGACCTGCTCCTCCATCATCCCGGCCCCCGGCGCGGCCCCGAAGGCGCGCGTGAACTGGGCCCGGAACTGCTCCTGCTGACGGGTGAAATTATCCAGCGACAGCTGCAGATAGCTGGGCAGGACCGCCTCCATCTGGCCGCCGTAGAAGCCGATCAGCTGACGCAGGAACTGGATCGGCAGCAGCGACTGTCCGCGGTTCTCTTCCTCGAAGATGATCTGGGTCAGGACCTGGCGGGTCAGCTCCTCGTTGGTCTTGGCGTCGAAGACCACGAAATCGACCCCGTCGCGCACCATCTGCGCCAGGTCGTCCAGGGTGACGTAGGAGCTGGAGTCGGTGTTGTAGAGTCGGCGGTTCGCGTACTTCTTGATGACAACGGGCTCGGCGGTCCCGGCGCCGGTGTCTGCCTTGGTTTCGGTCACGCTGCTCACCCGCCCTGTTGCGATGCGCCATTATCCCGCAGCGCGGACGCGAACGCCAGTGGCGCGCTCAGCCGGCCATCGGGGCCAGCACCACCCCGATCAGCACCGCCGCCCAGTGGGTTCCGGCGCCGGCCACAACGAAGCCGTGCCAGATGGCGCGTCGAAACGGCAGCTTGCGGCTGATGAACACCAGCACGCCGGTGGTGTAGATCAGACCGCCGGCGGCCAGCAGCCACAGGGCCGGCGCCGGCAGCGCCTCGGTCATCGGCCGGATGGCCAGCACCGCCAGCCAGCCGAAGCCGACATAGACCAGGCTCCAGAACAGGTCGTTGATCCGCGGCGCGACCAGTTTGACCGCCACTCCGGTCAGGGCGATGGCCCAGACCAGGGCGGTGAAGCCGACCGCCCAGCCGCCCTCGAACTGCAGGGTGAAGGGGGTGTAGGAGCCGGCGATCATCAGGAAGATGGCCGCCTCGTCGATCCGCCGCAGGATCGGCCGCGCGGCGCACGGGCGGGTCAGGTTGTAGATGGTCGAGGCGGTCAGCATGGCCACCAGGCAGATGGCGTAGATGCCGGTCGCCGCGGCCAGGCCGAAGCCGCCGGACACCGCCGCCAGCACCGCCAGGCCGATGCCGCCCGCCGCCGCGAATCCCAGGCCGATGGCGTGCACCCACAGATCCGCCAGCCGCTCGGCGCGGGTGTCGTAATGCTCGATCATGTCGAGCTCGTCAGGCACGCAGATCCGTCGTTTCAGCACTTTCACATACCGCACCATGCCCAAGGTAGCGCTCGCGGGGCGCTTTGCGTTCCCGACAGTGTGCCCCGCAATGGTGGCGATAGGCTGAATCGGGCGGCGCACGTGACGACGGCCCGGGCGAGGGGCTAAAGCAGGCCCGTCTTCCTCCCCGGAGTTCAGTTCATGTCCGACGTCGTCATCGTTTCCGCCGCCCGCACCCCGATCGGGTCGTTCCTCGGGGGCCTGTCCAGCCTGCCGGCCCACCAGCTGGGCGCGATCGCCATCGGCGCCGCGCTTGAGCGGGCCGGCGTGGCGGCGGCCGAGGTCGACGAGGTGATCCTGGGCCAGGTGCTGCAGGCGGCCGCCGGCCAGGGCCCGGCGCGCCAGGCTTCGATCGCCGCCGGCCTGCCGGTCGAGACCCCGGCCTGGAGCCTGAACCAGCTGTGCGGCTCGGGCCTGCGCGCGGTGGCCCTGGGCCTGCAGCAGATCGCCCTGGGCGACGCCCGGGTGGTGGTCGCCGGCGGCCAGGAAAGCATGAGCCAGGCGCCGCACGCCGCCCGCCTGCGCGAGGGCCAGAAGATGGGCGACCTCAGCTTCGTCGACACCATGATCCGAGACGGGTTGTGGGACGCTTTCCACGGCTATCACATGGGCCAGACGGCCGAGAACATCGCCGAGCGCTGGGCCATCAGCCGCGACGACCAGGACGCCTTCGCCGTCGCCTCGCAGAACAAGGCCGAAGCGGCCCAGGCCGCCGGCCGGTTCGACGCCGAGATCACCCCGGTGACCATCTCCACCCGCAAGGGCGACGTTGTGGTGTCGCGCGACGAATACATCCGCCACGGCGCGACGCTGGAGGCCATGCAGAAGCTCAAGCCGGCCTTCACCAGGGACGGCACGGTGACCGCCGCCAACGCCTCGGGGCTGCACGACGGGGCCGCGGCGGTGGTGCTGATGCGCGCCGACGAGGCCGCCCGCCGCGGGCTCGAGCCGCTGGCCCGCATCGCCGCCTGGGCCAACGCCGGGGTCGAGCCGGCGGTGATGGGGACCGGGCCGATCCCGGCCAGCCGCAAGGCGCTCGAGAAGGCTGGCTGGACGGTCGGCGACCTGGACCTGATCGAGAGCAACGAGGCCTTCGCCGCCCAGTCGCTGTGCGTGATGAAGGAGCTGGAGCTCGACCCGGCCAGGGTCAACGTCAACGGCGGAGCCATCGCCCTGGGCCACCCGATCGGCGCCTCGGGCGCGCGGGTGCTGGTCACCCTGCTGCACGAGCTGAAGCGTTCGGGCGGCCGGCGCGGCCTGGCCACCCTGTGCGTCGGCGGCGGCATGGGCGTGGCCATGTGCGTGGAACGCGCTTGATTTCGGCGCGTCGCCGAACAACGCTTTGCAATCCAACACAAGGGGCCGGCCCGGGGAGGCCGGCGGGACAGGGAAACGAACATGGCGCGAGTGGCACTGGTCACCGGCGGAACCCGCGGCATCGGCCGGGCGATCGTCGAACGGATGAAGGCGGACGGCCTGAAGGTCGCGGCCGGCTATTCGGGCAACGAGGAGGCGGCCCAGGCCACGGCGCGGGAGCTGGGGGTCATGGTCGTCAAGGGCAACGTCGGGGTCTATGAGGACTGCCAGCGCGCCGTGCAGGCGGTCGAGGCGGAGCTCGGCCCGATCGACGTGCTGGTGAACAACGCCGGCATCACCCGCGACGGCTTCTTCCACAAGATGGCGCCCGACCAGTGGTCCGACGTCATCCGGGTGAACATGGACAGCGTGTTCAACATGACCCGCCAGGTCATCAACGGCATGCGCGAGCGGGGCTTCGGCCGGATCATCAACA
>CAZQBJ010000008.1:0-26319 GCA_964591465.1 uncultured Brevundimonas sp.
GCCCGGTGGTGTTCGACGCCACCCACTCGGTGCAGCAGCCGGGCGGGCAGGGGACCACCTCCGGCGGCCAGCGCGAGTTCGTGCCGGTGCTGGCCCGGGCGGCGGTCGCGGTCGGCGTCGACGCGGTGTTCATGGAGACCCACCCGGACCCGGACAACGCGCCGTCGGACGGTCCGAACATGGTGCCGCTCAGCCAATTCGAAGCCCTCGCCGCCGAGCTGCTGGCCTTCGACGACCTGGCCAAGCGCCGGGCCGCCTAGTGAGCGCGGTTCCGTTCAGCTGCTGCATCATCACCAGGGATGAGGCGGACCGGATCGCGGCCTGCATCGAGGCGGTGAAGCCGATCGCCGACGAGATCGTGGTGGTGGACTCCGGTTCGACGGACGACACCGTGGCCATCGCCGAGGGTCTCGGCGCGCGGGTCTTTCACCGCGACTGGGTCGGCTATGGTCCGCAGAAGCGGTTCGCCGAGAGCTGCGCGCGCCACGACTGGATCCTCAACCTGGACGCCGACGAGATCGTCACCCCGGAGTTCCGCCAGGAGATCGCGGCGCTGATGCAGGCGGAGCCGCCGTTCGGGGCCTACCGGATGCGGCTGGTGCCGGTGTATCCGGGCCAGACCCGGCCGCGGCCGCTGTCCAGCGCGCACAATCACGTGCGGTTCTATGACCGGCGCCGCGCGCGGTTTCACGACAGCCTGGTGCACGACACCGTGGACACCGGGGACCTGCCCGTCGGCCAGATCCGCAGTCCGGTGCTGCACTACTCGCTGCGCTCGCTGGATCACCTGCGGCGGAAGCTGGACAGCTACACCGCGCTGCAGGCCAAGGAGCTGCGCAAGCCGGCGTGGAAGATCCTGCTGCGCCTGCCGTTCGAGTATCCGGCGGTGTTCCTGCGCTATTATCTGGTCCGGCGGAATTTCACCGGCGGCTGGTTCGGCCTTGGGTTCAGCCACATCTCGGCCGAGATGCGCGTGCGGCGGCTGCTGCGCATCCTGGCGGCCGGGCGCGCGGCGCGGCGGACCGGCGACGGCTGAGGCGGCCGCGTTGCGCCGCCTCGGGGGGGAGGCTAGGACACCGACATGAGCAGGCGTCCATCGTGGTCCCGCAAGCTGGCGTGGCGGCTGGAGGCGTTCGCCCTGGACGTCTTCACCTTCCTCGTGCGGCTGGCGCCGGTCGACACGGTGTCGGCGGCCGGGGGCCGCCTGATGCGCGCCCTGGGGCCGCTGACCCCCGTGCAGCACACCGTGCTGCGCAACCTGCAGATCGCCTTTCCAGAGCTGACCGACGCCGAGCGGCGCAAGCTGGCCGCCGACCAGTGGGAAAGCGTGGGGCGGGTGTTCGCCGAGTTTCCGGTGATCGATCGCATCTTCGCCGATCCGGACCGCATCCGGGTGGTCAATGGCGAGCGGCTGGAGCAGATCGCCCGCGACGGCGAGCCGGCGGTGTTCATCTCGGGTCACCTGTCCAACTGGGAGCTGATGCCGGCGGCCATCGTGCGGTTCGGGGTCGACTGCCTGATGACCTATCGGGCGGCCAACAACCCCTACGTCGACGCGCGGATTCGCGAGGGCCGGGCGCGCTACGGGGTCAAGCTGTTCGCGCCCAAGGGCGAAAGCGCGCGGGACCTGCTCGAGGCGCTGGGCCGGGGCCAGTCCGTGGCCCTGATGAACGACCAGAAGTTCAACGAGGGCATCGCCGCGCCCTTCTTCGGCGAGCCGGCCATGACCGCGCCGGGGCCGACGCGGATGGCCCTGAGCCGGAATGCGGTGCTGCAGCCGATGTCTGTGCGGCGGCTGGAGGGCGCGCGCTTCGAGGTCATCGTGCACGATCCGATCCGTCCGGAACGGACCGGCGACCGCGCGCGCGACGTGGAGGCGGGGGTCCGGCGGATCAACGCCTGGCTGGAGAGCGAGGTGCGGGCCAATCCGACCGAGTGGTTCTGGGTTCACCGGCGGTGGCCGGCGGCCGTCTACAAGGCGGAACGGTCGTGACCCCGCCGCCGTGGACCGTCAGCGCCCGCGGCTGGCTGGGGATGATCCTGATCGCCTTCCTGCTGTTCGTGGCGGTGGCGGTGATCGTGTTCCGCGACGACATCTTCCAGTCGGCCCTGGACCCGGAGATCCCATTCCAGACCTATGAGCCGCCGCCGGCGCCGGACTATGACGCGTCGCAGGCCTGGGCGATGCGCGGACGGATCGGCGACAGTCTGGCGGGAGCCGACGTTTTCTTCGTGCATCCGACCACCTACGACGGCGGCCGCCACTGGAACGCGCCGATCGAGGACGCGGATTCGGACGCCTTCCTGCAGCGGGTCATGTTGCCGAATTATGTTGGACCCTATCTGCGCTCCGGCCGGGTGTTCGCGCCGCGATACCGGCAGGCCAGCCTGTACACCCGCTTCACCCGCCGCGACGACGCCCGCGAGGCCCGCGCCTTCGCCTATCGCGACGTGGAGGCGGCCTTCGAGGCCTGGCTGCGGACGCACGACGACGGCGGGCCGCTGGTCCTGGTCGGGGTGGAGCAGGGCGGCGAGCTGGCCGAGCGGCTGCTGCAGACCCGTATCATCCCCGACGCCGACCTGCGCCGGCGGCTGGCCGCGGTCTATCTGATCGACGTGATCGTTCCGGCCGAGCTTTACGGGCCGGCGGCGCCCGTCCCCGCCTGTCAGGAGCGCGACCAGGCCGGCTGCGTGGTCGCCTGGGCGCAGATGGCCGAGGCGGCCGAGGAACAGGCGCGCCGGCGGCTGGAGCGGGCGCTGGTGTGGAACGAGCAGGGGCGGCTGGTCCCGCTGGCCGGGCGGGCGGCCCTGTGCGTCAATCCGGTGCTGGGGGCGCCGGACGGGCGGCAGGTCGAGGCGCGCCAGCATCTGGGCGGGGCCAACGCCACGGGCCTGGAATGGGGCGCCCGGCCGGCCTTTCTCAGCCGCCAGGTGGCCACCCAGTGTCGCGACGGCCTGCTGCGCTATTCAGCGCCTCCATCGGACGCCTTCGAGCGGATCGGGTCCTGGGCGGACCGGAGAAAGGCGTTGCCGTACAATCTATTCTACGCCGATCTCGAAGCGGATGTCGAAGCCCGCCTGAAGGCCTGGCGCGCGGCGGGCTAGTCGGCCCCGGTCCGCTCCGGTCGCCAGTCGAACAGTTCGGACAGCACGTGCAAGGCCTCGCGCCGGGGCTCGTCGCGACCGCGCGCCAGCGCCAGGCGGGCGTCGTCGGCGGCGGCCAGCAGCAGGTCGCGGTGGCGGAACGGATCGGCGAAGCGATAGGCCGGAAAGCCGCTCTGCTTCAGGCCCAGCGGATCGCCGCCGCCGCGCAGGCGGAAATCCTCCTCGGCGATCTCGAAGCCGTCCTCGGTGCGCCGCAGGGTCTCCAGCCGCTCCCGCGCCGTCTCGCCCAGGCCGCCGTACAGCAGGATGCAGGCGCTGGCCCGCGCGCCGCGCCCCACCCGGCCACGCAGCTGGTGCAACTGGGCCAGGCCGAAACGGTCGGCGTGTTCGATGACCATGATGGTCGCGTTGGGCACGTCGACGCCCACCTCGACCACGGTGGTGGCCACCAGCAGCGGCAGGCGGCCGGCGGCGAACTCGGCCATCACCGGCTCGCGCTCGGGCCCGGGCATCTGGCCGTGGACCAGGCCGACCTCGACGCCCAGCGCCTGGCGCAGCTCGCCGGCCCGGGCCTCGGCCGCCGCCAGGTCGCTGGCCTCCGATTCCGCGACCAGCGGACAGATCCAGTAGGCCTGCGCTCCGTCCGCCAGGGCCGCCTTCAACCGGGCCACCACCTCGTCGGTCCGCGCCAGCGGCAGGACGGCGGTGGTCACCGGCTTGCGACCGGGCGGCTTCTCGCGCAGGCGCGACACCTCCAGATCGCCGTATTGGGTCAGCTCCAGGGTCCGCGGGATCGGGGTGGCCGACATGGTCAGCAGGTGCACGCCGTCGCCCTTGGCCTGCAGGCGGGCCCGCTCCTTGACCCCGAACCGGTGCTGTTCGTCGACCACGGCCAGGGCGAGGCGGTGAAACCGCACGGCGTCCTGGAACAGGGCATGGGTGCCGAAGGCGACCGCGGCCTCGCCCGAGGCGATGGCGTCCAGCGCGTGCCGGCGCACCGCGGCGCTGTCCCTGCCGGTCAGCAGCACCGCCCGCACGCCGATGGCCTCGAACAGGGGACTCAGCCGCGACGCGTGCTGGCGGGCCAGGATCTCGGTGGGCGCCATCAGGGCCGCCTGGAAACCCGAGGCGACGGCGTCCGCCATGGCCAGGGCGGCCACCGCGGTCTTGCCCGAGCCCACGTCGCCCTGCAGCAGACGTCCCATCTGCTCGCCGGAGGCCAGATCGCCGCGGATTTCGGCCAAGGCCATGATCTGGGCCCCGGTCAGGGTGAAGGGCAGGGCGGCTTCCAGGCGGGCCGAGGCGTCGCCCGGCGTCAGGCGCGGCGCCGGGACGGCCTGGCGGGCGCGGCGGCGGCGGGCGAGGGCCAGTTGGTGGGCCAGCAGTTCGTCGTAGGCCAGACGCCGCCGGACCGGGGTCTCGGGCGCGCAGTCGGCCTCGGTGCGCGGGTCATGCAGGGCGACCATGGCCTCGCGCCAGGCCGGCCACCCCTGCTTCGCGCGCCATGCGAGGTCCTGCCATTCGGGCAGGTCGGGCAGGGAAGGCAGGGCCGTCTGGACCAGCTTGCGCACCTGGCGGGAGGTCAGGCCCTGGGTGGCCGGGTAGATGGCTTCGAACCCCGGGATCTCGTCGGCCCGTTCGGGCGACAGCACATAGTCCGGATGGGGAATCTGGGCCTCGTTGTTGAACCGCTCGACCTTGCCGCTGACGATCCGCCGGGCGCCGGGCGGGGCCAGTCGCTTGAGGTGCTCGCCGTGGCCCTTGAACCAGATCAGATGGACGAAGCCGCCGGCGTCGAAGGCGCGGACCTTCCACGGCGCGCCGATCTTGTGGGGCGGCAGGTGGCGATCGATGGTCAGGTCGAGGATGACGGTCTCGCCGTCCCGGGCCTGATCGGCGGTCGAGGCCTCGCGGCGCACGACGCCGGTCGGGGCGAGGAACAGGACGTCGCGCACCAGGGGGCCGGCCAGTCGCGTGATCAGGGGCGCGACCCGCGCGCCCACGCCCTTGAGGCTGGTCACCTCGGCGAACAGGGGAAAGAGAATCTCCGGCCGCATGAGCGCCACCATACCCGCCGCTGGCGCAAGAGGCGCGGGAACGCTATGTCAGCCGCCCCATTTATTTCGCGGACCGGAAGAACCCCGTGGCCGATAACGACTCACGCCTGAAACGTCTGAGCTTCCGGTGCTGGCGGCGCGGCTTCCGCGAGGCCGACATGGTGCTGGGCCCGTTCTGCGACCAGGAGGGGCCCAAGCTGAGCGAGGCCGAACTGGATGCGTTCGAGCGGCTGCTCGAGGCGCAGGACCAGGACATCTACGAATGGGCGATCGGCCGCGCGCCGGTTCCGCCCGAACACGCGGGGCCGGTGATGGACAAGTTGCAGGCCTTCGTTCGTGAGCACGTGGCGGTGGCCGTCGCCCGGGGCATCGGCTGATGGATGGATCGAGCCCGGGGCTGGACCTGGAACTGACCGGCGCGCCCGAGGGCCTGGACGCCCTGGCGGTGGCCGAGCACCTGGCGGCGCGCGGCGGCGCGGCGGTGTTCGTCGCCCGCGACTTCGCCCGCTTCGGGGCCTTCGAGCAGGCATTTCGGTTCTTCGCCCAGGACGTGGAAATTCTTCCGTTTCCGGCTTGGGACTGTCTGCCTTATGATCGGCTGAGTCCGACCGCCTCGATCGCCGCCCGGCGGATGGCGACCCTGACCCGGCTGGCGCAGCGGGCGCCGGAGGAACGCCGGCCGCTGCTGATCCTGACCACGGTCGCCGCGGCGACCCAGCGCACGCCCCCGCGAACCGCGACGACGGCGGCCGGGTTCGAGACCCGGGTCGGCCGCGATCTCGATACGGCGGCGTTGGAGCGCTATTTCACAGTCAACGGCTATGTGCGCGCCTCGACCGTGTCCGAGCGGGGCGAGTACGCCATCCGTGGCGGGGTGATCGACGTGTTCCCGCCCGGCTTCCCCGAACCGGTGCGGCTGGACATGTTCGGCGACACACTGGAGTCCATCCGCGCCTTCGATCCTGAAACCCAGCGCTCGACGCGCCAGCTCGACCAGGTGTCGCTGTCACCGGTGTCCGAGGCCCTGCTGGACGCCGACAGCATCTCGCGGTTCCGCACCGGGTATCTGAAGCTGTTCGGCGCGGCGGGGGACGATCCGCTGTACGCCGCGGTGAGCGAAGGGGCGCGGCGTCAGGGCCTCGAGCACTGGCTGCCGCTGCTGTACGAGTCGCTGGACGACCTGTTCGCCTATCTGCCGGGCGACGCGGCCGTGTTCCTCGATCATCAGGTCGACCAGGCGCGCGAGGAGCGCTGGGCGCTGGTGGCCGACGCCTACGACGCCCGCGCCGAAGCCGCGCGCGGCAAGGGCGGTTCCGCCTATCGCGCCCTGGCGCCCGAGGCCCTGTATCTGGACGAGGCCGCCTGGCGATCCGGGCTGGCCGGTCGGCCGGTGCGCCGGTTCACCCCCTTCGTCCGCGGCGACGAGGCGGCCGATCGCGACGTCGGCGGGCGGCTGGGCCGGACATTCGCGGCCGAGCGGGCCCAGGACAGCGTCAATCTGTTCGCCGCCGTCGCCGCCCATGCCCGGGCGCTGGCGCAGGAGGGGCGGCGGGTCCTGTTCGCCTCGTGGACCGAGGGCTCGTCCGACCGGCTGGGCGTGATGCTGAAGGACCACGGGCTGGAGCACGTGGTGCAGGTGCGCGACTGGCGCGATGTGCAGGCCGCGCCCGAGGGGTTGTTCCTGCGCGCCGTGCTGCCGGTCGAGCACGGCTTCGTCTCGGACCGGCTGGCGGTCATTTCGGAAACCGACATTCTCGGCGACCGCCTGGCGCGGCCGCGGCGCAAGCGGCGGGCGTCGAACTTCCTGGCCGAGGCCTCGGCCCTGACCACCGGCGATCTGGTGGTGCACATCGACCACGGCATCGGCCGCTACGAAGGGCTGAAAACCCTGGAGGTGCAGGAGGCGCCGCACGACTGCCTCGAGCTGGTCTACGCCGGCGACTCCAAGCTGTACCTGCCGGTCGAGAACATCGACCTGCTGACCCGCTATGGCGCGGCCGGCGAGGATGTGCCGCTGGACCGCCTCGGCGGCGCCGCCTGGCAGGGGCGCAAGGCCCGCGCCAAGGCCCGGCTGCGCGAAATGGCCGAGGGGCTGATCGCCCTGGCCGCCAAGCGGGCCCTGCGCACCACCGAGGCGGTCGAGGCGCCGCAGGGGGTGTTCGACGAATTCTGCGCACGCTTCCCCTACGAGGAGACGGACGACCAGCTGAACGCCATCGGCGATGTGCTGGGCGACCTGTCGCGCGGCCAGCCGATGGACCGGCTGATCTGCGGCGACGTCGGCTTCGGCAAGACCGAGGTCGCCCTGCGGGCCGCCTTCGTGGTGGCCATGACCGGCCAGCAGGTGGCCGTGGTCTGCCCGACCACCCTGCTGGCCCGGCAGCACTTCAAGACCTTCTCCGAACGCTTCCAGGGCTGGCCGGTCAAGGTGCGGCAGCTGTCGCGGATGGTCCCTGCGAAGGAGGCCGCCGAGACCCGCGCCGGGCTCAAGGACGGATCGGTGGAGATCGTCATCGGCACCCACGCGGTGCTGTCCGAACAGGTCGGGTTCAAGGACCTGGGCCTGGTGATCGTCGACGAAGAGCAGCACTTCGGGGTCAAGCACAAGGAGAAGCTCAAGGCCCTGCGCGCCGACGTGCACATGCTGACCCTGACGGCCACGCCGATCCCGCGGACCCTGCAGATGGCCCTGTCGGGCATCCGCGAGATGTCCATCATCGCCACGCCGCCGATCGACCGGCTGGCGGTGCGGACCTACGTCACGCCCTGGGATCCGGTGCTGATCCGCGAGGCGCTGCTGCGCGAGAAGTATCGCGGCGGCCAAGCCTACTACGTGGCGCCGCGCCTGTCGGACCTGCCGGACATCGAGCAGTTCCTGCGCGAGCAGGTCCCCGAGGTGAAGTTCACCGTCGGTCACGGCCAGATGTCGCCGACCCAGCTGGAGGGCGTGATGAGCGCCTTCTACGACGGGGAGTATGACGTTCTGGTCTCGACCACGATCGTGGAGAGCGGGCTGGACATTCCGACGGCCAACACCCTCATCGTGCACCGGGCGGACATGTTCGGTCTGGCCCAGCTCTATCAGATCCGCGGCCGGGTCGGCCGCGCCAAGGCGCGCGCCTTCGCCTATCTGACCACCGATCCGAACAAGCCGATGACCCTGTCGGCCGAGCGCCGGCTGCAGGTGCTGCAGTCGCTGGACAACCTGGGCGCCGGCTTCCAGCTGGCCAGCCACGACCTGGACCAGCGCGGCGGCGGCAACCTGCTGGGCGACGAACAGTCGGGCCACATCCGCGAGGTCGGCGTCGAGCTGTACCAGCAGATGCTGGAGGATGCGGTCAACGAGCTGCGCGAACAGGGCGAGGGCGCGGTCAGCGATCGGGGCTGGTCGCCGCAGATCAACGTCGGCGCCGCGGTGCTGATCCCCGAAAGCTACGTGCCGGACCTGAACGTGCGGCTGGCCCTGTACCGCCGACTGTCGGAGGCCGAGCAATCGACCGATCGCGAGGCGCTGGCGGCCGAGCTGATCGACCGCTTCGGCCCCCTGCCGGACGAGGCGGCCCAGCTGCTGCGCATCGTCGGGATCAAGGCCGACTGCCGCAAGGCCAATGTGGCGAAGATCGACGTCGGACCCAAGGGGGCGGTGCTGTCCCTGCGTGAGGACACCTTCCCCAATCCGGTCGGGCTGGTCGGCCTGATCCAGAAGAGTCCGGGTTCGTGGAAGATCCGGCCGGACCACAAGATCGTGGTCAAGGGCGAGTGGCCCGGCGCCGAGGACCGGCTGAAGGCCGCCGAGCGGATCGTCGGGGAGATGGCGCGGGTGGCCGGCGGCTGACCGCCGCTAGTCGCAGGTCGTCCGGGCGGTGGGACCGAAATGCTCGTCCCACCAATCACGCCAGCGCGCCTCCAGGTCCTCGAACTCTGCGTCGTCGAGGCCATAGGTGGTCAGGGTCGCCTGGGTCCCGCCGGTGGGCCAGCGCACGTTGGCCGGGCGGTCGATGACCAACAGCAGGCCATTGCCCCACTGGTCCACGGTGACGCCGAACTGGTGCGCCCCCTTGTGCCAGACATGGCCGGTGAGCCCGTCTTCCTCGGGCCCGACCGGCTCGTTGTACCGCTGGCCGACCAGCGGCAGGTCGTCGAGGCCCAGGGCGGCGGCGCCCAGCGGGTCGCCTTCGGCCGGAGAACCGCTGAAATACAACGTCCGGCGCGGGGCCAGGCCGTGGTGCTCGATGGCGAACTTCAGCTGCTGGGCGAAGGCGATCCAGCCCTGGATCATGTCGTCGTAGGCGGCGTCCCAGTCGACCCCCGCCTCGGGCGCCGGCCGGACGATGCGCAAAATCGACTGCTGGCCGCGCGCCTCGACCTCGAACCGGTCCTCGACGCCGCCTTCGAAGCGCAGCACCCGCGCCGCGTCGTCCGCGTCGGCATGGGCGACGAAGATGTACTCGACCTCGTCCGCCAGGGTTTCGGCGTCCCAGCCGAACCAGCGCAGGATCTTGTCCGGATCGCGCAGCGCGTCCCAGACGACCTCGGCCCGCGCGGCGATGGGCAGGCTGATCAGCGGAATGTCGATGGCGGTCATGGTCGCCTCCGGTCAGGCGGGTTGGCGGGTCAGGTCCGCGGCGGCGCGATCCAGGGCGGCGGACGGCGGCTCGTCCGGCGACACCTCGGCGGCGCCCAGTTCAAACTCGACGACGAACGGCGCGCGGTCCTTGCCGGCGTCGAAAGCGGTGCAGCCGATCACCGCGGCGATGCGGCGGGCGGCCAGCCGCGCCTGCTCGACCCGCGCCGCCGGCAGGGCCAGGGCGAACACGTCCGGGGCCAGGCGGGCGGCGGTGTCCTCGGCGCGGACCAGGCGCGAGACCATGGCCCCGATCTGGGGCATGGCGCGATCCAGCCAGCCGCCGGCGCGCGCCTCGGCCAGATCCGCGCCCTCGGCCACCCGCAACACGCAGACCGACAGCGGTCGGCGCCGGGCGCGAGCGGCTTCGGCGATGCGCTTCAGATGGGCGGCGAACAGCTCGCGCGTGAACAGGCCGGTGCTGGGGTCCATCAGGCCCGAGCCGCGGGCGTTCTCCAGCGCCCGGCGCACCGCCTGCTGCCGGCGGAAGGCGGCGGCCAGGGCCAGCACCCGGTGGGCGGTCTCGGCTTCGGAAACGCCCGGGGCGGCCACGTCGGCGACCCCGCGATTGTAGATTTCGGCCAGGTTCAGCTCGGCCGCATCGCGCAGGTAAAGCACCGCCGGAATGTGGAACAGCCGGGTGTTGCGCCGCATGCCGGCGGCGATCGACAGGGCCTGGGCATGGTCCTGCGCGCCCCACAGCACCACGGCGTCGAACGGCGCCTCGTGCAGATAGTCGAAGGCCGTGTAGGGAGTGGGCGCGGCCACAGTCTCGGCCCCCGCCTCGGCCAAGGCGTTGGACAGGGCGAGGAAGCGACGGTCCGGCGCCCCGGCCGCCAGCACGCGCAGGGGCTCGTCCGATGGCGCGGTCAGCTCCAGCTCGGCCCCCCGGGCCGCGAAGGTGGCCCGCCGGATGGCCAGCTCCTCCTCGGCGATGGCGGCGCGCACCAGCTGCTCGAGCCGCAGGGCGGTCTGGGCCGGATGCGCGGGGCCGCGCATGACCAGATCGAAGCCGGGCGGGTCGCCGTCCCCCAGCCCGATGACCGGCAGGCTGCGCGGGCCGGCCGCGGTCTTCAGCGACGCGGCGGCCTGGACGGCTTGCGGGTGGGAAAGGTCGACGACGGCGGCGTCGAGCGACAGATCGCTGACCGCCCGGTCGGCGGCGTCGATGCCGCGGGCGGTGACCGTGCGCCAGCCGAGCCCGTCGAGCCCCTCGCACAGCGGTCCCGCCAGGTCGTCATCGGCGGCGACCATCAATACGCGTGCGTCGGGACCCAAGCTCGTCTCCGCCGGCGGCCCGGAGGCGGCCGGTCCTTGATTGAACAGCGGCCGGACCATACCGACCGCCTTGCGGCCGGTGCAACGCCCCATTGGTTGCGGCCGGACTTATCCTCAGCGGCAAATGGCGGTATCAACTGCGAGTCGCGGGCCGCCGGAGTTTCGCTTGCCCTATTCCGCTGTCGACTTCACCTCGGGCGCCCTTTGGGCCCGGCTGGCGGCGCGCTCTTTCCGCCGCGTCTGGGGGCGCGACGTGATGCTCTACACCGGCGGGGTGTCGTTCTTCGCCCTGCTGGCGGTGTTTCCGGCCATCGCCATCCTGATCGGCTTCTACAAGGTGGTGCTGACCACCGGCCAGGCCTCGGAGCAGGCGGCCGCCCTGGCCGCGGTGCTGCCCGACGCCGCCCAGGGGGTGTTCTATGACGAGGTGCGCCGGCTGACGACGGCGTCGGCCCGCACGGTGTCGGCTCAGAGCGGCGTCGCCCTGATTATCGGCGCCTATGCCGCGCACAGGGGATTCAAGGCCTTGCTGGCCGGTCTGAATCTTATTCATGACGAGCAGGAGCCGCACGGCTTTCTGCGCTTCAACTTGCTGGCCTTCGTGGTGGCCCTGTTCGCCTTCGTCCTGTTCACCGCGGTCTCCGGGGCCGTGGTGACCGCGCGACTGATGAACCAGACCGAGGTGATCGAGACGCTGGAGCTGTACGGCCTTGCGGCCGAGGGCCTGTGGCCGGGGCTGGGGCTGATGGTCGGGCTGACCTATCTGTACCGCTACGCCATGTCCCACCGGGCGCGGGTGGCGTGGGGGGCGGCCCTGGCCGGGGCGGTGTCGGCCACCCTCCTGTCGATGATCTCCTCGTGGCTGTGCGCCGTCTATGTGGAGCAGATCGTCGAGCTGGGCGCGACCTACGGCTCGGTCGGGGCGATCGTGGTGTTCCTCATCTGGCTGTCGTGGAACGTCAACGCGGTGTTCTTCGGCGGGGCCCTCGCCACCGAGCTGGAGATCGCCTGGCGGTCGCGGGGCGCGCCGCCGCTGGACGACGCCGAGGATCGGCCGGCCGCCCCGGTGGTCAGCCTGCAGGCGCGGCGGGAGTCTCGACGGTGAATTGAAGCCAGCCGTCGGCGTCGCTGATCTCCAGCACCCGCGCGCCGGCCCCGGCGGCGAAGTGCGGCACGTCGATCCGGGCCATCGGGTCGTCGGCCAGCAGGCGGATCACGCCGCCCGGCGCAACCGATTCCATGGCCCGGCGCAGGCGCAGGGTCGGCACCGGACAGCGGTGGCCGCGGGCGTCGACCACCAGCGGCTCGCCCGCCTTCGTCATCGGATCGTTAATCATGTCGGCCGATGGTGTGGCCCATGCTCCGCCTCGCGTCCAGATTGCTCGCCGCCCTGGTCGGGGTCGGCCTGTTGGCCGCGCCGGGCCAGGCCCAGACGCCGCGGGTCTCGCCGCAGTTTCACGCCCGCATCTGGGTCGCCGGCTTCGACCAGCCGCTGGAGGTGCGCCAGTCGGGCCTCAGACGCCGCGTCGACGTGGCCGAGGGCGGGGTGGTGCAAAGCTTCATCACCGACCGGGTGCAAGGCGCGCTGACGGTGATGACGGCCGCCGGCGGCGAGCGCATGGCCGTGGTGTTTCCACTGCCCAGCGAGGAGCGCAACTCGCCGTTGCCGCTGGACCGGCTGGTGGTCGAGCGCGACGCCGTGCGCCTGACCCGCGTGGGCTCGTCGAACATCGCCGGCCGGGCCTGCGAGCGGTATCGCTACAGCGGCTATCTGGGGCGGGCCGGCTCGCTTTGCGCCACGGCGCAGGGCGTGGTGCTGGAGCTGCATCCGGATGGTCGGCGCCGGCCGCTGTTCCAGGTGCTTGAGCTGACCCCGGGCCGCCAGGCCCCGGGGTGGTTCGTCCCCAGCCCCGACTATCGGCTGGCGGTGCTGCCCGGAGTGGGCGGCACGGTGGCCGTTCCGCCCCCGGGCGCGGACTGAACGAATCACCCCCGGTGACGTTTTCCCTGCCTGATCCGCAGCAAGGAAACCGTTCATGGCGCCGCGTCCGACCTGGCAGGGGCATCTGCGTCTGTCGCTGGTGAGTTGCCCGGTGGCTCTGTACACCGCGACCTCGCGCTCGGGCGACGTCTCGTTCCACCTGATCAATCCCAAGACCAACAACCGCATTCGAATGATCGCCACCGACCCGGACAGCGGGCCGGTGGAGCGGTCGGACCTGGTCAAGGGCTACGAGATCGAGAAGGGCCGTTACATCCTGCTGGAGGAGGAGGAGATCCGCGCCGTGCGGATCGAGAGCACCCGCACCCTGGACATCGAGCGGTTCGTCGACGCGGCCGACATCGACCGGCTGTACTGGAACGATCCGTACTACATCGCACCCGACGGCAAGATCGCGGCCGAAGCCTTTGCCGTCATTCGGGAATCCATGAAGAAGGCGAAGAAGGTCGCGTTGGGCCGCGTGGTCATGCACACCCGCGAACGCCTGATGGCCCTGGAGCCGCGCGACGAGGGCCTGGTCGCCTGGTCGCTGCGCTCGCACGACGAGGTGCGCAAACCCGAGACGGTCTTCGACATGATCCCCGCGGCCAAGGCCGACAAGGGCATGGTGGAGATCGCCGGCAAGATCATCGATCAGCTGTCCGGCGACTTCGAGCCGGAGACCTTCCGCGACCGCTACGAGGACGCCCTGAAGGACCTGATCAAGGCCAAGTCCAAGGGCCAGAAGCCGGTCGCCGCGCCCGAACCGGAGGACACCCCGGCGGGCGACCTGATGGAGATGCTGCGGCGGAGCCTCGAGGGCGGGGCCGCGCCGCGGCGCAAGACGGCCCGGGCGCCGGCGGCGCGCAAGGCCGCCGCCCGCAAGTCCGGCGGCCGTCGCAAGGCCAGCTAGTCGGCGCTGGCCGCCTCGATCAGCCGTTCGAGCCCGAAGCGCACCGCCGCCAGACGCACGCCGTCGCGGCCGAGGTCGCCGAACCGCTGTTCGTGATGGATCACCGAGCCGTCGCGCAGGGCGACGCCGAAATGGACCAGGCCGACCGGCTTGCCCTCGGAGCCGCCGCCGGGCCCGGCGACGCCGGTGACGCCCAGTCCGATGTCGGCCCCGGCCTTCTCGCGGGCCCCGGCCGCCATCGCCTTCGCCACTTCGGGCGAGACGGCCCCGTGTTCGTCCAGCAGGGCCTCCGGCACCCCCAGAAGGACCACCTTGGCGGCGTTCGAATAGGTGATGAAACCGCGGTCGAACACGGCCGAGGTGCCGGGCGCGCAGGTCAGGGCCGCGCCCAGCAGGCCGCCGGTGCAGCTTTCGGCCGTGGTGACCCACAGGTCCCGGGCGCGACAGGCCTTAAGCAATCGGTCCGCAGCCGCTTCGATATCCTTCGGGAACATGCCAACTTCCTGACGATGGGGGTCGAGTCGCTCAACGTGCGGCGCCGCTATCCGTTCTTACGTTGAGCCGCAGGGGGTGCAATGTCCGAAGCTGTCGTCGGTCGCGGGACGAGTCCCGTCCGCCTGTCCACCCCGGTGCTGTTCGCCGTCGCCATCTTCACCAGCGCGGCGCTGGTGTTCGTGGTCCAGCCGATGGTCGCCAAGCTGGTTCTGCCGATGCTGGGCGGCTCGCCGTCGGTGTGGAACACCTCGATGGTGTTCTTCCAGGCCGCGCTGCTGGCCGGCTACGCCTACGCCCATGTGCTTCAGCGGGTCGGCTCGCTGCGCCTGCAGGTGGGCATCCACCTTGGGGTGCTGTTGCTGGCCGCCCTGGTGCTGCCGCTGCGCCTGAGCGGCCTGCTGGGCGATCCCGATCCGGGCGCACCGATCCCGTGGCTGCTGGCCATGCTGGCGCTTTCGGTGGGCGCGCCGTTCGCCGCCCTGTCGGCCACCGCGCCGCTGCTGCAGGCCTGGGACGCCCAGGTCCGGGCGGCCGAGACCGTCCAGGTCAATCCCTATGTGCTCTACGCCGCCAGCAACCTCGGCAGCTTCCTGGCCCTGCTGGCCTATCCGGTGGTGATCGAGCCGCTGCTGACGCTGGGCGCCCAGCGGCTGTCGTGGAGCGTCGGTTACGGCCTGTTCGCCCTGATGATCGCCGGGCTGGCGCTCGTGGTCTGGCGCCGGCGCGACGTGGCGGCGGTCGAGCCGGAAGCCCTGGCGCCGACCCCGCCGGTCCCGTGGCGCGAGAAGCTGATCTGGGTGCTGCTGGCCGCCGCGGCCTCGAGCCTGATGCTGGGCGTCACCGCGCACCTGGCCACCGACGTCGCTTCGGCCCCGTTCCTGTGGGTCATCCCCCTGGCCCTTTATCTGCTGACCTTCGTGATCGCCTTCCAGAGCCGGCCGGTGATCCCGCCGGCGCTGGCCCTGCTGCTGCAGGCGGCCCTGGTCGCCGCCTGCGTCGGGCTGCTGCCGTTCCGCACCGGCGAGTGGTCGGTGATGTTCGCCGTGCACCTGGGCACCTTCTTCTTCACCGCCCTGGTCTGCCACCAGGCGCTCGCCGCTCGCCGGCCGCCGCCGTACCGGCTGACGGAATTCTATCTGTGGCTCTCGGTCGGCGGGGTGCTTGGCGGAGCGTTCAACGCCCTGGTCGCGCCGGTCGTG
The DNA here is from genome assembly GCA_964591465.1 of uncultured Brevundimonas sp. Taxonomy (GTDB): domain Bacteria; phylum Pseudomonadota; class Alphaproteobacteria; order Caulobacterales; family Caulobacteraceae; genus Brevundimonas. The sequence goes on from CAZQBJ010000008.1 coordinate 15,653, forward strand.
TTCGATGTGGTGCGGGAATATCCGCTGGTGCTGGTGCTGGCCGGGCTGGCCCGTCCGTGGGGCGCCGGTCGCGCCCGCCGCTGGCAATGGGCCCTGCTGCTGCTGGTCGTGCCCTTCGCCCTGACTCCGGCGGCCCTGATGGTCTGGCTGAGGATGCATCCGGACGCCGGCTACACCATGGCCCAGGTCGAGGCGGCCACCCGCTTCATCCTGCTGCCCGGGGCGATCAGCGCCTTCCTGATCCGCGACCGGGCCCTGCTGTTCGTCGCCGCCCTGGCCATTCTCAGCCTGTCGGCCCACCACGTCGCCGGCCGCTATGACTGGCAGTTCAGCGACCGCAGCTTCTTCGGCGTCATGCGGGTGGCCGGCTACGAGGACCCGCGCATGGGCCATGTGCGCATGCTGATGCACGGCACCACCCTGCACGGGGCCCAGACGACCGATCCGCTGCTGGCCTGCGAGCCGACGCTCTACTACGCCAGCACCACCCCGATCGGGCAGGTGGCCGAGCGCATCCAGGAACGCACCCCCAACGCGACCATCGGCGTGGTGGGGCAGGGGACCGGGGCCATGGCCGCCTACAAGCGGACCGGCGACAGCCTGACGTTCTACGAGATCGACCCGATGGTCGACCGGCTGTCGCGGGATCCGGACTGGTTCACCTTCATCAGCGACTGCGCCCAGGGGCCGGTGACCACGGTGCTGGGCGACGCGCGCCTGACCCTGGCCCGCGAGCCGGACAACAAGTTCGACCTGCTGGTGGTGGACGCCTTCTCGTCCGACGCCATCCCGACCCACCTGCTGACCGTCGAGGCGATCGAGGGCTATCTGCGGGTGGTCAAGCCGGACGGGGTGGTGGTGCTGCACCTGTCCAACCGCAACCTCGAGATCGCCCTGCCGGCGGTCGCCGCCGGGCGTCAGCTGGGCGCCGTGGATCGCCATCAGATCTACGTCGAGCGGGACGACCAGCCGGAGATGGCCGAGGCCTCGACCGAGGCGCTGATCCTCTCGCCGACCGAGGAGGGGCTGGCGGAGTTCCTCGACGACGGCCGCTGGCGGATCATCGCCGAGACAGAGGTGCGGCCGTGGACCGACGACTACGTCAATCTGTTCGGCGCCCTTATCCGCGAGATTCGCTACTCGCGCGGCTGGGGAGACTGATCGAGACCACGGCCTGCGCGGCCAGGCCTTCCTGACGTCCGGTGAAGCCCATGCCCTCGGTGGTGGTCGCCTTGACGGAGACCGCGTCGAGCGAAACGCCCAGCAGCTCGGCCAGGCGGGCCCGCATGGCCGGGCGGTGCGGCTTGATTCGCGGTTGTTCGCAGATCAGCGTCACGTCCGCGTTGATCACCGCGCCGCCGCGGGCGCGAAGCAGCTCCACGGCGTGACCCACGAAGCGGTCGGAGGCGGCGCCCTTCCATTGGGGGTCGGAGGGCGGGAAGTGGTCGCCGATGTCCCCTTCGCCCAGCGCGCCCAGCAGGGCGTCGGTCAGGGCGTGCAGGCCGGCGTCGGCGTCCGAATGGCCGACCAGGGTCTGGTTGTGGTCGATCCGTACGCCACACAGCCAGACCGCTTCGCCGTCGCCCCAGCGGTGGGCGTCGAAGCCCTGACCGATGCGCATCTGGCGGGGGATCAGGGCCTCGGCCATGGCGAAGTCCTCCGGGAAGGTGAGTTTCATCAGGCGCGGATCGCCGCCGACCACGCGCACCGTCCCGCCGTCCGCCTCGACCACTGAGGCCTCGTCGGTGGCGGACGCATCGGACGGCAGCCGGGCATAGGCGGCGCGCAGGCGGTTCAGGGGGAAGGCCTGGGGGGTCTGGGCGCGCCACAGGCTGTCGCGCGAGGCCGTGGCCGCGATCCGCTCGCCCTCGACCCGCTTGAGCGTATCGGCCGCGGGCAGGGCCAGGATGGCGCCGTCCCAGCCCGGCAGGGCGTCGAGCAGCCGGCGGACATGCGCCGGCTTCAGCAGGGGACGGGCGGCGTCGTGCACCAGCACCGGCGTCTCCCCGGTGACGGCGAGGGCGGCCAGGCCGTTGCGCACCGAGGCCGCCCGGTCGGCGCCCCCTGGGACGGTCCGCCACCGGTCCAGTCCGGCGAAGGCGCGCGCCGCCTGGGCCTCCGAGCCCGCCGGGATGACCACCACGACGTCGGCCGCGCCGGCGGCCAGCATCGCCTCCAGCGACCAGCGCGCGACCGGCCGGCCGCCCAGCAGACGCCACTGCTTGGCTCCTCCCGCCCGGCTGCCCGTACCGGCGGCGACGATCACGGCGACAAAGGTCATGGTCAGGCTTCTACGCAGGCCGACGGCGAATTGGCCACTCCAACGACCGAGAATCGCCCATTGTGACGCAGGTCTGAGCAGAGCGGGGGAGCGGCATGGACGTTGAAATCCTGAAACCGGCGGCAGCGCTGGTGTTGTGGAGTCTGGTCATGTGGGTGTGGCTGTACGCCACCCGCATTCCGGCCATGCGCAAGGCGCGCATCCGCCTGGACCCGACCCTGCCCAGGGACCAGATCACCGGGCGTCTGCCGGCCCCGGTGCGCTGGAAGGCGGACAACTACAACCACCTGATGGAGCAGCCGACGCTGTTCTACGCCGTGGTCATGATGCTCGCGATCGCGGGGGTGGGCGACGACCTGAACCTCAAGCTGGCCTGGGCCTATGTGGCGCTGCGGGTGGTGCACAGCCTGTGGCACGCGCTGTTCAACGTCATCGTGGTGCGCTTCGCCATCTTCACCGTGGCCAGCCTGGTGCTGAGCGCCCTGGCGATTCGCGCGGCGATGGCGGTGTTCTAGATTTCGCCGCGGTTAGGGCGTATCGGCCCGCCCATGAGCCACGCCCTGACCATCGGCGACGTGACCATTCCCGGGCGGGTGCTGATGGCCCCGATGACGGGGGTGACCGACCTGCCGTTCCGGCGCGCGGCCTCGCGGCTGGGCGCCGCCTATGTGGCCACCGAGATGGTCGCCTCGGCCGAACTGGCCCGCGGCCGCCCGGACGTCGTGCGCCGCGCGGCGGTGGGCGAGGGGTTGCCCCTGACCGTGATTCAGCTGGTCGGCCGCGACCCTGGCTGCATGGCTCAGGGCGCGCGCATGGCCGAGCAGGCCGGGGCCGACCTGATCGATCTCAATTTCGGCTGCCCGGCCAAGGAGGTCACCGGGGTCCTGTCCGGCTCGGCGGTGATGCGCGATCTGGACCTGGCCGAACGGCTGATCGGCGCGGCGGTCGAGGCGGTGAGCCGGCCGGTGACGGTCAAGATGCGGCTGGGCTGGGACGAGACCAGCGTGAACGCGCCCGAGCTGGCCGCCCGGGCCGAGGCGCTGGGCGTCGCGGCCGTCACAGTCCACGGGCGCACCCGGAGCCAGTTCTACAAGGGGCGGGCCGACTGGTCGGCGATCGCCGCGGTGAAGGCGGCGGTGTCGATCCCGGTGATCGCCAACGGCGACATTCTGGACGTCGAGGACGCCCGCGCGGCCCTGACCGCCTCGGGCGCCGATGCGGTGATGCTGGGCCGCGGCGTCTACGGGCGTCCGTGGGCGGCGGCGGCGATCGACGCGGCCCTGGCCGGCCGGACGCCGATGCGCGAGCCGGGCCCCGCCGAGCGGCTGCAGATCGTGCTGGCCCACTTTCGCGACAGCCTGGCGTTCTATGGCGAGCGGCTGGGCCTGAAGATGTTCCGCAAGCACCTGGGCTGGTACGTTGAACAGGCGCCCTGGCCGGCCGATCCGGCCGTCCGTCGGGTCGAGAAGGCGCGACTGTGTCGTCTGGACACGCCGGCGGAGGTCGAGCGCGAGCTGAGCGCGCTGTGGAGCCTTGAGGCGCAACTGGCGGCCTGATCGTCCAACTGACGCTTTGCGGCCACATTGGTGTTGATTCCGGAGCACAGTCCCGGCATAGCCATGGCATGGACGATGGCGTGGCGAGTCAGGGGGATACGGCCTCCCGCGGTCTGGCCGCATGGGTTCGCGGACCCGGCGATCGCGGCCGCGCCCTGTTCGGCATAGCCTACGCCCTGGCCGCCCTGGTCGCGGCGGCCGCCGTCTGGCTGGTGGTCATCGCGCCCGGTTCGGGGGGCGAGGACGGCGCCCTGTCCGGGGCCAGCAACGGCGTGCTGATCGTCCTGCTGGCCAATCTGCTGCTGATCGGCGGGCTGGCGGCGGTCATCGGCCTGCGGGTGCTGAGGCTGGCTCGGGGACGCACCAGCGACGCCGGCGCCCGGCTGCACCTGCGCTTCGTCACCCTGTTCTCGCTGGTCGCCGTGGTTCCGGCGGTGCTGATCGCCCTGGTCTTTGGCGTGCTGGTCAACCGGGCGGTGGACGAGTGGTTCAGCAACAATGTGCGCAACGCGGTCGAGAACGGAGCGGACATCGGCCGGGCCTATCTGCTGGACGTCAGCGCCGACATGGAGGTCGACCTGGCGACCATGGCCACCGAGCTGGGGGCCGAGGTCCAGGCCGTGTTTCCGCGCCGTATCCAGTATTCCAACGCCCTGACCCAGATCGGGGCCTTCTTCGGCTATCCGGCCATCTATGTGCTGGACGGCGAGGGCCGGATCCTGGCCCGGGGTGAGGCCGAGGGCGCGCCGCCCTATCTGGCGCCCCCGAGATCGGCCTTCGTCACCGCGGCCCGCGGGGAGGAAGTGCCGGCGGTGGCCACCGAAGGGCCGGACGTGTTCCGCGCCCTGTATCCTCTGCCGGAATACGGCGACGCCTTCCTCTACGTGGTGCGGCCGCTGCAGCCGGGGCTGCTGGCCCAGCTGCGCGACAGCGAGCAGTCGATCATCGCCTACCGGGAGGCCGACGAGAGCCGGGCCCGAATCCAGGCCGCCTTCGCCCTGAGTTATCTGGAGACCGCCCTGCTGGTGCTGGTCGGCGCGGTCTGGCTGGCGATGTCGGCGGCCAACGCCATCTCGGCCCCGGTGGGCCGGCTGGTGCACGCCGCCGACCGGGTCGCCGGCGGCGACCTGACGGCCCGGGTCGAGAGCGAGTCCGATCTGGCCGAGATCGCTCTTTTGTCTCGCGCGTTCAATCGGATGACCAGCGATCTTGAGACGCAGCAGGAGGCCTTGAGAGCCGCCAGCGCCGAGGCCCAGGCCCGCAGCCGGTTTATCGAGACGGTGCTGTCCGGCGTCAGCGCCGGGGTCGTCGGCCTGGACCGCGAGGGGCGCATCTCGGCCCTCAACCAGCAGGCGGTTCGGCTGCTCGGTCTGGAAGAACAGGCGGCGCCGGGAGCGCGACTGTCCGATCTGGCGCCGGAGCTGGCCTCGCTGCTGCGCCGCGCCGAGGCCGGGGCCGAGGAGGAGATCGACCTGACCCGCGAGGGGGAGACCCGTCGGCTGCGCGTGCGGGCCGAAAGCGGCGGCGAGGGCGAGACGGTCCTGACCTTCGACGACATCACCCGTCTGGTCGCGGCGCAACGCAACGCGGCGTGGAAGGACGTCGCCCGCCGCATCGCCCACGAGATCAAGAATCCACTGACGCCGATCCAGCTCTCGGCCGAACGGCTGCGGCGCAAGTACCGCGGTCAGGTCGGCCAGGATCTGGAGACCTTCGACCGCTGCACCGACACCATAATCCGCCAGGTCGGCGACATCGGCCGCATGGTGGACGAGTTCTCCGCCTTCGCCCGCATGCCGGCCCCGCGGTTCGCGCCCGAGGCGGCGGCCGAGATGTTGCGCCAGGCGGTGTTCGCCCAGCGCGTCGCCTCGCCGGACATGCCGGTCGAGCTGGTCGAGCCGACGCCCGAGGCGACCCTGGTGTGCGACGGCCGCATGGTCGGCCAGGCCTTGGCCAATGTGCTGAAGAACGCCGCCGAGGCCGTATCGGCCAAGCGAAAGGCCGGCGCCGGCGGGGAGGGCGGGCTGCGCGCCGAGCTGATCCTCGACGGCGACATGCTGTCGTTCATCATCGAGGACGACGGCGTGGGCCTGCCGGCCAAGGACCGCGACCGGCTCACCGAGCCCTATGTCACCACCCGCGAGAAGGGCACCGGCCTGGGCCTCGCCATCGTCAAGCGGATCCTCGAGGACCATGGCGGCCAGCTGCAGCTGACCGACGCCGTCGAGCTTGGCGGCGCCCGGGTGTGCCTGACCTTCCCGCTCAATCCCGCCCAGCCGGCGGCGCCGACCGACGGCGCGCGCGGCCGGACGCCCGCCCGTACTCTGGAGTGATCAACATGCGAGCAGCCACAGGCGCCGACATTCTCGTGGTCGATGATGAGGCGGACATCCGCGAACTCGTCTCGGGCATCCTGCAGGACGAGGGGCACGCGGTCCGGGTCGCCGCCGATTCGGACGCCGCCCTGGCGGCCATCCGCGATCGCAAGCCGTCGCTGCTGGTGCTGGACATCTGGATGCAGGGCGGCGGGCTGGACGGGCTGGAGCTGCTGGACCTGGTCAAGGAGCTCGATCCGGACCTGCCCGTGGTCATGATCTCGGGCCACGGCAACATCGAGACGGCGGTCAGCGCGCTCAAGCGCGGGGCGTATGACTTCCTCGAAAAGCCGTTCAAGTCCGACCGGCTGCTGCTGGTCATCGAGCGGGCGCTGGAGTCCGCGACCCTCAAGCGGGAAAACCGCCGCCTGCGGGCGCGCGCTTTCGTGCCGGACGGCCTGATCGGGAAGTCGGCCGCGGCCCAGGCCCTGCGCGCGACGATCTCCAAGGTGGCCCCGGCCAACAGCCGGGTGCTGATCTCGGGCCCGCCCGGCTCGGGCAAGGAGCTGGTCGCCCGCCAGATCCACCAGGGCAGCCCCCGGTCGCGGGCCGAGTTCGTGGCCATCAGCGCCGCCGGCATGGCCCCCGAACGGCTGGACATCGAACTGTTCGGCGAGGAAGGCGAGAACGGCCGCCCGCGCAAGATCGGCGTGTTCGAACGGGCTCACGGCGGCACCCTGTACCTGGACGACGTGGCCGACATGCCCCGGGAATCGCAGAGCCGCATCCTGCGGGTGCTGGTCGAGCAGCGGTTCCGCCGGGTCGGCGGCGACACCGACGTGCAGGTGGACGTGCGGGTCATCTCCTCGACCTCTCGCGACCTGCGGGCCGAGATCGCCGAGGGGCGGTTCCGCGAGGACCTGTTCCACAGGCTGAACGTGGTGCCGATCCGGGTGCCGCCGCTGGCCGAGCGGCGCGAGGACATCGCCGAGCTGGTCGACTACTTCATCGACACCCTGTGCGAGGCCCAGGGCCTGCCGCGCCGGGTGCTGGGCGAGGACGCCATCGCCGTGCTGCAGGTCCACGACTGGCCCGGCAACGTCCGCGAGCTGCGCAACATCGTCGAGCGGCTGCTGATCCTGGCCTCGGGCGACCCGGCCGAGCCGATCACCGCCGAGATGCTGCCGCAGGAAGTGGCCCAGGCCGGGGCCGCCGGCTCGCTGGGCGCCGAGCGGATCATCGCCCTGCCGCTGCGCGAGGCGCGCGAACTGTTCGAGCGCGAATACCTGTCGGCCCAGATCATGCGCTTCGGCGGCAATATCTCGCGCACCGCCGGCTTCATCGGCATGGAGCGCTCGGCCCTGCACCGCAAGCTCAAGTCCCTTGGCGTCGCGCCGATCCGCGGCGGAGAGGACGAACCTGAAAGCCTCGAGGCCTGAATGTCGCGCGTCGCCTACGTCAACGGGGAGTACCTGCCGCACGGCCAGGCCGTGGTCCACATCGAGGACCGCGGTTTCCAGTTCGCCGACGGGGTCTATGAGGTCTGGGGCGTGTTTGGCGGACGGCTCGCCGATTTCGAGGGCCATCTGACCCGCCTGCACCGCAGTCTGGACGAGCTGCGCATCCCCCGGCCGATGAGCCCGGCGGCCCTGCTGCGGGTGCTGCGCGAGACGGTGCGGCGCAACCGGGTGCGCGACGGCCTGGTCTATATCCAGGTGACCCGCGGCACGGCGCGGCGCGACCACCCGTTCCCGCCCGAGGATACGCCGCCGACCCTGGTGATCACCGCCCGGTCGATGGATCGCGCCGCCCAGGACAGGGTCGCCGCCGTCGGGGTGGCCGTGGTCACCGCGCCGGACATCCGCTGGGGCCGTTGCGACATCAAGACGGTGGCGCTGCTGCCCAACGTGCTGGCCAAGCAGGCCGCCCGCGAGCGGGGCGCGGCCGAGACCTGGATGGTCGACGAGATGGGGCTGGTCACCGAGGGCTCCTCGACCAACGCCTGGATCGTCGACGCCGAGGGCCGCCTGCGCACGCGCGACACCCAGGCCAACATCCTGCGCGGCATCACGCGGCATGCGCTGCTGGAGCTGGCCGCGGCCGAAGGGCTGCCGGTGGAGGAGCGGGCCTTCTCGGTCGAGGAGGCGAAACAGGCGAAGGAAGCCTTCTTCACCGCCGCGTCGGCCTTCGTCATGCCGGTCGTGTCGATCGACGGACTGAAGATCGGCGACGGGCGGCCTGGCCCCCTGACGCTGCGGCTGCGGGACCTCTATCTGGAGCAGGCCCGGAACAAGGCCGTCTAGCCAACCGTTGCGGTGGGGTCGCCCCCGGGCCTAGGGTCGGAGGCGGCGTCGGACGTGGCGACCGATCCAACAAGAACAACCAAGGGAAAAACCCGGTCATGTCCCAAGACAGAAAACAGAACCTGCAGGACACCTTCCTCAACACGGTCCGCAAGGCCCGCACGCCCCTGACCATCTTCCTGGTCAACGGGGTCAAGCTGCAGGGGGTGGTGACCTGGTTCGACAATTTCTGCGTCCTGCTGCGCCGCGACGGCCAGTCCCAGCTGGTCTACAAGCACGCCATCTCGACCATCATGCCCGCCCAGCCGGTCCAGCTGTACGAGCCGGAGTCGGACGAGGAGTGATGGCGCGCGGGGCGGACGAACGAACGACGCGCCGGACGCCCGCTGGCGTCGGCGCGCGCTAGACCCTTTCACCCGAGCCCATTCGAGACCCGCCCTGGCTACGCCCCTGATCGATCATTCCGTCCCGCCGACCCGGGCCCTGGTTATCCACCCGGACGGCCGCGCCGAGCCTGGCCGCCTGGCCGAGGAGCGGCTGGAGGAGGCCGTCGGCCTGGCCCGCGCGCTGGATCTGGACGTGCGCGGAGCCGAGGTCGCGCGCATCCGCAAGGTCACGCCGGCCACCCTGTTCGGGCGCGGCAAGGTCGACGAGCTGGCCGCCCTGGTGCGCGCCGCCGAGGCCGAGGTGGTGGTCATCGACGACGCCCTGACCCCGGTCCAGCAGCGCAACCTGGAGAAGGCCTGGGACGCCAAGGTGATCGATCGCTCGGGCCTGATCCTCGAGATCTTCGGCCGTCGGGCCCGCACCCGCGAGGGGCGGCTGCAGGTCGAACTGGCCCGGCTGGAATACGAACGCTCGCGCCTCGTGCGGACCTGGACCCACCTGGAGCGCCAGCGCGGCGGGACGTCCTCGACCGGCGGCCCCGGCGAAACCCAGATCGAACTGGACCGGCGCCTGATCGCCGACCGCATCGTGCGGCTGAAGGCCGAGTTGGAGGAAGTCCGCCGCACCCGCGGTCTGCACCGCAAGGCGCGGGCCCGCGTGCCGTTCCCGGCGGTGGCTCTGGTCGGCTACACCAACGCCGGCAAGTCCACCCTGTTCAACCGCCTGACCGGGTCCGAGGTGCTGGCCAAGGACCTGCTGTTCGCCACCCTGGACACCACCCAGCGGACGATTCGGCTGCCGCAGGGCCGGCCGGCCATCGTGGCCGACACGGTCGGTTTCATCTCGGACCTGCCGCACGAACTGGTGGCCGCCTTCCGCGCCACGCTCGAGGAGGTCGGCGAGGCGGACCTGATCCTACATGTGCGCGACATCTCCAGTCCCGACACCGAGGCCCAGAAGCGCGACGTCACCAAGGTGCTGGAGATGATTCCGGCGGCCGAGGGGCGCGAGCGCCGGGTGCTGGAGGTGTGGAACAAGATCGATCGGCTGGACGAGGACGAGCGCGAGCGGGTGATCGCCACAGCCGCCCGCTCCGACGGCCGCGCCGTGGCCGTCTCGGCCTGGACGGGGGAGGGGATCGAAGCCCTGCGTGAAGCCATCGCGGCGATGATCGACGACGAACCTGAGCTGCGCCTGACGCTTGATCCGTCGCAGGGCGAGGCCCTGGCCTGGCTGTACGAGAACGGCCGCGTCACCTTCCGCGATCAGGACGAGAGCGGCCGCACCCATGTGGTGGTGCGGCTGCATCCAGCGGCCCAGGGGCGGTTCGAGCGGCTGTTCCCCGATGTGATCCCGAGCTGACGGCCGGGCCTTAGGCCTTCTCCTCCGCTCGCACCACGTTCCACAACCCGTCCATCTCGGCCAGGTCAGATTGCTCCGGCGTCCGTCCGTCCTTCGCCAGTTCGGCCTCGATGAAGGCGAAGCGGCGGACGAATTTGGCGTTGGCGGCCCGCAGGGCGTCTTCAGGCTCCACTTCAAGTTTGCGGGCCAGATTGGCGATCACGAACAGGAAGTCGCCAAGCTCTTCGCGCACCCTGCCGTCGTCGCCGGCCGCGATTTCGGCCTCGAGCTCGGCCAGTTCCTCGCGCGCCTTGTCGAACACCTCGCGGGTCGAGGGCCAGTCGAAGCCGACGCGGGCCGCCCGCCGGGTCAGCTTCACCGCGCGGGTCAGGGCGGGCAGGCCGACCGGCACGTCGTCCAGCACCCCGTGCTTGTCACGGCCCTTGCGCTCCTCGGCCTTGATCTGCTCCCAGGCGATGGTCTG
>CAZQBJ010000009.1:0-7758 GCA_964591465.1 uncultured Brevundimonas sp.
GGGGCGCGGCCGATGACCTGGACGCCGGTCTGCTCGAGCGCGCGGGCGGCCTCGTCCGGCGACACCTGACGGGGGACCGGCGCGGCGCCGGGGCAGGTCCGGGCGTTGATCGCGGCCACCGTCTGGCCGCCCCACGGCGGGCCCAGATCGGCCGGGACCGTCGGGCTGGCCTCGACCGGGGCGGCCGAAAGGCCTCGGCGGGCCATCATCTGATTCGAGAAGTTCGGCGGCTCGTCCCAGTTGGTCGAGACGTCGTGCACCGGCGGCCTGTCGGCCTGGGCCCGCTCGAACACGAGGAAGCCGGCCAGGGTCGCGCAGGGAATGACCAGGGCGGCCAGGGCCCAGGGCAGCAGACGCCGCAGGTCCGTCAGGCTGGCGGCCACGGCCAGCAGGCCGGCCGCCGCGCCGATGCGGGCCGCCAGCGCCGCCCAGCCCAGCACCAGCCGGTCATAGCCGACCTCCGCCGTCAGCAGGCCGCTCTTGGTGGCGAAGGCGCCGACCCCGACCAGCACCGGCGCCACAAGGCCGACGACCAGGGCCAGGCGCACATAGGCGGCTGCGGCCTTGCGCCGCGCGACGGGCGAACCGGTCATGGCTCCCTCCCCGGAACGAGATCAGACGGTCGGCAGACGATAGTCCTTGAACTGCTCGCGCAGAACCTTCTTGTCGATCTTGCCCGTGGCGCCCAGGGCGATGTCGTCGACGAAGACCACGTCGTCGGGCAGCCACCACTTGGCGATCTTGCCGGTCAGGAAATCGATGAACTCCTGCTTGTCGGCGGTCTGGCCGTCCTTGAGCTTGACCACCAGCAGGGGCCGCTCGTCCCACTTGGGATGGGCCACGCCGATCACCGCGCACAGGGCCGCCTTGGGGTGGCCCACGGCGATGTTCTCGACGTCGATCGAGCTGATCCACTCGCCGCCGGACTTGATCACGTCCTTGGCCCGGTCGGTGATCTGCATGTAGCCGGCCGGGTCGATGGTGGCCACGTCGCCGGTGTCGAAGAAGCCCTCGTCGTCGAGGATCTGGCCGCCGACGCCCTTGAAATAGCCGGCCGCCACCGTCGGGCCGCGCACCATCAGCCGGCCGAAGGCCTGGCCGTCGTGCGGCAGGCGCTCGCCGGCCTCGGTCTTGAGCGCCAGCTCGATGCCGATCGGCGGGCGGCCCTGCTTGGCCCGGTGCGGGATCTGCTCCTCGTAGGGCAGCTGGGCCAGCTCGGGGCTCATGTTCGAGACGGTGCCGACCGGCGAGGTCTCGGTCATGCCCCAGCCCTGCACCACCTCGACCCCGTAGTCGTCCCAGAAGGCCCGGATCATGGCCGGCGGCACGGCCGATCCGCCGATCAGCACCTTCTTCAGGGTGGTCAGCTTGCCGCCGGTGTCGCGCAGATGCTGCAACAGCCCCTGCCAGACGGTCGGCACGGCGGCCGTGTAGGTCACCTGCTCGGTCTCGATCAGTTCGTGGATCGAGGCCCCGTCCATCTTCGGCCCCGGCATGACCAGCCGGGCGCCCACGGCCGGGGCGCTGAAGGCCAGGCCCCAGGCGTTGGCGTGGAACATCGGCACGATGGCCAGGATGACGTCGCGCGACGAGGCGCCCATGACGTCGGCCTGCAGGGTGATCAGGGTGTGCAGGAAGTTCGAGCGGTGCGAGTACAGCACGCCCTTCGGGTCGCCGGTCGTGCCGGAGGTGTAGCACAGGCCGCAGGCGGCGTTCTCGTCCAGCCCGCCCCACTGGCAGTCGGCCGACTGTTCGGCCAGCACCTGCTCGTAGCATTCGGCCTGCGGCAGCTTGCTCTGCGGCATCGACCATTCGTCGGTCATCACCACCACGCGCTCGACCTTGGGGCAGTGCGGCAGCACCGCCTCGAGCAGCGGCACGAAGGTCAGGTCGGTGAAGATGACCCGGTCCTCGGCGTGGTTGATGATGTAGGCCAACTGTTCGGGGAACAGGCGCGGGTTCAGGGTGTGGCAGACCGCCCCGATGCCCATGATGCCGTACCAGGCCTCCATGTGGCGGCCGGTGTTCCAGGCGAGGGTCCCGATGCGGTCGCCCGGCTTGACGCCCCAGGCCTTGAGCGCGTTGGACACGCGGCGGGCGCGCTCGTGAATCTCGGCGTAGGTGGTGCGCACCACCGGTCCCTCGACCGAGCGGCTGACGACCTCGCGATTGCCGTGCCAGTCCCGCGCGTGGTTCAGGATCCGGTCGACCGTCAGCGGCCAGTCCTGCATCAATCCCTGCATCAGCGTCCCTCGAATGCTGCGCGGCTTGTTCGGTACCGCCGCGCTTGGCGCCAAGCTATATGCACCGAGTGCTGATAAGCAACGGGATCGGCGGCGATTCCGGCCCTCCGGAGGGGTTGCCGTAACGTCACCCGGCGGCCGCAATTGCAAGGAGCGCCATGTCCATCCTGATCGCCATCGTCGGGGGTTCCGGCTCGGGCAAGAGCACCCTGGCCGAGGCCCTGGTCGCCGCCCTCGCCCCCCGGGCGACGCTGATGCGCGAGGACTGGTACTACCGGGACGCCGGGTCCCTCCCCGGATTCGATCCGGCGACCTTCGACTTCGACGACGTGGCCGCGCGCGATCACGGGCTGCTGGCCCGCGACCTGGCCGAGCTGAAGGCCGGGCGGCCAGTGACGGCGCCGGATTATTCATTCCACGACCACCGGCGGCGGCCGGGAGGCCAGCCGGCGCCGGCGGCGCCGGCGGTGGTGGTCGAGGGGACCCATCTGCTGTGCACCGCGCAGGTGGCGGCCCTGTTCGACCTGAAGGTGTTCGTCGACACGCCGGCGGACATCCGCTTCATCCGCCGGCTGCTGCGCGACCAGGCCGAGCGGGGGCGCAGCGCCGACTCGGTCATCGCCCAGTACCTGTCCACCGTGCGGCCGGGCCACGAGCGGTTCACCGCCCCGTCGCGGGCGCTGGCCGACCTGGTGGTGGCGGACGAGACCGCGGCCGTGCGGCTGGAGGACCCGCTGAAGGTCGCCCAGCTGGCGGCGCCGGTGCTGGCCCATCCGCTGCTCGCCGGGCTGGGGCGGGAGGGCGGCTGGTGAAAGAACCCGGTTCGCTCTATTGAACGGCGTCCCCGGCTTTGCGATGGTCCGGCCGGGCAGATGGGGGTTAGACGCCGGCTGAGAGCGCGGCGCGACGCAATGGCGGACGGAGAACCGGCGAACGAGGCGGAGAGCAAGCGGCGCATGATCCTGCGCGTCGCGCGCCGGCATTTCATGGCCGAGGGCTTCGCTGGAACCGGCATGGAGGCGGTGGCCCGCGACGCCGGCATTTCGACCGCCACCCTGTACACCCACTTCCCCGGCAAGCGGGACCTGTTCAGCTGGGTGCTGGACGACGCGGCCGACGAGTTCTCGCGTCGCCTGGCGCCGGTGCGCGAGCTGACCGGTCCGGCGCGCCGGCGGATCACCGATTTCGCCGTGGCCTACGCCCGCTTCATGAGCGACCCGTGCGTGCGGGCGGTCTATCGGCTGGTGGCCGCCGAGCGGCGGTCGTTCGGCCGGGCGGCCGACACCTTCCACCAGCGCGGCCGGCTGGAGCTCGCCGAGGCCTTGATCGAGGCGCTGACGGAGCTGACCGCCGAGGGCGAGCTGCGGGTCGAGCAACCGGCGTGGGCGGCCGGCCAGCTGATGGGCATGATCGAGCACCCGGCCTTTCTGGCGCCGCTGGTCGGGGGCGACGCGGCCCTGACCCGCACGCCCGAGGCCATCGCCGAGGACGCGGTCGAGACCTTCATGGCCCGCTTCGGGGCCTGAGCCGCCTTTACGGATACAGCCGACCGCGGCGCCACGGCCCCTCGGGGGCCTCGCGGGTGAACTGCAGCCGATCGTGCAGGCGGAAGGGCCGGTCGCGCCAGAATTCCATCTGCACCGGCAGCACCCGCCATCCGGTCCAGTGCGGCGGCCGCGGCGGCTCGCCCAGGCCGAATTTCAGGCCGTACTCGGCGATGCGCTTCTCGAGGGCGAAACGGCCCTCCAGCGGGCGGGACTGTTTCGAGGCCCAGGCGCCGATGCGGCTGTCGCGGGCCCGGCTGGCGAAATAGGCGTCCGCCTCGGCCGCGCCGACCGGCTCGACCGGGCCGCGCACGCGCACCTGGCGGCGCAGGGACTTCCAGTGGAACAGCAGGGCCGCCTGCGGATTGGCCGCCAGCTGCAGGCCCTTGGCGCTCTCGGCGTTGGAGAAGAAGGTGAAGCCCCGGTCGTCCAGCCCCTTGAGCAGCACCATGCGGCAGTCCGGCAGGCCGTCCGGCCCGGCGGTCGCCAGGGCCATGGCGTTGGCGTCATTGGGTTCGCCGCGCTTGGCCGCCTCCAGCCATTCGCAGAACAGGGCGAACGGATCCTCGCGGGCGAAGATCGTCTCGTCGGCGTTGTCGGCGTGGGCCCGGGCGTAGTCGGCGTCGCTGGGGCTGGGCGGGATCAGGGGGCCGGTCATGGGCCCGGTATAGACCGCGCGGGGGGCCGGCGGGAGGGGCGCGGGCCCGGGTCATTTCCGCGAACGGGAGTCCGCGGTTAACCGCCTCTTGACCATATCCGCCCCTAGGCTTGGCCATGCACGTCGCCGCCGAGCCGAGCCTGACCCCGCGCGAAGCCTTCGCCCTGCTGGGTCTGAAGGGCCCCTGCGAGCCGGCCGCCGCGGCCGCCGCCTTTCGCGCCGCGGTCAAGGCGGCCCGGCCGGACCTTCCGGACGGGGACGAGACGCGCTTTCGCCAGGTGATCGAGGCCTACCGGCTGATCCAGACAATCCCGGCGCCGCGCCCGGCCCTGACCGCCCGGCCCGAGGCCCCCGCCCCGCCTCCGCCGCCGGCCATCACCCTGAGCCCGATGGAAGCGCTGGGCGGGGCTTGCAAGACGGTGCGCCTGGCCGACGGGACCAGCCTGCGGGTCATGGTGCCGCCGTCCCTGCGCACGGGCGAGCACGTGCGGCTGCGCCGGGCGGGCCCCGGGCGGGCGGACCTGTGCCTGCCGGTGCTGATCCGCGAGGCCGACGGCCTGTCGGTGGTCGGCGACGACCTGTACATGACCGCCCCCGTCGAGCCGCGGGTGCTGCGCGACGGCGGGCGGGTGGAGATCGAGACCCACGCCGGGCCCCGCTCGGCCTGGGTGACCGCGGGCATGGCCCAGCCGGTGCGGCTGCGCCTGCGCGACCTGGGCCTGCCGGCCCGCGGCCCGCGGCGGCAGGGGCATCTATTCGTCACCCTGAGAGCCGAGGAGGCCTGCCCCAGCCCGGCGCGGGACCTGCTGCACCGGTTCGAGACCGTCTGGGCGCGGCCGCTGGCGGCCTGACGGCCACTCGCGGTCGGGGCGACCGGCGTGTAAGGCTGCGACCATGTCCCACAACAGCTTCGGCCATCTGTTTCGCGTGACCACCTGGGGCGAGAGCCACGGGCCGGCGATCGGCTGCGTGATCGACGGATGCCCGCCGGGCATCCCGCTGAGCGAGGCGGACATCCAGCCGTGGCTGGACGCGCGCCGGCCCGGCGCCAGCCGCTTCGTCACCCAGCGGCGCGAGGCGGACGCGGCGCAGATCCTGTCGGGCACCTACGACGACGGGGCCGGGCCGGTGACCACCGGGGCGCCGATCTCGATCCTGATCCGTAACGAGGACGTCCGCTCGAAGGACTACGACGAGATCGCCCGCGCCTTCCGGCCGGGCCATGCCGACTATGCCTGGTTCGCCAAGTACGGGGTGCGCGATCCGCGCGGCGGCGGCCGGGCCTCGGCCCGCGAGACGGCCAGCCGGGTGGCCGCCGGGGCGGTGGCGCGCAAGGTGCTGGGGGACGGGGTGAGGTTCCGCTCGGGCGTGGTCCAGCTGGGCCCGCACCGGATCGCCGACGAGGACCTCGACTGGGCGGCGCCGGCGGGCAACGAACTGCGCGCCCTGAGCGCCGCCGTGGCCGACGACTGGGCGGCCTATCTGGACGGGGTGCGCAAGGCCGGCTCGTCCATCGGCGCGGTGGTCGCCCTTCGGGTCGAGGGCGTCCCGGTCGGCTGGGGCGCGCCGGTTTATGGCAAGCTGGACGCCGAACTGGCCGCGGCCCTGATGTCGATCAACGCGGCCAAGGGGGTCGAGATCGGCGCCGGCTTCGGCGCGGCGGCCTTGAGAGGCGAGGACAACGCCGACGAGATGCGGCGCGGGTCCGACGGGGCGCCGGTGTTCCTGTCCAACCACGCCGGCGGGGTGCTGGGCGGGGTGTCCACCGGACAGCCGATCGAGGCGCGGGTGGCGTTCAAGCCGACCTCCTCGATCCTGACCCCGCGCCGGTCGCTGGACCGGGACGGCCAGGAGGTCGAGGTGCGCACCAAAGGCCGCCACGATCCCTGCGTGGCCATTCGCGGGGCGCCGGTGGTCGAGGCCATGGCCGCCTGCGTGCTGGCCGACGCCATGCTGCGGCATCGGGGGCAGACGGGATAGACCCCTTTCGCAACCGGGCCTGTTACTTATATGGGGGACCAACAGACCATTTTCCTTTCGGGAGCCCCACGATGATCGACGTTCGACCCTTCGCCAGCCTCGGCGGCGCGGACCATGGCTGGCTCAAGGCCCGCCACCACTTCTCGTTCTCGAACTATTTCGACCCCAACCGGATGTCCTGGGGCCGGCTGCGCGTGTGGAACGACGACGAGATCGCGCCCAGGACCGGCTTTCCGCCCCACCCGCACGCCGACATGGAGATCATCACCTATGTCCGCACCGGCGCCGTGACCCACGAGGATTCGATGGGCAACCGCGGGCGCACCGAGGCCGGCGACGTGCAGGTGATGAGCGCCGGGACCGGCGTGCGCCACTCGGAGTACAATCTGGAGGACGAGACCACGACCCTGTTCCAGATCTGGATCCAGACCGACCGGCCCGGCGCCGAGCCGTCCTGGGGCCAGCGGGAATTCCCCAAGAGCGACCGGTCGGGCCGCTTCACCGTGATGGCCTCGGGCGATCCGGCCGACGACGCGCTGAAGATCAACGCCGACGCCCGGGTGCTGGGCGCGACCCTGAAGACCGGCGAGACGATCAGCTATCCGCTGGGCGAAGGCCGCCACGCCTATCTGGTGCCGGCCGTCGGCCAGGTGGAGGTCAACGGGGTGGCGCTGGGTGCGCGCGACGGGGCGGCGATCAAGGATGAGGCCGAGATCACCATCAAGGCCCTGGCCGACGCCGAGCTGGTGATGGTCGACAGCCGCTAGGGACGGTCATCTTCCGTCCATGATCTGATGCGAGGGTTGCGGGTCCGAACCGGGAGACCGCCCATGACCCGCACCCTCGCCGTCTCCGCCCTGCTGGGCGCCGCGATCCTGCTGCAGGGGTGCGTCGTCGGGAGCGCCGTCGGGGCGGCCGGCGCGGTCGTTGGCGCCGGCGCCAAGGTCACCGGAGCGGCGGTCGGCGCAGGCTTTGACGCCGTCACCACCTCGGACGAAGAAACCATGCGAGCCGAACGGCGCGCCTGCGAACGGCGGGTGCGCGAAGGGTCGCGCGAGGACTGCCGCCGGTATCGGGTCGACGACTAGAGGGTCAGCACGCACCGCTCGTTGATCGTCGGGCGGGCGACCTGGATGCGGCACAGCCCCGGCCATTCGGGCCGCAGCCGGTTGGCGAACCACAGGCACAGATTCTCAAGGCTCGGGCGCTCCAGCCCCGGCTTCTCGTTGAGCATGCCGTGATCGAGCTCGGCCGCCGCCGCCTTGAGCGCCCGGTCCAGCGCGCCCAGGTCGGCGACCCAGCCGTGCGCCTCGTCCAGCACCTGCGACCGCAC